>DATJNE010000225.1:0-6940 GCA_035508305.1 Acidobacteriaceae bacterium | reverse complement strand
CACGTACCACTTCCAGCACCCTCCGGAAAGGTTCAGGAGCCCCCGGAGGGCATTTTTGTGGGCGAAGGGCTCGGAGTCCGTGCGCTTTCGAAGGCGGCGATTTCTCGTTGCCGATCCGGGGGCCGGCAGCCCCTGCGGACTGCCGGCACCCTGCAGTTCCTGCTTCAGCCGTTAGTTCGCGGCGGCGGGAGCGGTCTGGGCCTCCTTTCCTTCGAGGATGGCGATGGCCTGCTCGACGACAGGGGCGAGTTTTTTGAAGTCGTCGATGAGGGTGACGAAGCCGGAGTAGACCTTCGAGTCCGCGGCGAAGTTGAGGCCACTCGAGGTGAGGGCGCCTTCGGAGGCCGCGATGAGGGCCTCGACGTCGGCGACGACGGTGGAGAGGCCGGTGATGAAGGGTTGCTCCAGCGGCTTCTCGGACTTCAGAAGGGTTTCGACGCGGATCGCGAGGCCGACGACGGACTTGACGGCTCCGGCGAACCATTTGCCGAAGTTCACGATTTTGACGCCGATTTTCTGAAAGACGTTCATGGTGTTTGCCTGTTCCTTTGCATGCAAAATGAGGGGCAAAAGAAAAGGCCCGCCCGGGCTCGCCCAGCCGACGCGGAGAACCGCGAGGCGGGGCCCGAACAGGCCAGTTTCTTAAAATCCCCTCTATCTTCAGAATACCAAGTCCCTACATAAAACGTGCCAACTTTGATGGCGCAGAAGCGGCCTGTTGTGAGTGACATGCACTTTGGTAATGGGGCGAAAAACTTGACAAGTTTTCCACATTTGGCACATCCGCGATGGAATCGCGGATGCGAGCCGGGAGGGAGGAGCTGGGAGGGAGGAGGGAAAGGCGCGCGAGATGCGCAGAAGAGCGGGCGACGGGGGCAGGGTGCAGGGCACCGGGCGGGGGATGTGACGAACGGGAGCGAGGATGGGACGAAAAGGCGGTGGCGCGGGAACCGGGGTTGCAAGGGCCGCGTATGATTCCTGTGGCGGAACCACAGGTCGCGGGCTGAGGCGGGTCTTCTGTGGGAATGACACAGGGAGGAACGATGAGCGAGGAGAAACTCGATCTGCTGCAGGGGACGCTGGATTTGATGGTGCTGCAGACGCTGGCGGCGATGGGCGAGCAGCACGGATACGGGATTGCGCGGCGCATCGAGCAGGTGAGCGGCGACGAAGTGCTGCTGAACCAGGGGACGATTTACGCGTCGCTGGTGCGGCTGCAGCAGCGGGGATGGATCGATGCGGAGTGGGGCATTTCGGACAACAACCGGAAGGCGAAGTTCTACTCGATCACGAAGCGCGGGCGGAAGCAGCTGAAGGAGGATGTGGCGTATTGGCGGCGGCTGGCGATGGTGATGGGGCGCGTGCTGGAGCAGTGATCGGCGATGGGGTTACGGGTTACGGGTTGCGGAACCGGTAGCCGGTAGCGAAAGTTCGCAGGGGACAGGGGCGCTATGAAAGACGGATGGCTGGAGCAGGCATGGAACCGAATTCGCGCCTTCTTTCACAAGGAGCCGCTGGATGCGGATCTGGAAGCTGAGATGGCGTCGCATCTGGAGATGGCGGTCGAGGAGAACGTACGGCGGGGGATGACGCCGGAAGAGGCGCGGAGGATGGCGATGGTGCGATTTGGCGGAATGCAGCAGGCGCGGGAAAAGCAGCGCGCGGCGCGGGGGCTGCCGTTTGTGGACGTGCTGGGGCAGGACATGCGCTACACGCTGCGCACGCTGGGGCGCGACGCGGGGTTCACGACGGTGGCGGTGCTGATTCTGGCGCTGGGGATCGGGGCCAACGTGGCGGTGTTCAGCGTGGTGAATACGATCCTGCTGCGGCCGCTGCCCTTTCCGCAGTCGCAGCAACTGGTGTGGATCGCGCCGCCGCCGCAGAAGTGCGGCCTGTCGTGCGCCACGTATTCGATCGATGCCTATGAGGAGTTCCGAGCGCAAAGCCGGTCGTACCAGGACATTACGGGATACAACGCGTTTACCGGTCCGGACAATTTGCGGCTGACGGTGGGCAACGGCGAGCCGCAGCCGCTGACGGGGATGGAGGTGCTTGGGAATTTCTTCCAGGTGCTGGGGGTGCATCCGATGCTGGGAAGGTTGTTCGATCCGGAGGACACGCTGAAGGGCGCGCACTGGGTAGTTCTGCTGGAATACGCGTACTGGAAGCGGCAGTTCGCGGGCGATAAGGGGATCGTGGGCAAAGAGATCGACCTGAGCGGAGAGCCGGCGACGGTGGTGGGTGTGCTGCCGGAAAGCTTCGACTTCGGGGCGGTGTTCTCGCCGGGGTCGAGGGTGGACATGGTCACGCCGCTGATCCCGGACTACGAGCGGGATGACGGCAATGTGATCCCGCTGATCGGGCGGCTGAAGCCGGGCGTGACGGTGGGGCAGGCGCAGGCGGATGCGGAAATGGTGGTGCCGAAGCTGTGCTGGAACATCAAGTATCCGCAGTCGTGCGGCTCGTATGTGAACAACCAGGGCGCTTCGATCGAAGTGAGGACGCTGAAGGATTACGTGAGCGGGCGGCTGCGGCGGTCGCTGATCGTGCTGTGGTCGGCGGTGGGGATGATTCTGCTGATCGCGTGCGTGAATTTGTCGAATCTGCTGCTGGCGCGGGCGGCGGCGCGAGGCAAGGAGTTCGCCATGCGCAGCGCGCTGGGGGCGAGCCGGGGACGCATGGTGCGGCAGCTGATGACGGAGAGCCTGATTCTTTCCGGGGCGGGTGCGGTGCTGGGGCTGGGGCTGGCGTGGGCGCTGGTGGCGTGGCTGGCGCATCAGGGATCGCTGGCGCTGCCGCTGCTGAGCACGCTGCATTTCGACGGGCAGGCGGTGGGGTGGACGGTGGTGATGGCGATCGCGGCGGCGGTGCTCTTCGGGCTGATGCCGGGGCTGCGCATGGCGAGCGGGAATCTGATCGAGACGCTGAAGGACTCCGGGCATGGCGCGAGCGCGGGGCGGAAGCATGAGACGGTGCGCGCAACCCTGGTGATCGCGGAAGTGGGGCTGGCGTGCGTGCTGCTGGTGGGAGCGGGGCTGCTGCTGCGGAGTTTTCTCAAGGTGCTGGACATCGATCTGGGATTCCAGCCGGATCAGGCGGCGTCGATGCGAGTGGTGTACGACGACAGCGCGGCGAACGACGATGCGAGAGCGGCGCGGCGCGGGGTGATTTTCCAGGAGATGATCGCGCGGGTAAGCGTGCTGCCGGGGGTGAAGGCGGCGGGGATTGTGGACTTTTTACCGCTGGGACCGAACCGCGCGTGGGGAACGCCCACGCCGCAGGGCAAGACGTTTCCGCCGGGTGCGCTGGCGGCGCCCCTGGTGTATGTATGCACGCCAGGATATATGCGCGCGATGGGGATGCGGCTGCGGGGGCGCGACTTCCGCTGGGACGACGGGCCGAAGAGCCAGGAGGTGGTGATCATCAACGCAGCGGCGGCGCGCACGTACTGGCCGGGCGAAGACGCAGTGGGCAAGGTGCTGATGAGCGGCAATACACAGCTGCATGTGATTGGTGTGGTCGACGATGTGCACACGTCGAGCGTGGAAGCGGAGAAGGGCTGGCAAATCTACTATTCAGCGATGCAGCGCGGACCGGACGATGCGCATCTGGTGATCCGGAGCAGCGTACCGCCGGCGACGCTGGCGGGGAGTGTGCTGCGCACCCTGCGCGCGATGAACCCCAATCAGCCGGCGATGGAGTTTCAGCCGCTGCGGATGATCGTGGATCGCGCGGTGTCGCCGCGGCGGTTCTTCATGCTGCTGGTGGGGATCTTTGCGGGGCTGGGGTTATTGCTGGCGTCGCTCGGGATCTACGGCGTGATCGCGTATGGAGTGACGCGGCAGACCCAGGAGATCGGGATCCGGATGGCGCTGGGGGCGAGCCGCGGGCGCGTGCAGCGGAGCGTGCTGGGGAAGACGCTTTCCATGGTGCTGATCGGGGTTGGGGTGGGGACGGTGGCGTCCCTTGCGGTGGCGCGGCTGATCGCGTCGCTGCTGTTCGGTACGGAGGCGACGGATCCGATGACGTACGCGGGAGTGATTGTGCTGCTGCTGGCGGTGGCGCTGGTTGCGGGATATCTGCCGGCGCGGCGGGCGTCAAGGATCAATCCGCTGACGGCGCTGAGGACCAATTAGCTGGAAGCAGGTATTGAGTTGTGAGTTGCTCATTCTTCGCGGAGGACCTGGACGGGCTCGACGCGGGCAGCGCGCCAGGCGGGCAGCAGAGAGGCGACGGCGGCGACAACAAGGATGAGGATGAGGACGCCGGCGTAGGTTGCCGGATCGAGGGGCGAGATGCCGTAGAGCATGCCGGCGAGGAGGCGGTCGGCGGCGAGGGAGAGCGCGAGGCCGGCGAGGCAGCCGAAGACGGTGATGCGCAGTCCCTGCACGAGAAAGTGCGCGACGATGTTGCCGCGCGTCGCGCCGAGGGCGAGGCGGACGCCCACTTCGCGCTGGCGCATGCGGCCGAGATAATTCAGCGTGCCATAGAGGCCGATGGAGGCCAGCAGGACCGCAGTCACGGCGAAGAGAGCGAGGAGGATGGTGCGCAGGCGATTGCCCGAGGCGGCATCGTCGAGGTGATCCTGCAGCGGCATAACGGCGTAGACGGAGCGGCCAGGATCGAGCTGGTGGATGCGGCGGCGGATGATGTCGGCCATGGCCATGGGATCGCCGTGGGTGCGGACGAGAACGTGCGGGAAGGGATCGGGCGCGCTGAAGCAGGTGTACACGGTGGGGACGGGGGCGAGGTTGAGGCCTTCTTCGCGGGCGTCGCCCACGATGCCGCGAATGCGGCCGTTGACGCCGAAGGCGCTGCCCGAGGCGTCGGCGAGCTGATGGCCGAGGGCGGGCGAACCGCCGAGGTAATGTTCGACAAAGCTGCGATTGACGAGGAGGTCGGTGGAGGGGCGGCCCTCTTTGCAGGCGTCGCCCTGCAGGAGGGGGATGCTCAGGGTGTCAAAGTAGCCGGCGGAGACCCATTTGGCTTCGGTGAGAATTTTGCGGTTGGGGTCGAGGCTGCCGTCGAGATAGAGCTGGACCTGGTACAGGGACGGGACGCCGGGCAGGTCGGCGGAAGTGGCGGCGTCGGCGACGCCGGGGAGATCGCGGATGGCGTCGAGGGTACGGTCGATGCGGCGGGCGAGAGCACCCATGTCGGCGGTCTCGTGCCAGGAGCCGCTGATCTGGAAGGTGAGGACGTGGGAGGGGTCGAAACCGGGATGGACGCGGCCGAGCTGCTGGAGGCTGCGCAGCAGGAGGCCCGCGCCGGTGAGAAGTGTAACCGCCAGTGTTACCTGTACGGCAACGAGGAACCACTGCAGCGGGTTGCGATGGGAGACCTGGGTGCGGCCGCCCTGGGCAAGGGAGCGGGCCAGGCCGCGGCGGGTTCCGCGTAACGCGGGCACGAGACCGCAGAGCAGCGTGGTGAGGCAGGCACAGAGCAGGGAGTAAAGGACGATCCGCCCGTTGAGGGAAATCTCCGTGGCGCGGGGAAGCGTGCCGGCGAGCAGGTGAAAGGCGCGCGCGGCGACGGCGGCAAGGATGAGGCCGAGCAGCGATCCGACGAGAGCAAGGGAGAAGACCTCGGTAAGGAACTGGCCGACGATGGCGCGGCGCGAGGCGCCGAGAGAGAAGCGGACGGAGACTTCGTGCTCGCGGCCGGCGGTGCGGGCGAGGAGCAGCGCGGCGATGTTGGAACAGGCGATCAGCAGGAGGAGGGTGACCGAGCCGTAGAGAAGCCAGAGCGAATCGCCGATGTCGCCGATGACGGTGTTCTTCAGGGGCGTGGCGAGAACCTGGAGGTCGCCGTCGGTTTTGGGATATTGCCTGCCCAGTTGTGCCTGGACCGTGGACAGGTCGGCGATGGCCTGCGCGGAGGTGACGCCGGGTTTCATGCGGCCGATGACGGTGAACCAGGGGTCCTCGCGGCGTTGCGCGTAGGGCGCATCGGGTGGGCTGGGCGCCCATACGTCGACGTCGCGGCTGGGGAAGTCGAAGGTGGGCGGCATGACGCCGATGATGGAGTACGCAGAGGCGCCGAAGTGGAGCTTCTCGCGCAGCACGCCGGGGTCGCCATGGAAGCGGCGCTGCCACAGGCGGTAGCTGATGATGACGGCGTTGGGCCCGCCGAAGTGTTCTTCTTCGCGGGTGAAGTCGCGGCCGAGCAGCGGGGCGATTTCGAGGACGCGGAGAAAGCGCGGGGCGACGAGTCCCATGGTCATCTTTTCCGGCAGCGGGCCGGAGATTTCCGAGAGATCGTCGGTGTAGTAGCCGCTGATGGCGGTGAGGGTGGAGTTGAGGCGGTTCCAGTCTTCGAGGCGGGTGGGCGCGACGAAGGCGTTGGCGTCGCGATTGCGCGTGTTGTGCTGGTCGATCTGCAGCAGGCGGGCGCTGTCGGGGTAGGGCAGGGGCCGCAGCACGACGGCATCGACGGCGGAGAAGACAGCGCTGTTGGCGCCGATGCCGAGCGCGAGCGTGAGGATGACGGCGGCGGAGAAGGACGGCGAGCGGCGCAGGAAGCGGAGAGCGGCGCGGAGGTCGAAGCGCAGGGTGTCGACCAGGCGCGAGGTGTGAACTTCGCGCACCTGCTGCTTCACCTGCTCACG
Source organism: Acidobacteriaceae bacterium (assembly GCA_035508305.1). Taxonomy (GTDB): domain Bacteria; phylum Acidobacteriota; class Terriglobia; order Terriglobales; family Acidobacteriaceae; genus Palsa-343. The sequence continues at coordinate 333 of DATJNE010000225.1, read as the reverse complement.
GCCGCCGAATTCGAGAATGGCACGGCGGCGGGCTTCTTCGGGCGACAGTCCCTGGGCGATGCCGGTTTGGGTGAGGCGGTCGATGTGATAAGCGATCTCGCGATCGAAGTCGGGATCGTGATGCGCGCGACGGAAGGGGTTCCAGGATTTCTTGTGAGACATGACTAGATCTCCTGGCGGGCGGCGCCGAGGATGAGCGCGACGGCCCCGGAGAGCCGATTCCAGGTGGCTTCTTCGGCGGCCAGCTGGCGGCGGCCCCTGGCGGAGAGCTTGTAAAACTTCGCCTCGCGGCCATTTTCCGAGTCGCCCCATTCGGCGGTGAGCCAGCCGCGT
>DATJNE010000224.1:0-4464 GCA_035508305.1 Acidobacteriaceae bacterium | reverse complement strand
AGTCGCACTGAGGATAGATCGAGGCGGGAAGCGCGCAGCCGGGAGCGGGATTGAGAATGGTGGGCACACCGAGGGAGTGGGCGAGGGTAAGGGCAAACTCGACGGTGGGCACGGGCAGCTCGAGCTGAGTGAGGAAGACGGAAGAAGCGGCGACGAGGTCCTTCGCCGCAGCGACTTCGCCGGGAGTGAGGGTAAAGCAGGCGCCGGGGACGACGATGATGGCGTTTTCGCCGGAGTTTGCGTCGAGAATGATGGCAGCGGCACCGGTGGGGGTGTCGGTATCGAGGAGATGGCGGGTGTCGATGCCTTCGTCCCGCCAGGTGTGGCGGGCGATGTCGCCGAGGGCATCACGGCCGAGCTTGCCGATGAAGGAAACGGAGGCTCCGACGCGGGCGGCAGCAACGGCCTGGTTGGATCCTTTGCCGCCGGGGCCGAGGCGGAACTCGCGACCCATGAAGGTTTCGCCCCAGGCGGGAAGTTTTTCGGTACGGAAGGCCATGTCCGCAACAAAACTACCCATGACGGTTACGAATTTGGCGGATATGGCTGCCATTACGGGCTCCGTGAAGTGAATTTGTAACAGTATGCGGAATCTTATCCCGCGTAGGCGCGGGCGATGAGGACAAGGGCGAGGACGTAGGCGACGAACATGGCAGCGAGGTAGCCTTTGGCCTTCGCGTTGGCGCCGCGGAATTCCTTCCAGACGAAGACACCCCACAGGCAGGCGACCATGGGCGAGGCCTGGCCGATGGCGTAGGAGATGGCGACGCCGACCAGCGAGGCGGCGACGAAGTTGAAGACGGTGCCGCATCCCCAGATGGCGCCGCCGAGCAACCCGAGGGCGTGGTAGGAGGCGGGGGCGCGGAAATATTCGGCACCGGCGACGGGCGCGCCGGCGATCGGTTTGCGCATCAGGATGGGGTTGAAGACGAGGACGCAAGCCAGTGCGCCGAAGGTGAGGCAGACGGCGGTGGTGTAAGGGGTGAGAGTGGCGCCGCGGGTCATGGCGCGCGTGACGAAGGGGGCGAAGATGCCCATGAGGAATCCGGAGATGATGCAGACGATGACGCCACGGCGGGAGACGGAGCCGCCGGCGCGCAGCGCAGCATAAGCTCTGCCGATGAGGATGAGGGCGACGATGGCCATGACGATGCCGCAGGCGAGGAGGAACGGGTTGCCGCGGGGCTGGAGGAGGTAGCTGAGGACGACGCCTTCAACCAGGGCGATGCCGATGGAGACGGGGAAGGCGATGGCGAGGCCGACGATCTCAATGCCGGCGACGAGGAGGGTGTTGGCGATGTTGAAGATGAATCCGCCGAGGGCAGCGTAGAAGAGGTTGATGGCGTCGGCGGAGTGGAGATTGGCGAGGAAGGCCGTGGGTCCGCCGGAGAAACTGCCGAGGGTGAAGGCGAGAAGGAGGGAGACGAGGAAGATGCCGAGACCGTAGTCCCAGTAGTAGAGCTCGAAGCGGTAGTTTTTGGTGCCTTTGAAGGTGTTGGCGAAAGAGCCCCAGCAGACGGTGCTCAGGATCGTGAAGAACAGGGCGGCATGAAAGGTGGTGGGAACGAACATGGCAGAAGTGGGCGCAGAAAGGCGATGGAGCCGGCTTCGGCGCGACGGAGGCCATTAGAGCATTTTCGGCCTGGGTACGGAAGGGTGAAATGCGCGGGGCGGGGATGGAGTGGGGGCGAGCGGCGTTTGCCTTCGCCGGGAGAGGCCCTTGAATTTCACAGAGGACTGAGGCTCAGGGGTTCTCTGCTTGTTATGGGGCGAATCCGGATGTGGAGGAAGGCGATTGATTTGGGAGGCCGTACCCGGGAGCAGGTTCGCGCAGGAGGAAAGTCGGAAAGCGAACAGGCAGGGGGATCAGGAGAGGCCGAGTTCGGTGCGCAGGGCGTCGAGTTGTTCCTGTTTGCGGAGGGGCATGGGCTGGAACTGGAAGGCGACGCCGCGATCGCTTTTTTCCACGAGGCGGGCGGCGATGCGGAGGGGCATATTTTCGGTACGGAACCAGATTTCGACGGCGGTGCCGTCTTCGAGGCGGCACCTGGTTTCGACAAGACAGTCTTCGAGACGGAGGGCGGCAAGGCGGCCTGGATACTGGAGACCGCGGCCGGGGAGAACGATTTCGACGTCTCTGGAGTCACCGCGGCGCGGGGCCTCGGGGTTGACGCTGGCTTCGTCGCGCCGGACCGGCGTGGACGCATCCCATCGGAGAAAGCTGGAACTCATGCGCGCTTGCAGTCCGTTCTTTGGAGGTTGCTCAGGATATCGGCGGGGGGCGCCGGGAGTTCACGGCGGCAGCGCTCAAAAATTTTCCTGAGCCGCATGACCAGCCCAAAACGGTACAATCCCCTTTTCCTCTATGGCTCGATCTCCGATTCTTTTGTTGCACGGCGGCGCGTGGGACATTCCGGCGGATGTTCTGGAGGCGCACGAACAGGGTGTATTCGACGCTCTGCAGGAGGGGTGGCGGGTGCTGGAGCGGGGCGGTTCGGCGGTGGACGCGGTGGAGGCGGCGGTGACCTCGATGGAGGACGATCCGGCGTTCGACGCCGGGCGGGGGAGTTTTCTGACGCGGGACGGGCGGGTGCAGCTGGATGCCCTGCTGATGGACGGGGCGACCTTGCGCGCGGGTGGGGTAGCGTGCGTGGAACGGATCCGGAATCCGATTCAGGCAGCGCGGCTGGTGCTGGACAGGAGTCCGCATGTGTATTTTGTCGGGCGGGGGGCGGAGGCTTTTGCCGGGGCTCAGGGGATGGCGCTGATTGACAATGCGGAGCTGGTGCTGGACCGGGAGCGCAGACGGCTGGCGGAGGCGCAGGCGCGGGAATTGAAAGGCGCGCCGGACCGAACCTTCTCGGGGCACGAGGATTCGCATGACACGGTGGGAGCGGTAGCGCTCGACGCGGAGGGGCGGCTGGCGGCGGCGACGTCGACGGGCGGGACGCTGAACAAAGAACCGGGACGGGTGGGAGACTCGTCGCTGATCGGATGCGGCTGCTATGCGGACAACGCCAGCGCGGCGGTGTCCCTCACGGGATGGGGTGAGCCGATCATGAAGCTGGTACTGGGCAAGTGGGCGACGGATCGGGTGCTGGCGGGGCGGTCGCCGGAGCAGGTGGCGCCGGAGGCGATGGCGTATTTGCTGCGGCGCGCGGGCGGTCACGGCGGGATCATTCTGCTGGCGCCGGACGGGCGGTACGGGCTGGCGCACAACACGCCGCGCATGGCGTGGGGGGTGCATACGTCGGAGGGCCCGCGAACCGGAACGGTGGTCCGCGACGAGGACGAAGAGATCACCTGAGAGTCAATCTAGCTGGCGAAGAGCTGAGTCAGGTTCGCCATGGTGAGCAGATCCTTGAGGCGGGGTGAGAGATTGGCCAGTTCGAGTTTGACGAGGCCCTGGTGGAGGGCGGAGACCTTGAGTCCGACGAGGGCACCGAGGCCGGAACTGTCGAGGTAATCGAGGCCGGCGAAGTCGAGGACAATGCGACCGCCCCGGTCCAGGAGCGGTTTGACCAAATCCCTGATCTGAGCGGCGGTCTGGCTGACGAGCCGGCCGTGACAATGGATGGTGGTTGTGATCCAGCCATTGTTGTCTTTGGACTCTTCGATGCTGTAGTAAAAGGCGGCATCCTGTGTGGCGGCCATGGCCTTCCTTCCGGGGCGACAGGAGTTCGGGGAGAGATGCCATCGTAGCGCGCTGGCCCAATCCTGTAAATGTTCGGTTATGAGGCGTCCAGGGCGGGCGGGGGGCAAGTTGATGGCTGACTGGGTGACGCTCTGCCCCTATAATGCGAGTTCCCCCGGATTCTTACTCCTGGAGGCGTGGCAATGCTGAAAGGTTTTCGTGATTTTATTCTGCGCGGCAATGTGATGGATCTGGCTGTGGCCGTTGTGATCGGGGCAGCGTTCACGGCGATCGTGAATGCGCTGGTGACCGATATTGTCAACCCTCTGATTGCGGCAATCGTACACAAGCCGGATTTTTCGGCGCTCGTGCTGGACATCAACGGCGGCAAGATCAAGTACGGCGATTTCCTGAACGCGGTGATTTCGTTTCTGCTGATCGCGGCGGTGGTGTATTTCGTGTTCGTACTGCCAGTGAATGCACTGATGAAGAAGTTCAAGCCCGCGGAAGCAGCCCCGCCGGCAACGCGTCCGTGTCCGGAGTGCCTGTCGGATGTTCCGCTGGCGGCGAAGCGATGCTCGCACTGCGGACAGCCGGTGACACCGGTGGCGGCGACGTAGGACGCCGATGGTTTGGCTGGGATTCCCTAGCGGCATGCGCCGGTATTCTCACCGGCGCATGCCGATTTAGCCGGTTGGGGACCGCGGCCGTGGGTGAACCTGGCGAAGTCGTTGCAGGAGGGCGCGCTTCGAGAGGAGAAGGGTGGTGCTGGCGGAAGGAATCCGTCGGCGCAGTGGGCGGCAATTCACTGCCGGACGATTGCAGGCTCC
>DATJNE010000223.1:0-51383 GCA_035508305.1 Acidobacteriaceae bacterium | reverse complement strand
ATACATCGACCGATCCCACTGTGGAATCAAATACATGCGTGCCACTCATCCTGAGCCACCACGCATCAATTTCATTCCACAATGGATACCCGCATCGATTTCAGAATCAAATTCATACGTCACGCCCCAAAATCGCCCCTCCCGTCGAATCAAATACATGCATGCCAACCCCCCCAGGGGGGTGGGGGGAGGGCCATGGGACAGGCGCCCAGGCGAGGGGTCGACCCGCTTCCCTCTCCAGATCCGTCACCCGTCACCCGTCACCCGTCAGCCGTCGCCCGTCGTTCAGCTCCTCCAGCCGGCCGCCATGCGCTCCTTGAGAAGGCAGCGGTCCTGGACGACCCGGATGCCCGCGGCTTCGGCCCGGGCCACGGCTCCCTCATGTACGACTCCCTCCTGCAGCCAGAGGCGCGGGATCCCGAGGCGGATCACGTCCTCGACGATCGCGGGAACGTGCTCGGAGGAGCGAAAAACGTTCACCAGGTCGATCTCAGGGTGTTCGGCGAAGGCGGCATCGAGGCTGGGCCAGGCTTTTTCCCCCAGCGCGGAGTCGATGAGCGGGTTGACCGGGATGATGCGGTATCCCTGGGACTGCAGGAACCGCGCAACCCCGAGGGAGGCGCGCCCTTCGCGATTCGTCAGACCGACAACGGCGATGGTGCGGCTGTTGGCCAGGATTTCGGCGATAGTCGAAGGCTCGTTCATGGGCCGGTTTGATGCGATGGGAAGTTGATTGTGAATCGATTCATGAAGTTGACTTATTTAAGTCACAGTATCGTACTCTCGCTCATGAAGTCCTCAACCGTCCGAACTTCGCTCGATCGTCCCCGCGATCTGCACCGCAGAATTCATGAAGCCGCGGCGCGCAGTGGATACTCCGCGCCCGCTTTCGCAAACATGCTTCGGCCCGCACCGCGTCGCCGAAGGTGTGGTTTGATGCCTGGATGCTGGCCGTAGCGGAGGCATCGGAAGGAACGGTGGTGACTTTCGACCGGGCGCTGGCTCAACGCGGAGCCCTGTGCCTGCTCGCATAATGGCGGATATGCGCAATCAGTAGTGGACGATCTTCGCAAAGGACTGCGGATCGAGGCTGGCGCCGCCGACCAGAGCGCCGTCAATCTCCGCTTCCGCCATCAGAGCCGTGGCATTGTCGGGCTTCACGCTGCCTCCGTAGAGAATGCGCAGGCTCTCCGCCACTTCTCTTCCCAGTAGTTGTGCCACTTCGGCGCGGACCACGCCGTGCGCTTCGGAGGCGATCTGCGGCGTAGCCGTTTTGCCGGTGCCGATGGCCCACACCGGCTCGTACGCGATGACGATGGGAGCAGCGTCAGCCGCGGCGATCCCGGCAAGAACGCCGCGCGTCTGGCGGAGAAGGACCTCGTCGGTTCTGCCGGCTTCGCGCTCGGCCAGAACCTCTCCCACGCACACGATGGGAATGAGGTGGTGCTGGAGAGCGGTCTTCAGCTTTTTGTTGATGAGGTCGTCGGTTTCCGCGAAGTACTGGCGGCGCTCGGAATGGCCAAGAATAACGTGTGTGGCCCCGATCGCTCTGAGCATCAAAGCAGAGGTCTCGCCGGTATAGGCGCCCTCCTCGGCGAAATGCATGTTCTGGGCGCCGATCGCGACACCCGATCCGGTAGCGGCAGCGATGGCAACGGAGATAGACGTAAACGACGGGCAAACAACGATCTCATCGCGCTGGTGATTGGCGACCAGGGAAAGGAAGCCCTTGAAGAAGTCCTGAGCCTGGGCCGGAGTTTTGTACATTTTCCAGTTGGCGGCGATGAACGGCTTGCGCGGCATATGGCTATGGTTCCTCAGGGTGATTGTAGAGGAGGACATCGGGTGGAAAGGTGATGGCAGGCACAGGACAGGTTTCGGGGCAGTGCGTGCAGGAGACCGATTGGGGATCGGTTACCCGTGATCGACGGGTGACATAGGAGGGCGGTGCATCGTGTATCGTGAATCTGGTTCCATGGCCCAGGCAATGATCGTGGCAAGAGCGGCGGCGCGGACGAGTCAGGGGCGGGTGCGCAGCGGCAATGAGGATGCGTTCGGCTACCAGCCGGAGCACGGCATTTACATCGTGTGCGACGGCATGGGCGGCGCGGCGGGCGGCGAGGTCGCGAGCCGGATGACCGTCGACATCGTCCTCCAGCGAATGGGCGCGGCCGACGGCGCGGGTTCCGGACGGGATCGCCTCCATGCCGCCATCGCGGAGGCGAACCACGCGGTGCTGGAGCGGGCTGAGCGGGAACCGGGACTCTACGGGATGGGGACCACGCTGGTGGCGCTGCTGCTGGCAGACGGACCGGCGCGGATCGTCCATGCCGGAGACAGCCGCTGCTACCTGCTGCGCGCTGGCCGGCTGGAGCAGCTGACCCAGGATCACTCCCTGGTGGACGAGCAGATCCGGCTGGGAACCATGACCGCCGAAGAGGCGGCCCGGTCGCCGTTCCGCAGCGTGATCACGCGGGCGATCGGAACGCAGCCGACGGTGAGCGAAGACGCGGTGGAGCTTGACGTCGAGAAAGGTGACCTGTTTCTGCTGTGCAGCGACGGGCTGACCCGCGAAGTGGACGAGGAGAGGATCGCGCGGATTCTGAGCGCGGACGACGACCTGGAGCAGTCGGCCCAGACGCTGGTGGACGCCGCGAACGAGGCCGGCGGACGCGACAACGTGACCTGCCTGTTGGTCCAGGTGCAGCCGGCCGGCAGCCGCTAGCCTCTCAGGATCGGTTCGCTCGCGCCCGCCTTTCCTGCTCCAGCCAGGCCACACAACCTATCCATCCCAGCCCCAGGTGTCTTACCATGCCGCAGTGGAGCGGATGCATGGGTGAGATGAAGACCGTTGGGGTGGTCGGCGCGGGGACGATGGGCAACGGGATTGCCCATGTGTTTGCGCGGAGCGGGTACCGGGTGCTGTTGTGCGAGGTGGAGCAGCGGTTTCTGGATCGGGGACTGGAGACGATCCGGAAGAACTTGGGGCGCGAAGCCGAGAAGGGGAAGATTTCGCTGACGGAGGTGGACGATGCCCTGGCGCGGATCGAGGGGACGCTCGATCGGAGCGCGCTAGGGGAGGCGGACTTGATCGTGGAGGCGGCGACGGAGCAGTTGGAGGTGAAGAGGGCGATCTTTGAGGACCTGGACGGGATTGCTCGCCCCGAGGTGATTCTGGCGTCGAATACTTCGTCCATATCCATCACAAAACTGGCGGCCGCAACCGGGCGGCCCGAGCGGGTGATCGGGATGCACTTCTTCAATCCCGTCCCGGTGATGAAGCTGGTGGAAGTGATCCGGGGTCTGCAGACCAGCCAGGAGACCTACGAGACCGTCGCGACGCTGGCCGAGAAGCTGGGCAAGACGGCGGTGGAGGTGAACGATGCGCCGGGGTTCGTCTCGAACCGCGTGCTGATGCCGCTGCTGAACGAGGCCATGTATGCGGTGATGGAGGGCGTGGCGACACCGGATGCGGTCGATGAGGTCTTCCGGCTGGGCATGGCGCATCCCATGGGGCCGCTGACGCTGGCGGATTTCATTGGTCTCGATGTGTGCCTGGACATCATGCGCGTGCTGCACGATGGGCTGGGCGATCCGAAGTACCGGCCCTGCCCACTGCTGGTGCGAATGGTGGATGCGGGGTGGCTGGGAAGGAAATCCGGACGGGGGTTCTACACGTACTGATTGCTGGCCTGCGAAGCGTCGTACTCGCCCCTGGCCCCTTGCGATCGATCCGTCGAGAGTGAGCCGAACGCCCTGGCCGAATTGGCTGTTCACTCAACCTGGACGCCCCGCGCCTTCACGTTCTCCCGGATGAAGGTCACCACGGCCTCCAGCGACGTCCCGGGCCCGAACACCGCGGCCACGCCCTGTTCCCGAAGCGCCGCGATGTCCTGATCGGGAATGGTTCCGCCCAGGACCACCAGAATGTCGCCCGCACCCTGCTCCCGCAGCATCGCGGTGATGCGCGGCACGATGGCGTTGTGGGCGCCCGATAAGATGCTCAGCCCCACGCAGTCCACGTCTTCCTGGATGGCTGCCGTCACGATCATCTCCGGCGTCTGCCGCAAACCCGTGTAGATGACTTCCATCCCGGCATCCCGCAGGGCCCGTGCAATCACCTTCGCCCCGCGGTCGTGGCCGTCCAGCCCTGGCTTGGCGACCAGCACCCGGATTGGAGTTGTTCTGTCTGCCATAACGAACGCCGCAGAATACCACGTGAGGCACGCCTCAGGGCACGTCCACCGGCTGCTTGCGCCCCAGGCCGAGCCGGTGCAGCAGGCTGCTCATCGTGAGTCCCTGCACCACAATGGAAAAGATCACCACGATATAGGTGATGGCGAGGAGCCGATCGTGCGGCCGCCCCTGAGGAATCGACAACGCCAGCGCCACCGCCAGTCCGCCGCGCAGACCGCCCCACGTCAGTACGCTCATCGCGCCGCGCATCGGCTTGTGAAACGCCCGCACCAGCCCCAGCGACGCCCCCACGCTCAGCCAGCGCGCGCCCAGCACGACGGGAATCGCCAGCAGCCCCGCGTACACGTAGTCCACGTTCCACGGCATTGCCAGGAGTTCCAGCCCGAGCAGCAGGAACAGAATCACGTTCATGAACGCGTCAATCAGTTCCCAGAAATCGTCGACGTGACCCCGCGTCTCTTCCGACATCGCCAGATGCCGCGCCCGGCCGCCGACCACGATCCCGGCGGCCACCGCTTCCAGCGGGGCCGAAAGCCGCAATGCATCCGCCAGCGCATATCCGCCCATCGCCAGCGCCAGGGTCAGCAGGACCTCGACGCGATAGCTGTCCACCGCCCGCACCAGCCGGTAAACCAATAGCCCGAGCGCCACGCCCATCAGCACCCCGCCGCCGGCCTTGATCAGCAGCAGCCATGTGAAGTTGGCCACCGACGGCGGTCCACCGCTGTCGAACGAGGCCAGCAGCGTGAGAAACACGACCGCCCCGACCCCATCGTTAAATAACGACTCGCCGGTCAGCTGCGCTTCCAGTCCCGCGGGCGCGTCCACTCTGCGCAGCAGTTCCAGCACCGCGATCGGATCGGTCGGCGAGATCAGCGCGCCGAAGAGCAGGCACGCCACCCAGGTCGCATGAAACTCCGTCACCGTCAGGATCAGTTTCAGCAGTCCTGCCACGATCGCCGTCGACAGCAGCGTTCCGAAGACCGACAGAGCGGTGACCGCGGCTTTCTGCTTCGCCAGCTCCTTCACATCCAGCTTCAGCGCTCCGGCAAACAGCAGGAACGCCAGCATTCCGTGGAGCACCAGCGCCGAGAAATCGATCCGTGCCACTTCGGCAGCCACGCGCGCATGCAGCCCCGGCACGGCGCGCCCCACCACGGCCACCACCAGCGACATCGCCAGCGACTGCACCATGACGCCTACCGTTATCGGCAGCCGCAGCACGCGCCGGCTGACGAGGCTGAACGCGGCCGCCAGGCACACCAGCGTGCTGACCAGTGCGAAAACGGGCATGTCAGAACTTTAATGGCTTTACGTCGCCATGTGACGAGGGATCCGAAACGCGAAGATCAGTCTTCCGCCTGAGCATCGTCCTGGCTGGTTTCCAGCCCGGCAAGCGTCTCGTCCTCAACATCCCACTTCTTCAGGATCCGAAAAATCACCCCCGGCCCGAAGCCCGCGCGCATCAGCATCCGCGCCACCCGTGCCGCCTCCTTGTCACTGGTGGGCTTCTTCACCCGCTTGCGCTCCAGATGCTGCCGCGCCAGTTCCTCCTCGTTGACATCGCCGTACGCCGCATCGAGCGTTTCCCCGATGACGGCGGCCTGCACGCCCTTCCGCATGAGGTCCTGCTGCACACGCCGCTTGCCGAAGCTCGCGTTCTCCTGGCGCAGCTTCGCGTATTCCTGCGCGTAGGCCGGATCGTTCAGGTATTTACGTTCCTTCAGCCGCGCCACGACCGCGCCGACCGTCGCTTCGCCCGTCTCCCCCGGTTCCACGCGACGCCGCAGGAGCCGCTTCACCTCGGCGACCGTCCGCATCTGCTGGCCCAGCAGCTTCACCGCATAGTTGTAGAGCGATTCTTCGTCGAGAGGGGCAGCCGGCTTGCGCGCGCGCATCGATTCATCTCTCCGGCGGGATCGGGAAAGGCTCAGCCTCTGCGCCGGTACCGGATCTCAAACTCATACCCGGGATTGGGCGGAAACATCTCCGCGACGTGCCGCAGCCGCTCGGCCAGCGCCGGCGCGGCCAGCAGCGGATACTCGCGTTCGCGCAGGTCCGCGTAATCGAAATCCACCGTCAGCGACAGCATGTAAACGGCGAGGGCATCGGAAAACGTGGACTCCAGATAGCTGGACTTCGCCCGCTCGTCGACTTCGCTCCCGCGGCTGCGGTCCGTCGCCCGCCGCCGGCTCTCCCATGCGTCGTGGCTGGTCTCGCCGCGCACATCGTTGGTGGCCTGCGACCACACCAGATCGGCAAAGCTCTGCGGCACGCCCACCACATCCACAAAGTGATGTCCAACGTTGATCAGGAACTCGAACGCCAGCGCGAAGCGGTCCTGCATCAGCCGCGTCGAAATAAAAATGCACTCCGATCCGCCGAAGCGAACGTTGCGATGGCAGATCGCCCGATCCCCCAGGTCCACGGTATAGTCCGGCGCCACCACCGTGTCGTCGTTCTCGCCGATCGCCAGCGGGACAAAGTACCAGGCGCGCTGGCGCAGGGCCGCCGCCACGACCGCCGGCACCGCGTGAACAATCCGCTCCAGTTCGTCCGCAGTCGTGTGCACTTCGCCGAATGTCGCCCAGCACATTCCGTTGCCGGCCTCGCGCACCTGCGCTTCCTGCGCCACTTTTGTGGCGCTGTACAGCGGGATTTGCGCGGTTCCAGCCATAAGTCTGTATTCTAGTGGCGTGCTGCAGATTTACCTAATTTCCCTCGCCGGCCAGCGCATCATCGTGGAGTCGCTGCTGTGAACGCGGCTGTGCAACCGGCTCGCCTCCTCGGCATCCCTCTCGGCGACTTCGGGCTTTTCTCCGCGCTGTTTCTTTCCCTGGCCTCCGGCTTCCTCGCCTTTTTCGGCACGCTGTTCCTGGCCATCGTCGGACTGCTCTGCTGGAACATCATCGGCCACAACCACGTGAACTACGCCGACAGCTACCTTTACATTGCCTTTCCGATCGGGCTGGCTGTCCTCGCCTTCGCGCTCGTTTTCTTTACCGGCGTGTGGCTGCGCCGCAGACTCGCCGCTTAAACGAAGGCTTCCCCGGGTAAGACACCGGCAAAAGCGCCCCCTGTACCCGACGGTACACAGGCTGTAACCTGTCACCTGTAGCCCGCTATGGCCGTCGTCACGATCTCCGCCAGCTCGCTCATTCCCACACCGGAACAGTCCCGCGCCTTCTGCGCGCAGCTTGAAGCCGGAGACATCCTTTACTTTCCGCAAACGCCCGTCCCGCTCGCCGCCGAGGATGTCAGCTTTCTTCTCGGCCAGCAGCAGGCAGACAGCTCGCTCCACAAAAACATCGCCTACAAGCCTGGCCTCGACAAAGTCAGCGGCTTCGACGCCAAGACGGCCGACCCCGCGGCCGTTGCCCGCCTGCAGCAGATCATGCGCAGTTACTCCAATTCGGTCGTCCACTTTCTCGCCGCTTTTCTCGCGCCGTATCAGGAGCACTGGAAGCTGGACTACGCCAGCTTCCGCCCGCAGGAAGAGCAGAACCGCGACCTGCCGCTTCGCCGCCGCAACGATCTCCTCCACACCGACGCCTTCCCGACGCGCCCCACGTACGGCGCGCGGATTCTGCGCTTCTTTAACAACATCCATCCGGCGCGTACGCGCGACTGGATCGTCAGCGACCCCTTTGCCGCCACCGTCCGCCGTTTCGCCCCCCATGACATCGCGCCGAATCCTGGCTCGGCAATCTCCCGCATCGGCAAGGCGACCGGCCGCGCCCTTGGACTCGGCGCCGCGATCCCCTCCATCAAGCGCTCCCCCTATGACGACTTCATGATGCGCTTCCACAATTTCCTGAAAGAGAATCCAGGCTTTCAGTCCGAATGCCCGAAATACCCGTTCCGGTTTCCGCCCGGGTCATCGTGGATGGTCTACACCGATACGGTTCCGCATGCGGTCCTGGCGGGCCAGTATGCGCTGGAACAGACCTTCCTCGTCCGCCCGGAAGCCATGGTCCGTCCGGAAATCTCCCCGCTGAAGGTGCTGGAAGAAATCGCCCGCGCCCCGCTCGTCTGAGCCACGACGGTTGTGACCCGCTCTCGAAAAATCATCCTCCAGACACACCTCGCCGGCGCTGTCGGCGGCATCCTCGGCCGGCGCTTCCACGCTCGCCTTCGCAGTTCCTGGTTTTAGTTGCCGCCAGCTCTGCGGATGCCGCTGTACCGGGTCATCCGAACCCTGTACCCTGTACCTGGGAGCCCCCAGTTTCCCGCCCCAATCGCCATGACTCTGAAAGCTCCGAGCGCTCTCCTCGCCCTTCTCACTGCGCTGGCCGTCGTTCCCGCGCACGCCCAGTTCACTCCGCGCCATATCTACAACGCGGACGCCGACGCCCATGCCGAGATCCGCGAAGCCGTCTCCACGGCGGCACGCGAGCACAAGCGTGTCATCCTCGACTTCGGGGGTAACTGGTGCGGCGACTGTCAGGTCCTCGATATCTATTTCCATCGCGCGCCCAACGACGCTCTTCTCCAGGCCAACTACGTCCTCGTTGATATCGACATTGGCCGATACGACAAGAACCTCGACCTTGCCGACAAATACGGGGTGCCGCTGAAGCGTGGCGTTCCGGCTCTCGCCGTCCTCGATGCGCACGGCCGTCTTCTCTACAGTCAGAGGACCGGTGAATTCGAGAACATGCGCGCGATGAGCCCCGACTCGGTTACGGCGTTCCTCGAGAAGTGGAAGCAGGGTGGCACGGCGGAGACCCCCGGCGGCCAGTAGGGGCTGCCAAGACCTCTCCCCGGCAAGGCCGGGCCGTTACCGCAGGGGTTGGGGGAACCGCGGCAAACCCTGCCTTCGCGTTTCTGCACTGCAAACTGGTCCTGCTAGCCTGTACCCTGTTTGCGTATGCTGCGCCTGCTCGCGCATCTTCGGAGGGCCATCTGGGCCGCCTTCGGCCACAGCGTCTTCTCCATGGCCAAGGCGGCGGCCTATTCCGCGATGCTCAGCATCTTTCCCGCTCTCGTCGTGGTCACGACGCTTTTCGCTGTCATGCCCTCGGGCGATGACATCCGCGGCGTTCTCCGCGCCGCACTGCAGCAGGTCCTCCCGCCGGACACGATGCTGCTGGTCCAGAACTACTTCCTCAGCTACCACACCCGTTCCATCCGCATCGTCTGGGGCTGCGTTTTTGTCAGCGTGTTTGCCGCCATGGGCGTGCTGCTGACGTTGATGGATGGATTCCGCCGCGCCTACCGTCTCCCCCGCGGCTACTGGGGCTTCTGGCAGGAGCGCATCGCTGCCGCTCTGCTGGTTCCGGGCACCATGCTCCCGATGGCCGCCGCCACCGCGTTCCTCACCTTCGGCCACTTCATCGAAAACTGGATGATCGTCAACTCCGATCACGGCCTCCAGCTTTACGTCATCTTCTTCTGGCGTTTCATCCGCTGGGGGATCGCGCTTCTGGCCAGCGTGATGTCCCTCGTCCTCATCTACCATTTCGGGGTCCCCCGCCACAAGCATCCCACGCGCGGCGGCAAACAGGCCTTCATCCGCGGCCGCTGGCGCGAAACCCTTCCCGGCGCCACCATTGCCACCGGGTCCTGGTTCCTCGCCACGCTGCTGTACGGCTGGTACGTCACCCGTTTTGCCGACTATTCCATCGTCTACGGCTCTCTCGGCGCCGGCATTGCCACCCTGGTCTGGCTCTATATGATCTCCTTCAGCGTCCTCATCGGGGCTGAATTCAACGCTCAGCTTTTCCCCTTCCCGGACGTTCGCCCCCATCCGGTTACCGACGAGGATCTCCACGGCACACCCGCTCTGGTCGAGCCGGTCTCGTCGCCGAATCCACCCGTCGGCCCTCCTCAGGCCGCCCGATCCGCCGCCGCACGGTAGAATCGTTTGGGACCTCAGCACGGCCTTCCGCATCTCGCCTGTACACAACACCATTAACTCAATCGCTTTGGGGGTTGGATGAACTTCTTGCAGTCGGGCTCGGGCGTCGCCAGTGACAGCCTGCGCCGCGCCAAAATCGTCGCCACGCTCGGACCCGCTTCCTCGAATGAAACGATTTTTCGTGAGCTGCTGCGCGCGGGCCTCGATGTCGCCCGCCTGAATTTTTCCCACGGCACTCTGCCGGAAAAACAGAAGCTCATCGAAATGGTCCGCAAAATCGCCAAAGAGGAAGGCAGGAACGTCTGCATCCTCGGCGATCTTCAGGGCCCCAAGATCCGTACCGGGCGCCTGAAGAACCGCATTCCCGTCCAGCTCAAGGCCGGTCAGCGCCTCACCATCACCCCGCGCGATATCCTCGGCTCTTCTTCCGTCATCGCCACGACCTTCCCCACGCTGGCGGAAAACCTCGAGCCCGGCGCGCGCATTCTCCTGTCCGACGGCCTCATCGAACTGCGGGTGGTCGAGATTCCCGGCGAAGACGTCGAATGCGAAGTCATCAACGGCGGCATGCTGGGCGAGCACAAAGGCATCAACCTTCCCGGCATCCCGGTCCGCGTCCCGTCGCTCACGGAAAAGGATGAGGAAGACCTCGAGTTCGGCATGAAGCACGGCGTCGACGCCATCGCCGTCTCCTTCGTCCGTACGGCCGAAGATGTCCGCCACGTTAAATTCCGTGTGGCTGCGATGGGCCTGGAAACCTGGATCATCGCCAAGCTGGAGAAGCCTCAGGCCATCGAGAATCTTGAAGCCATCCTGGAGAACGCCGATGGCGTCATGGTCGCCCGCGGCGACCTCGGTGTGGAAATGCCCCCGGAGAAAGTCCCCGCGATTCAGAAGCACGTCATCCGGCGCGCCGCCGAGCATCGCAAGCCGGTGATCACCGCGACCCAGATGCTGGAGTCGATGATCGAGAACCCGCGACCCACCCGCGCCGAAGCCTCCGACGTCGCCAACGCGATCTACGACGGCACCGACGCCGTTATGCTCTCCGCCGAAACCGCCGCCGGCAAGTATCCCGTGGAAGCGGTGAAGATGATGGCCAAGATCGTGAGTGAAACCGAATCCAACCTCCGCGATACCGACGCCTGGGACGTTCACCGCGACCACCGCATTCGCCTCTCCATCGCCGAGACGATCTGCGAGTCGGCGGCCCACGCTGCCGAAGACCTCGATGTGAGCGCCATCGCCGTCTTTACCGAGTCCGGAGCCACGGCCCGCCAGCTGTCCAAATACCGGCCCAAGCCTCCGGTCTACGCTCTGTCCAGCATCGACTCGGTGATTCATCGCATGTGCCTGCTTTGGGGCGTTCATCCCATCAAATGTCCCAAGCTGCAGACGGCCGAGCAGATGGTCGATTACGCGGAGACGGTTCTGGAGAAAGATGGGTACGTGAAACCCAAAGAGATCCTGGGTATCGTTGCCGGGACCCGCACCCGCTCCGGCTCGACGAACTTCCTGCGCCTTCACGTCCTCGGCGATCGCCTCGCCGAGGAGTCAGCGCACCGCGGCGAGAAGGCTGTCAGGTCCCGCAAAACCTCTTCCAGGAGCAAACGCCGGGCCTGAAGTCCGCCCGGGTTCGTTTGCCCCCCGAACTTATCTGCCCCGTTCCTGCACCGGCAGTGCAGCACACCCGAGGGGGAGCGGCTCCGCGGAGCGTCCTTTTCCGGTACACGAGGTGTCCCGCCCTGTGTCGCCCTGATCCGTCTCCAATTTCCCTCTTGCGCAACTTGCTTCCTGAGCGGATATTCATCTCTAACGGCAATCTGAAACCGGTCCGCTCCGCGGAAACCCCTTCCCTGCGACAGCGTCGCAGGCTCCGGGGGGCTTTCCCCCCTGTTCTCCACCCCGATTTCAGGGCCCTGGATTTATCGGTGGTGGTCTTATGCAGATGACAAAAGAATCAGACGAAATGCATTCCCTTGTGCTCCAGATCGCGAAGGCCCTGGTCGATGCTCCCGACGAAGTCAGTCTGGAAATCGTCCGGAAGGAAAATGGCTCTGTGCTGCGTCTCCGCGTGGCTCCCGAGGATACCGGCAAGGTCATCGGCAAACAGGGCCGAACCGCCCGCTCCATCCGCACCATCTTGGCGGCCTGCAGCATGAAGTATCGGCACCACTTCTCGCTGGAGATCATCGAGGAGCACGCTCTACGGGCTTCCGCCACTGCTGCCCTGGCGGAAGCTGGATAGCTTCGCCGATCCCGATTCTGGCTCGCCGACCGAACCACTTTCGCGGTGGTCCCGGCCTTGGTGTGTCCTGCTGCTCCCGGTAGTTGCAGCTCATGCCAGGAGGCGCAGCACCGTCTCCACGTTCAGCGCCCGGTGCCGTAATTCGCCGGCGATGGCCAGCATCTCCTGGGCTGCCGCGGGCGCCATCCATCGCGCCGCGCCCCTCAGTCGGGTCACGTCTTCGAAGATTTTCGCGACTTCAGCCAGCAGTTGTTGCGCGCGCCGCCTGTTTCCCCTCATTGCCTCGCTCTCCGCGACCGCACAAAGCGCTTCCCCGGCCAGGATGCGCAGCCGCATCCGTTCCGCATCCTGTTCCTCTGAAAAGTTGGGTCGGGCGCTCATCGGCTGCGCCTCCTGCAGCAGAACTCAGGTCGGTCCCTGGACGCCTCTTGCGTGGCCCCTGTCGCTGAAATTCCCGACAAAGACCGCTTCGTTCGCTGGATGCCATGTATCTCACGAAGGTTGTTAGGTTTTGCTGACGAGAAATCTGGTTACTTTCGGTGTCGAATGGCAACCTGCGTCACTTCAGCAGGCCTGCTATCGATCACGGCCACCGGTGATCGATGTCACAGCCCAGGCCTTCGCAAAACGGCACACTACCGGGAACGTTCGCGGTCAGGAGTTCCGCAATCTGATGAACACCGCACATCTTCTCGCCCAGCTCATCGAAATCGAACAGGCGGTCGGAAAACTCGATCCCGGCCGCATCCGCGCCATGCTCCTCGACGCCCAGGATACGGTCGTCGAAGTGGAACGGAAAATGATCGACATCCTCGCCGATCATGAGAACCTGCGCATGCTCGTCGACTTCAGCCATGAGCTTTCCCCGTCCGACGTGCCCGGTCCCGTCAAGCCGGAAAAATACTTCATCAATTAAGACGAGGCGCCGGGGATCAGGCGTCGACAAAGGAGAGGAACTCGTCGGCGATGAGGTGAGGCAGCCGCTCGCGGTTGCTCTTGCCGAGAAGCTCATGTCCCGCGGAGGCAACCGGGACGAGGAGCGTTCGTGCGGGAATCAGTTTTCGCGCCGCTTCCAGTTCCGCGATCGCTGCGAACCCATCCCGCATCCCCGACACAAACAGAGCCGGCGTCCGGATTCGTGCGAAGTGCTGCGTCCGCAGCTGCTCCGGCTTGCTGGGCGGATGCAGCGGATAGGAGAGCAGCAACAGAGCCTCGGCCAGTTCCGGCTCCCGCGCCGCCAGCATCGAGGCCATGCGCCCGCCGTACGAGTGTCCTCCCAGCCAGATGCGCTTCGCGCCTTCCCGCCGCATCGCCTCGGCCGCGGCCATGAGGCCGGCCTGATCGCGCTCCGCCGTCCGCAGCGGCGGGCCATGCGGCTTCTCCTGGCGGAAGGGCAGGTCGCAGCGCAGGACCGCGACTCCCGCCTGGGCAAAGGCGTCGGCGAGGGCCAGCAGCAGAGTCGTCTGGCAGTTGGCTCCGGCTCCGTGGGTCAGGATGAGCATTCCCGGGACGGGCTGTGCCGGCACATGCAGGAAGCCCCGCACCGGCTCGGCTCCTGAGCCGTCCGTGAACGCTCTCACCGTCTCCATCGTCTCAGATACCCTGTCCTGTGCGGGGCTCGACTCGATGCGCCCGGGCCGCGACACGACGCGTCTACGCCTGCGCCAGCTCCCCGATGGCGTGCACCAGCAGATCGAGGTCGTCGATGCGGGTGTACACATGGGGCGTAATCCGCACGCAGCTGATGTTCTCCCACACAATTCCCACCGTGTGAATTTTGTATTTGTCGAACAGGGCGCCCGCGACCTGGCCCGGCGTCATCCCGTCGATGGAAACGCCGCCGATGGCGCACGAATATTCCGGCCGCAGCGAGGTGTGCAGCCTGACGCGGGGCATCGACTGTACCCGTGTCGACCAGTAGTTCTTCAGATAGAAGATGCGCTCCTGCTTGCGCGCCGATCCGATGCCTTCGTGAAAATTGATGGCCTCGCCGATGCCCTGTTCAAGGGGGAAGCTGCGCGTGCCCAGATCTTCGAACTTGCGGATATCGGCTGAGTGCGGATTCGAGGCGCAGGTCAGCGGCCACACCGTCTCGATGCGATCTTCGCGAATCCACATCATCCCGGTCCCGATGGGCGCGGACAGAAACTTGTGCAGGCTGGTGCCGAAATAGTCGCAGTGCAGGTCCGGAATTTTGAAGTCGATCAGCCCGAAGGAGTGTGCGGCGTCGCACAGGACGTCGATGTTGTGCGCGTGCGCCATATCCGCAATCTTCCGCACCGGCATGGTTTGCCCGACCCAGTTGATCATGTGGGTTACGTGAATCAGCCGCGTCTGCGGGGTAATCGCCTGTTCGTAGGCGCGCACGATGGCCGCGTCGTCTTCGATGGGGAAGTCGAAGGAGATCTGCTTATAGACGATCCCGTCGCGTTCCGCGCGCTGGCGGTAGGCCTCGATCATATGCGGGTAGTCCTGTTTGGCGCCGATCACCTCGTCGCCGGCTTTGAGGGGCACGCCGTAGATGATGGTGTTGAGCGCCTCGGTGGAATTCCGGTCGATGGCGATCTCGCCGGGTTTCGTGCCCGCTAGGCCGGCCAGCTTCTCGCGCAGCGGTTCCCGTCCCTGGTCGAGGATCTGCCACATGTAATAGGAAGGGCCCTCGTTGGAAAGCTGGTTGTAGCGCTCCACCGCTTCCTGCACCACGATGGGCGACGGGGAAACGCCGCCGTTGTTCAGGTTGATGATGTCGGGGTTCACGGAAAAGGCGCGCTGGATCACGCTCCAGTAGTCCTCGTTCTGCGCGGCTTCGGCCGGGGCAAGATGGCGGATGGGATGCGCGGCGGACGCGAACTCCGCGGCGTGTGCCTGGCGGAAGAGGCTGTTGACGGAGAAGGCGCCCGCGAGCGTGGCGGTTTGTTTCAGAAAGGTACGGCGGTCGCTCGGTGTCATGGCAAGCACTGTAGGGGTAAACGGGAGCGGAAGCAAACGCGAAGACCCCGGTTGGCGGAGTCCCGGCCGAAGCTGCCCCGGGAGTAGTGCCACCAACTCCGGTGGTAATGCCACAGAAGTGGGAAGCAATCCGGATGCCGATGCTGTTACTCTCACCACCTGAGCAGTAACGAATCCGGCAATGGCAGGGTGGTGGCAGACGCCGGCGAACCGAGGAACAACGACGTGCGTGCCGCGTCACCGGGCCCCTGCGGGCAAAAGCAGGAATTCGTGGTTGAGGGCTCTCGATGCTGACCGGGAGCTATGACTCCGGGCTGGTCATCCTGTCGCTGCTGATGGCGGTGCTGGCCTCCTGGACCGCCCTGGACATGGCGGGACGGGTTGCCGCCGCGCAAGGGCGCGCCGCCTCGTGGTGGCTCGCCGGCGGATCGGTCGCCATGGGCAGCGGCATCTGGTCGATGCACTTCATCGGCATGCTGGCCTTCCGTCTGCCCATTCCCATGGGTTATGACCCGGCGATTACCCTGCTGTCCCTTTTCATCGCCATCACCTCTTCTCTTTTTGCACTGTGGATCGTCTGCCAGAAGGATCTGTCCTGGCTGAAGCTGGCGGTGGGCGCGCTCATCATGGGCGCGGGCGTCTGCACGATGCATTACACGGGCATGGCCGCCATGGTCATGATGCCGCCCATCCGCTACGATCCCCTCCTGTTTTCCCTGTCCGTCGTAATTGCTGTGGTCGCTTCCGGCGCAGCGCTGTGGATGGCCTTTCACCTTCGCCGCAGCGGGCGGGGGCTGAAGCGGCTGCGCGGCGGCGCCGCGGTGGTCATGGGGCTGGCCATCGCCGGCATGCACTACACCGGCATGGCCGCGGTCCGCTTCCCCGCCGGCTCGCGTTGCCTGGTGGCCCAGTCCGGCGTTTCCAGCGTCTGGCTGGCCGTACTGATCGCAGTGCTCGCCGGCTCGGTTCTCTCCATCGCGCTCATTGTTTCTGTGCTCGACCTGCGCCTCGAGCAGCGAACCGCGGTGCTGGCGGCCGGTCTCGCCGATGCGAGACAGGAACTGGAGTTCCTCGCCCTGCACGATACGCTGACCCGCCTTCCCAACCGCATCCTGCTGGCCGACCGGCTGGAACAGGAAATCCAGATTGCCCGCCGCGAGCAGAGCTGCCTCACGGTTCTCTCCATGGACCTCGACGGATTCCGCCAGATCAACGATGCCTATGGGCATCAGATCGGCGACGCGCTGCTGGTGGACGTGGCCCGCCGGATCCGCGCCTGCATTCGCATGCGCGACACCCTGGCGCGCCTCGGCGGGGATGAGTTCGTGGTGCTGGCCGCAGACTGCGGGCCGGGGGATGCCGTTGCTCTGGCGGAAAAGGTCCTGGCCGCGGTGCGTGAGCCCGCTGTGATCGTGGACCGTGCCATCAGCGTTTCCATGACCATCGGAATCTCCCTTTACGACGGTCACGATCCGCTGCCGGGCGATCTGCTGCGCAATGCCGATGCCGCCATGACCTATGCCCGTGCCCTCGGTCACAACGGCTATCGCTTCTTCGAATCTTCCATGAGTGACGACGCGCAGAAACAGGTTGTGCTTCTGCAGGATCTCCGCCAGGCACTCGACCGGGGCGAATTCGTCCTGCACTACCAGCCCCGTTACAGCACCAGGGAGGGAAGAATGACGGGGGCCGAGGCGCTGGTCCGCTGGGCCCATCCCAGCCGCGGCCTCGTGCCGCCCCTCGAATTCATTCCCACGGCGGAAAAGAACGGCCTCATCTTCCAGCTGGGGGAATGGGTTCTCGACGAGGCCTGTCGCCAGATGCGCCTCTGGTGCGATGCCGGTTACGAGGACTGGATCATCTCCGTGAATCTTTCGGCCCAGCAGTTCAACCATCCCGAGCTGACGCAGACCGTGCGTGAAGCTCTGGAGCGCTATCACCTCGAACCTCACCGCCTGACCCTCGAAATAACCGAGTCGACGGCCATGCAGGACGCCGATGCCAGCCTGGCCATTCTCTGCCAGCTCCACGAGATGGGGGTGGGTATCTCCATCGACGATTTCGGCACCGGCTACTCCAGCCTTCTTTATCTGAAGCGCCTCCCGGCGAGCGAGCTGAAGATCGACCGCGGGTTTGTCCGCGATCTCACGCACGATGCCGAAGATGCCGCCATCATCGCCGCCATCGTCGCGCTCGGCCGCGCTCTGAATCTCAACATCGTCGCCGAAGGCGTGGAAACGCGCGAGCAGCAGGAATATCTCACCCGCCTCGGCTGCAGCTCTCTGCAGGGATATCTGCTGGGGCGTCCGGTGGCCGCCGATCAGTTTGTGCAGATGTTTGCCCGGCAGCCCTCGGCTCGGGCAGGCGCCAGTCTTTCCGCCTGATCGCGTTGCAGCGGGCCGTTCCTTCCGATTTCGCCCGGTCCGGAATTCTGTGCCCCGAGCTCGACGCGCGGTCCCTCGCAACAGGTCATGTCGTAACCGCGTCCCGCGGTCCCAGCGGCTATGGACCGGTGAACGCCGCTTGAATTTTCCTCAAAACAGGGCCATGCTGATGGGGTCAGGCTCCCCAACCGCGAGAAAGGGCCGTATGCGAGGGTTCCAACCTGCCGGTCTTCTCCCCACTCTGTCCGTGGTGTGTGCGCTGACTCTTGGCGCCGGCACGCTCCGCGCCCAGGTCTTCACCGTCGAGCCGGAGCATATCGAGACGCATTACACGCAGTTCCCGCCGACGCACGTTCGCTATCCGGACCAGCCGATGAACCAGCTGGGGCGGGAAGAGCTGATCCGCTTCATGCAGGCGGAGCAGGGCTTCGCGATGCGTCCGCTGCCCATCGCCAACCTGGATCTGCATGCCAACGGGCACATGGATCCCACGGGGGACAAGTACGTCGATCTTCTTCACCAGAAAGGCATCTCCGTCAAGCCGGGCGATCGCGTGGTGGTGACCGACATCCGGATTCGCGACAAGAGCATCGAGCTGGATTTGAACGGCGGCCCGGAGCACAAGCACAAATTTCTGCGGCATGTCTCGATCGGGATGGGCGCGGCGGAGGCGCCGCTGGCCGCCGACAACGGTCAGCCTCCCACTGGCTCGCGGATCACGCTGGTGTTTGAGGAGCGGGTACCCGACGTCAATGGCGAGCAGCTCGAAGCGCTGCTGAGGCCGATGATCGACTTCGGCGTGAAGTCTCCCGCCGAGGCATATGCCGAGTCGCTCCCCGACTTCCTGCGCAAGGCGATCGAGCAGCACCGCGTGCTGGTCGGCATGGATCACGACATGGTCCGCTACGCGCTGGGCGAGCCGGTGCGCAAGGTTCGCGAGACCGACGCCGAGGGCAAGCCCTTCGAGGTCTGGATTTACGGCGAAGCGCCGCAGCCGGTCGAGTTCGTCCGCTTCGTCGGCAGCTTTGTGGTTCGTGTCGAGCTGGCCAAAGTCGGCGAGGCCATGGTGGTGCACAACCAGAACGAGATGGGCGATTACTGGGGCACCCAGCCGGTGGTTGCCGCGAACCAGCACGAGGTTGAGCTCGGCGATCAGACCGCGGCCGACCGCTCCGAGGAGAATGCCCCGCGGCAGGCGCCGACCCTGCGCAAGCCCGGGGAGCAGCTGCCCCAGGACACCGGCAAGGACGCGCCGCCGACGATGCAGCCGGTGAAGATGCCGCCCGATCTGCAGCGTCCGGGCGACCCTGGCTACACCCCCACGGTTTCGGCCAAGCCGCAGCCGGGGCAGGGAACGCAGGGCGCGCAGCAGGGAAGCGGAGCGCAGAGCTCCCAGCCAGGCAGCGGCCAGGCGCAGCCGGCGTCAAACTCGACCGCGCAGCCGCAGGGCGGATCGCAATCCGGCAGCTCGGCTTCCGGCCAGCAGAACTCCTCTGCGAACCAGCAAAAGCCGGCCGCCTCGAACCCCGACGATTCGTCGAATCCCCTGGACAAGCCGCCGTAGCAGAGCGAGGGCAGAGCTGACCGGCAAGCCTTCTCGGCGAACGCCTGCACTAAGATGGCCGGGGAGGATTCCTCGGCCATGCGTGTGGCTTTGTCCGCTCTCCTTGCTGCGACGTTCCTTGCTTCCGCCTCTGCGCAAACCGGGCAGCCCTCGGGCTGGCCTCCCGGGCCGGAGCACGCCGTCATCACGCTGTGGCCGCACGGGGCGCCGGCACCGTCGGTCGAGCCCGGAGCGTTTGGGGCTCCGCCTTATGCGCCGGGGGCGGAGCGCGACACCACGACGGCGAAAGACCGCCTGGTCGCGGGGCGCCCGGTGATCCGTCTCGGCAACGTCACCGTGCCGACGCTGACCCTCTATCTGGCGCCCAGGGAACACAACAGCGGGGCCGCGGTCCTGGTTTTTCCCGGCGGCGGCTACTCGATTGTCGCCATGGATCTGGAAGGCACCGAGGTGTGCGACTGGCTCCACTCGATCGGGGTCAACTGCCTGCTGCTCAAATACCGCGTGCCGCAGAGTGGGCCGTACCCCAAATCGTCGGCGGCGCTGCAGGACGCGCAGCGTGCGATGGGGCTCGCCCGCGAGCATGCCGCCGACTGGGGCGTCGATCCGCATCGCATCGGCGTCCTCGGCTTCTCGGCCGGAGGCCATCTCGCCGCTGCGATCAGCACCCACTACGACCAGCGCCTCTACCCGCGCGTCGATGCGGCCGATGAGGAGAGCTGCAAGCCGGACTTTGCCCTGGTGATCTACCCGGGCTACCTCGCGCTCGCCGAGAAGAACTTCGAGTTCAACCCCGCCATTCCTGTCACCGCCGCCACGCCGCCGACCTTCCTGGTCCAGGCGGAGGACGACTCCGTCCATGTCGAGAACGCGATCGAGTACTTCCAGCAGCTGAAGAAGGCCGGAGTACCGGCCGAGCTGCATGTCTACGCCCAGGGCGGTCATGGCTACGGCCTGCGCCCCACCGACCTGCCCATCACGCACTGGCCGGAACTGGCGGCGACCTGGCTGAAGACGATTGGGGTGTTGAAGTAGCCGGTAGCGAGCGCCCTGGGAATTCGGAAAACGGGGGGTTGACCCCCTCGCAAGCCGTTGATTCTACTGGATCGTGTTTTTCGATCGACCCCCCATGGTTGTCGAGTTGGTTAAGTGGTCGCCGGTCGCCGGTAGCCGGTAGCGGGTCGCCGGTCGCCCTGAAACATCGAAGGGGCTCTCCGCGAAGCAGAGAACCCCACTGTCACGAGTGTGCAGCGGGGAGAGTTTGAAGGCAAGGGGAATCGGCGCGTGGGGCGGTACGAAGGTACCGGTACCGGGTTCAGAGCCGGATGTTGACGAGGCCTTCGGCGTTGGCGGCGGGGGGCGTGGTCGGGCGCTGCGGGGATCGCCAGAAGTCGATGAAGGAAATCTGGTGAACGCAGCTGACGGTGCAGTTGGGGGCGCAGCCCTTTTCGGTGAGGAATTCGCGTCTGAGGTCGGCTTTGGTGTAGTCGGCGAGCGGCACGCCGGGATAGCCGCGCTGCTGCGAGCAGTAGTGGACGAGGCCGTTCTCGCAGATGTAGAGGAAGCGGGAGCCGGCGCGGCAACGCCAGTCGTTGGGCTGGCCGTTGGCGATGTTGGTCTGGAAATGGTTGAAGCGGGAGTAATTCTTCTTCTTCCAGGAGCGCATCTCCTGCCAGACTTTGCGCTCTTCGTCGCCGAGGGGTTTGAGCTGGCCGTCGCCGTCGTGGATGATGCCGATGGTGGAGGTGAAGCCGAGGCCGAGGGCGCGGCGGCCGATGGTGAGCGCGTCCTGGGGGTTCTTAATGCCTCCGCCGACAACGGAGTTGATGTTGACGTGGAAGTCGGCGTACGCGGAGAGGAACTGGAGCTTTTTGTCGAGGACCTTGAGGGACTTCTTGGAGATCTCGTCGGGGTTGACGTTATCGATCGAGATCTGGAGGTGGTCGAGGCCGGCCTGGTTGAGGCGCTCGATGCGGTCGGGCATGAGCAGGTAGCCGTTGGTGATCATGCCGGCCATGCGGCCGTGATGGCGGATGCGGGCGATGATCTGATCGAGGTCGGGATGGAGCAGGGGCTCGCCGCCGGAGATGGTGATGATGCTGGTGCCCAGGCGCGCCAGGTGATCGATGCGGCGAAGCATTTCGTCGAGAGGGACGGGCTTCGAGACATCGTCGTACTCATTGCAGTAGGCGCAGCTGAGATTGCAGCGGCGCATGGGAACGATCTGGGCCATGACGGCGTGGCGGGTGGAGGCGAGCGCGTGGGAGACGAGGCCGATTTCGCGGATTTTGCGCGAGGCCGCCCTGAGGCGGCGGCGAACCGTCATAGGGCGCGCCCTGGGGATTTGTGCTTCTGCCATCTCTCTTCTATTGAATCACATGGCTCGGCGGGGGACGATGCGCGGGCATGAAAAGGGAGCGAGGGGCAAGCGAACGGGGAATGGCCGCAGCGAAGCGGGCTAGTTCAGATCCGGACCGTGGTGGTAGAGGCGGTCGAGGCGGGAGACGGCGATCTCATAGTGAGTGGCCGAGTAGCGCGCCCTTTTTGCCGATTTCGACAGCACGCGCACATCGAAGCCGCCGCCGTGGAAGCGGACCTCCACGTTCGTGTCCGGGGCCAGGGTGGCGAGGACGTTTTTTCCCGGCAAAGAGTCGGAGCGGTTCACGGGGGTCATGGCAGCACCGATCATGGCCAGAATCTCGCTGTCGTTGGGACCGGAGCGGAGCACGTACTGGCGGCCGTCGAGGAGGATGGTGTAGAAGCGATCCGAAGGTTTGGAGCAGTATTCAAAGGCCGGGTCGGGCCGGCAGGTCGTCGCGCCCAGGAAGGTCGCCTCACGATACTCCGCAATCGGCGCGCGCTGCACGGAGGGCACCTGCGCAGCGGCCGCACCGGAGATCAAAAGACAGACGACGAGAAAAGGGTTGTGCCGGGACACGCGCGCAGTCTAACAAAACCGCCGTTGCGCGTGCGTGGAAAACCCGACATCCAGGCGGTTCGTGCTGGCGGCGAGCCAGCCTGCGCGGTGGCGAGCGAAGGCGTCTGCGACTCACGTCACCACGGGCACGTTACCCATCGGTGATCCTTCTTTGTTATTGCCTTCGCGGTATTTTTGCGGCATCGTGAACGGAACCGATGCGACCGCGAACCTCGTTTTCAGCCGGCTGGCCAGCCCTGTGCTTTTGCTGCATGGCGCTGTTGCTCGCGGGCGCGATGGGGGTCGCAGCACAAACCGGCAGTGAAGCGAAGCCGCCGGAGGTTCCGGGCGCGCTCGCTCCACCAGGCGATGCCCCGGCGGCGACTCCGGCGTCTCCAGGGACGGCTGTCACGACGGTCACGCCTGCGGCGCCGGCTGCGATCGAGCCGCTGGTGGACTTCCAAGCCTCGGGCATCAAATTCAGCCTTGCGGATCTGATGGATCTGCTCCGCGATCGCCGGCACGAAGGCTGGGTGCTGGCCGCGTATCCCGATCCGAAGACCGGGCGCCCGCTGATCGGTGCGGGTTTCAGTCTCGACCTGCCGGAGCGCGAGCACCCGCAGACCGACCCGCTGAACCCGCACGCTTTCGTCGAGCCTTCGTCGGCGGAACTGTGGCAGGCTGCCGGCCTGGACCCGGCGCTTCTGCAGCATGTTCTCGATCAGTTCGACGATCACCTGGCCGCGTGGCGGACGGCCCGGCGATACCGGCGGAGGATCTGGACGCTTGCGCCGCAGATTACCGACGATCAGGCCGAGGCGCTGCTGCGCATCGCCGCCATCCAGGCTGTCGTCAACGCACGCGCCTGGTGCCGCGATTTCGATCAGCTCACGGGCCCGCAGCAGATGGCGGTGAGCCAGCTGGTCTATCAGATGGGCGTGAACCTGGGCGAATTCTCGACGTTCCTCTCGCTGCTCAATCACGATCCGCCGCCGCCGTCCGCCTCAGCCGACTCGGGCGAGGCTCCGGCAGGCGAGATGCTCGAGGCTGACACCGGGTACTGGCACGACGTCCAGGATTCGCTCATGCAGAGCCAGTGGGCAAGGCTCTACCGGGCGCGGGCGGTTGCGGTCATCGCGATGCTCGATCCACGCTACCCTGACGATCCGGCGGCCTCGGAAGCGCGCATTGCGGCCGTCCTCAGGCCCGCGCGCCACCATCGCCATCGCCGGCGTGCGGCGCTGCGCACCGCCTCGTACCATCGGCGATCCGGAAGCACGGTGGCGCGCAAGAGCACGCATAGCCGTCCCGCGCGCAAGGTCTGACGACTTCCGCTTACATCGTCTTTTCGAGCCAGCAGACGTCCCAGTAACGGCCGAATTTGTAGCCGACTTCGCTGAAGGTGCCTACCGGCCGGAAGCCGAGGCGCGCGTGCAGTGCCGCCGAAGCCGCATTGGGGGGAACGTAACCGGCGACGGCGCGATGGACATTCTCACCGGAGATCGCGTCGAAGAGAGCGGCGTAGAGCCGCGCGCCAACGCCCTTGCCCACCGACTCGGGCGCGCAGTAGATGGTCGTCTCGACGGTCGTGGCGTAGGCGGGTTTGGGACGCCAGCCCATGGTGCCCGCGTAACCGAGAACCGCGCCGTTGTCGTCGGCGACGAGCAGGCGGTGCCGGCCTGCCGGGGCGAACTGCGTGAACCACTCGTAGCGCTGATCGAGGGTCTTCGGTTCGAGATCGAAGGTGACCGGCGAACGGACGACGTAGTGGTTATAGATCTCGGTCAGGCGCGGCAGGTCGTCGATGCGAGCCGCGCGAATCAGCACCTCGGCCAAGGGGTCCTCCTGCAGAGCGCGTCTATTGCCGATCCGGCAGAATCTTCACGAAGGTTCCGTCGGGTAGTTCGCCTTCGATCAGGTGCACGACGCCACCTTTGACATAGCCCTTCATGGCCTGAGGGGGCGGCTCTCGCCGGGTTGCGGGCGACGCAGTTTTCGCGGGCACGCCTTCAGGCTTCCCTCGTCCCATGCCGCGGTCCATCGCCAGATTCGCCAGCCGGTCCGCCTTCTGGTTTTTGCCGCGCAGCACATGCTCGATGCGGAACATGTCGAGCTGGGCGACGCGGCGCTTCGCCTCGTCGTAGAGCGGGCGGAGATCGGGGCTGGCGACCTTGTAGCGGCCCTGCATCTGCTTCACGAGCAGCTCGGAGTCGGCGACGACGCGCAGGCGGGAGCGGCCTTCCCGGAGAGCCCAGGCGAGGGCGGCGAGGAGCGCCGAATACTCGGCGACGTTGTTCGTGGTGCGGCCGAGGAACTCGCTCAGCTCGGCCAGCGCCTCACCCTTGGGGCCCTGGATGAAAACGCCGTACCCGGCCGGGCCTGGGTTGCCGCGGGAGCCTCCGTCACAGAATGCGGTCACCCAGTCGGCTGAACCGGGGTTTTCGCTGGCGAAGAGGCTGCCGCTGGCGCGATCCGAAAGCATAGACCGAGTGTAGCGGAAGCCGAGAGGCGGGACCGGGGGGCCAGGAGCGGGCCGGGAGCGGCTTTTCCGGGGGCGACTTGCTCACCAAACGGCATCTCATCCGTCTATGGCACAGCGTAGTCTCGCTACCCACGCCCCAGGAGCTTCCATGCCGGTTGATGCTCTTCGCTTTTTGTCCCCGTCCCGGACTTCCCCTGCAAGGCCTCGAATACAATCCACCCGTATGGGTGGTCCCGCCCGGGAGAACCTCCACGAGACCGACTTAATCCGTGAAGCACAGGCCGGTTCGCGCACAGCGTTTGACGCTCTGGTTCGTCAATATGATCAGGCGGTGCTGCGGCTGGCCATGCATCTGACCGGCTCGGAGCAGGACGCACAGGACATTCAGCAGGAGGCGTTTCTCAAGGCATACCGGTACCTGGGCAACTTCCGGTTCGAGTGCTCGTTCTACACGTGGATTTACCGGATCGTCACCAACCTGTGTCTCGATCATCTGCGGCGGCGCAAGGCGCGGCGGGAGGATCAGGCGGTGGTGATCGACTCGTCGGGCGAGGAGATGGATTTGCTGACCAACATCTCCGACGAGCGGGCCGGAGCCAACCCGGGACGGGAGCTGGACAGGAAATATCTGGGACAGCGGATTCTGATGGCGCTGGATGAGCTGACCCCGCGCGAGCGGATGGTGTTCGAGCTGAAGCATTATCAGGGGCTGCGGCTGCGGACGATCGGCGAGATGCTGAACACGACGGAGGAGACGGCGAAGAACACACTCTTCCGGGCGACGAAGAAGCTGCGAGCGAAGCTGGCCGAGCTTCGATGAGAAGCGGAACAGACAGCACGACCGGACGAACAAGATCCGGCAGGCAGGTTGGAAAAATTTTGAGGCGAAGTGAGGCAGAACCTTTATGAATTGCGAACTGGCACAGGAATCCATCGTCCTGTCCGTTTATGGAGAGTTGCCGGACGAGCGGGCGCACCAGCTGGAGCAGCACCTGGCGCAGTGCGAACGTTGCCGACAGGAGATGGAAGCGGTAGCGGCGCTGCAGAAGGCGATGTCGGTGATGCCGGTGGCGGACCCGTCGCCGAGTTTGCTGGCACGGACGCGGCTGCGGCTGGATGAAGCGCTGGATGCGATGCCGCAGGGCGGCTTTTTTCGTCGCGTGAGCCAGCGGCTGCGGCGCAGCCTGGGGATTTTGCAGGGGGCGCCGGTGATGGCGATGTTCCTGCTGAGCGCGGGCGTGGCGGCGGGGGCCTACGGCGGCTACCGGACAGGTGCGCGATCGGCGCAGGCCACGCCAGCGACGGCTACGCGGCCGATCCCGGTGGTGGCCGATATGGACGCGGCGCAGGTGGCCGGGGTGACCAGCATTACTCTCGATCCGGGCTCGGAAAATGTCGAAGTGCGCTTCGAGCGGATGGTACCGGAGACGGCCTTCGGGACGCTGGACGATCCGCAGATCCGGCAGTTGTTGCTGGTGGGAACGCGCGAGCGCGCCAACGCCGTGGTTCACGACGACTCGGTCAATCTGCTGGCGCGCGAATGCCAGGCGGGACACGAGTGCAACGGGGGACCGATCCGCAACGCGCTGATGGTGGCGCTGCGCTACGACAGGGATGCGCGGGTGCGGCGCAAGGCCCTCGAAGGGCTGCAGTCGTATATCTCGCTGGACACGCGGGTGCGCGACGCCGTGCTGGAAGCCCTGCTGCACGATCCGGACGCGGATGTGCGGACGGAAGCGGTGGGACTGCTGGAGCCGGTGGAAGCCGATTCGGCGGTGCGGGATGTTCTGCAGACGGTAGCCAGCCGCGACGACAATCCGCACATCCGGACCGTGTCACGGCAGTACCTCGAGCAGGTTTCGCAAATTCAGTAGGCGGGGGCTGCGACTTTCGTGCCATGATGAGTGGCAGCCGGTTGACTTTGCTGTTTCCTCGTTCGTCAGAAAACCAAAGGCAGATTCGAGGCGCTGTATGGGTATTGGTTCGAGGCCAAAGGTGAAGTACCTCCCCGTTGCGGTTGTCGCAGCGTGCTGCATGTCGCTCCCCCTGGTCGTGTTCGGGCAGCAGGATCTGCTGGGCGGATCGTTTCCGGCAGAGGGAGAACAGCACGTCACCATGCCGGAGCCGGATGCGGCGGTGCTGAGTCCTTCCCAGGGCTACCTGGGAGTGGGCATGCGCGACGTGGATACCGAGCGCGCCGGGCAACTGAAGCTGAAGGAAGCGCGCGGGGTGGAGATCACCACCATCGACCACGATGCTCCGGCGGGCAAAGCGGGGCTGAAGATCCACGACGTGATCCTGGGGATGAACGGCCAGGCGATCGTCGGGCAGGCGCAGCTGACGCGGATGTTGCACGACACTCCGGCGGGGCACACGGTGAATCTGCTGATCAGCCGCGACGGCCAGCAGGTAACGATTTCCGTGCAGCTGGCGGACCGGGCGACGATCGAAGCGGACGCCTGGTCGCAGCATATTCCGGTGCCGGATCCGGACGACGACCTTGCGCTGCCGGCGGGAACGGGCAGCAGCTTTGGCAACGGCATCTTCTCCTCGCTGACGTCGAACCCGTTCTACACGGGGCTGGATCTGGACTCCCTGGGACCGCAGCTGGCGAACTTCTTCGGCGTGCACGACGGTCAGGGGCTGCTGGTCCGGCGCGTGGACGACGACAGCCCGGCGGCGCAGGCGGGTCTGCGGGCCGGCGACGTGATCACGCGTTTGAACGGGCAGCGGGTGGCGACCATGAACCAGTGGGATCATGCCATCCATGCCAACCGTGGCAAACCGGTGCAGCTGACGGTGATCCGCGACAAGCACGAGGGCACGCTGAGCATGATGGCCGGCCGAGCCAGGAACAAGAGCTAAGCCGACGCTTCCGGGCATCGCTGGCCCGTTTTCGGAAAACTCCCTGCCGGAAGCCTGGGCCGCAGCGACTGTATATTTTCGCCGTCGGACCGGGACGGCTTCCCACACCCAAACCATGCACGCTTCGATTCGCCCCGCAGACCCGCGGATCGCCGGAGCGGCATCGCGGCTGATGACGCGGGTGGTATCGATTCCTCGCCGGGCCGGGACGGGATGTACATCGGCGGGCATTCCGAGTACCGTGTTGGGAATCGGGAGAAACGCATGGCCACGATTTCCGTACAGAACCCAGCCGCAACCGCCACCACGCGCATGCTCTCGCTCGACGTGCTGCGCGGGCTGACGATCGCGTTCATGATTATGGTGAACAACAACGGCGGTCACGCGTACTGGCCGTTCGAGCACTCGGACTGGAACGGGTGGACGCCGACGGATATGGTCTTTCCGACGTTCCTCTTCCTGGTCGGCGTAACGATTGTCTTCTCGACGGAGTCGCGGCTGAAGCGGGGCGACCCGACGGGATCGCTGGTGGGGCATATCTTCCGGCGGTTCGTGATCCTCTTCCTCCTCGGTCTGGTGGTCAACAGCTTCCCGTTTTTCAATCTCGCGCATTTGCGGGTGTGGGGGGTGCTGCAGCGGATTGCTCTTTGCTATTTGGCGTGCAGTCTGCTGTTCGTGGGAACGCGCAAGTCGGCCCAGCGGGTGGCGCTGTATGCCAGCCTGGTGGTTGTGCTGCTGGCGGGCTACTGGGTGCTGATGCGGTTTGTGCCGGTGCCGGGATTCGGCGTGCCGGGACGCGACATGCCATTTCTCGACAAGGACGCGAATATGGTGGCGTGGCTCGACCGGACGATGCACATCGGGCGCCTCTACGAGAAGACCCGGGATCCGGAAGGCCTGCTGAGCACCTTTCCGGCGATTGGCACCACGCTGCTGGGCATGCTGGCGGCGCTGTGGCTGCGAACCCAGCGAACGCTGGAGCAGAAATGCGCCGGGCTGCTGGGTGCGGGCGTGGTGCTGATCCTGCTGGGCCAGCTGTGGAATCCGTGGTTCCCCATCAACAAGAAGCTGTGGACGAGCTCCTTTGTGCTGTTCATGGGCGGCTGCGCGATGGTGCTGTGGGCGCTGTTCATGTGGCTGATTGAGATCAGGGGCTGGAGAAAGGGCTGGGGGTTCTGGCTGGTCTTCGGCATGAACGCAATCGCCAGCTATGTGCTTTCCGAGTTGCTGGTCGCGCCGCTGTGGGCGATCAACGTGAGCCCGCATGTGAACCTCGGGGCGTGGATCTACGCACGCAGCTTTGTGTACATTCACCCGCCGGGAGTGGGGTCGCTCGCTTATTCGATCTCGTACACCCTGGTGTGCTGGCTGATCATGCTGGTGCTGTACCGGAAGAAGATCTTCATTAAGGTCTAAGAGCCGGTAGCCGGTAGCCGGTAGCCTGTAGCCAGTAGCCAGTCGCCGGTAGCCAGTAGCCAGTAGCTAGTAGCCAGCAGCCGGTAGCGGGTCGCCGGTCGCCAGTCGCCAGTAGGCAGCAGCGGATCGCCGGTTGCGGCGTTCGAGCGCCTGCCCGCATCGTCCATCGTCAGCCGCTGTTTCGCACGAAATGCACTAGACTGGCCTCACATGGGACGGCTCCGCAAGTTTGAGGTTGCGGTGTTTCGGCTGGTGCGCCGGGACCCGCCAACCGGCTTCGTACATCGCGGAGCCTTCTGGCTCTTCGTGGGCTATCTGGCTCTGTCGCTGCCCGGGTGGCTGCCGGGGGCGGCGGGAAAGTTCTTCACCGACCTGGCGGAGCTGGATTTCTTCCTGCTGCTGATGCTGTGCGTGCCGCTGCTGTGGCGCTTTATCTTTCTGCAGCTGCTGTGGAAGGTGCGCAACCGGCTGATCGTGACCTATCTGCTGATGGGCCTGACGCCGGTGGTGCTGTTCGTGACCCTGGCGCTGATCCTGATGTATGTGTTCGCCGGGCAGTTCGCGATCTTTGCGGCGACGGGGGTGTTGACCGACGAGCTGGCGAATCTTGCGTCGATGAACCGCAGCCTGAGCGTGCACATGGAGCACGTGCTGGATCAGAATCCGCGCCTGCGTACCGTGGAAGTGCCGCCGGAGGCGACCCGGCCTTCGCAGCGGGAATACGCCGGGATGACGGTGGCTGTGTACCAGGACGGCAAACCGGTCACGCTGACGCCGCCGGAGTGGGAGTCCAACCACCCGCCCGCGGTGCCGGCGTGGTTCCGGGGAAGCTTCAGCGGCCTGACCTTCAATCAGGGACAACTGTGGTTACGAGCGGCCGATGAGCAGACGCTGAACGGACACAGGACCGTGGTGATTTCGAGCGTACCGCTGGAACAGGAGAACGTCGAAGCGATCGCCCAGGGCCTGGGGAGGGTGACGATCTATCCCGGCGTGAGCCTGGGCGACCTGCCCGCGGCGCCGCAGCCCCCGGAGAAGAGCAATTTCCAGTACAGGGTGACCAAGCCGAGCGCGCAGGGGCCGATGCATGTGGAGGTGAACGGACAGGACCTGTCGCAGACCCGGCAGCAGGCGATCGTCGCCGGCACGCTGCCGCCGCGGCTGCACTTCTACGACATCCCGGTGGGATTCCTGGCGCCGCTGGAGACGCGGGACTGGAGCAACGGAAAAACGCTGCACATCTATGCCGACGTGACGTCGCGGCCGTCGGCCCTTTATCGGCGTCTGTTCATTACGTCTCTGAGCATCGGCGACATTGTGCGCGAGGCGCTGATCGCGATCGCCATTGCTTTCGGGGTTCTCGAACTGCTGGCCTTTCTGGCGGCGGTGCGGCTGAACCGGACGATTACGAAATCGGTGCACGATCTGTATGAGGCGACGCTGGCGATCGACGGCGGAAACCTGGGGCATCGGATCAAGGTGAAGCGCCGGGACCAGCTGGGCGCGCTGAGCCGCTCGTTTAACAGCATGGCGTCGTCGCTGGCGCGTCTGCTGCAGGAGCAGAGGGAGAAGGAGCGGCTGCAGAACGAGCTGGCCATCGCGCAGGAGGTGCAGGCAAATCTGTTTCCGCGGGGACGGATTGCGCTGCCGATGCTGGAACTGCATGGCGTGTGCCTGCCGGCGCGGACCGTGAGCGGCGACTATTACGATTTTCTCCTCTTCGGGGACACGGGACTGGGCATTGCGCTGGGCGACATCAGCGGGAAGGGCATCTCGGCGGCGTTGCTGATGGCCACGCTGCACTCCGCGGTGCGAGCGTACCGGTTTGCCGGCGAAGAGCTGATCACCGAGGGCTCCTATGCGCTGGCGAATCCCGGGACGCGTGCGACCGGAGAAGATGAGGTGGAGTGCGGCGAACTGTTCGAGGAGCCGGCCCGCATCCTCTCGCTTCTGAATCGGCACCTCTATCGCAGCACGCAGCCGGAAAAGTATGCGACGTTGTTTCTTTCTCACTACGACGGGGTGACCCGGCGGCTGGTGTATTCCAATGGCGGACACCTGCCGCCCCTGCTGCTGCGCACCAACGATACGGTGACGCGGCTGGATCGGGGCGGATCCGTGGTGGGGCTGCTGGATGGCCTCGAATGGGAGCAGGGCACAGTGCATCTGAGCGTGGGCGACATTCTGATTGCTTACAGCGACGGGGTGACCGAGCCGGAGAACGATTTTGGGGAGTTCGGCGAGTCGCAACTTCTCGAGGTGGTGCGGCGGCATCGGCATCTGAGCCTGGAGGCGATCTCGGAGCAGGTGATCCAGACGCTGCGCAGCTGGATCGGGGCGCAGGAACAGCCGGACGATGTGACCCTGGTGCTGGCGCGCCAGAGGTAAAGACGGCGTTCGGTTGTCAGCGTTGCGGGATACTGACTTCGGCGCCGGAGCGTTCGGCGGAAAGATAGGCGGCGTAGATGGTGGCGATGGTATCGCGGGCCAGTTCTGCGTCGGCCTGGGGCTGGCGCCCGCGGGCGATGCTCTCGATGAAATCCTGAAACTCCTGCGGATAGCCGTGCTGCCAGGCTTCGTCGGGGGCGGGGTGGCTCCAGCCGAGTTTGGTTTCGATCTTTTCGGTGGTGTAGACGTTGTTGAGAGCGTCCGGCACAGGGGTGAAGGTGGAGAGCACGTCGATGGGGTTGAGCTGGCAGCGGGTGCGATGGTTGTTGGCCATGACCTCGAGCCAGTTGGAGACGCCGCCGAGGACCAGTTCGGAGGCGAAGATGTCGGCGACGGCGCCGTCGGAAAAGACGATGTGCATCTGGCCATAGTCTTCGACGTCCTGGTAGGCGGTGCGGAGAAAGCCGGCGTCGCGCCAGGAGGGGAGTTTGGTGATCTCGTGGGTACGGGCGCTGACGGTGGCGGGGCGGATGGGTTTGCCGTCGCGCGCCGAGCCTTCGGCCCGCTTGAGGAAGAGCGCCGCGCTCAGAGGGTGGCAGCCTTTGCCGACCAGGGAGCCCCCGCCGGAGTGGCGCCAGATGCCGTAGTAGCGGGAGTGGGAGCCGGAGTGGGCCTGATTGCCGAGCATCCACAGGATCTGGGCGCCTGATTTTGTAACAATCTCATGTTCTTTTTGAACGGCCGGGGCGTAAATCCAGTTTTCGGCGTAGCCAATGGTTTTGCCGGCAGCCTGCGCGGCCTCAACCATGCGGTCGCAGCTGGCGATGGCGTGCGCGAGCATCGGTTCTTTCGCAGCGATGCTGCCATGGAAGGAGGGAACGCCGTCGCCGAAGGAGCCGGTGAAAGGCTTTTCGACGATGATGTGCCTGCCGCGGCGGAGGGCCTCGACGGCGAGCTGCTCGTGGGTGACGGGAGGACTGCACAGGGAGAGAACGTCGGAGGCGTCGCAGAGGGCATCGAAGGAGTCGAAGGCGGGGACGGACGTTTCCCGTGCAAAGGCCTCGCGGCTCTCGGCCGAACGCGAGGTGACGCCGGCGATGTGCACGGGAATGGTGTGCACACGGCGGAGATTGTGGACGTGGAAGCGGGCGGCGAATCCCGCGCCCACAATGCCGATGCGGATGGGGTCTGTCATCTTCCGCTCCGTCGCATTCGGTTTGCGCGCGTCAGCATCATACGCTGTGCCGAAGGGAGACGTCAGTGCTGCGTCGCGGCACGCTCCAGCGCCTCCGTCTTGTCGGTGATGAAGCTGACGACGTGGTAGGTGGCCGGCGTGTCCCCGGCGTTGCGGACCGCGTGCAGAGTATTCGACGCGTTGAAGATGACCGAGCCGGGGCTAACGCGGGTCCATTTTCCCTCGCCATAGGCTTCGACGGTGCCGGAGTCGACGATGATGACCTCTTCATTGAAGTGGCGATGGGGCGGATGCGATGCGGTGTGCGGGTTGAGCGTCGTGGCGTGGATCTCGAGCTGGTCGAGGGTGGCTGTGGGGGCGCGCAGGAACTGGCGCGATTCGCCGACATTCGTTTTCACGACCGGGATGGAGTTCCAGTCGTAGACGGCCCAGCCGAGGACAGCGGATTTCTGGCCGGCGAGGGCAAAGGCGCAGCAGGTTCCAAGCACGGAGACGAGAGCAATGACAAGTTCGCGGCGGGTGAGCAGTTTCAAGACGAATTTCCTCCGGAGGGGTCAGGAAAGAACATTATGCGCCAGGGTTGCGGATGGGCGAAGCGAGAATGATTCGCCGCAACAACAAATTGTGGCCCTGAGAGGCGAGATATGGAGGAGCCGGACGCTGCCGTCGTACAGCATCGGGGAATCGCGGTCTTTCTATGCGGGACAGACTCGTGCGATCGCGGCTCCGCTTCGTTGACAGGCTGGAGGCGCACGGATAAAGTATGGCCCGCGCACAAATTGAAGGCGACAGCGACGGAAAGGATGAAGATGAGGGAAAAGAAGCTGACGGCGGGAATTCGGGCGAGCGCGACGATCGGTTCCGTGATGGCTTTTTTGCTGGCTCCGATTGGGGCGCGTGCGACGGCCGCAGCGACGCCGCCCGGCGGCGGCTTGGCACTCAATGCAAGGCTGACGATTGTGGTTGGGGCCGGCGAACCGGAGCCGGTCCATCGTGCTGCCGAGGATCTGGCGTCGGATTTTGGAAAGGTTTTCGGAGCGAAGCCAGAAATCGCCGGACACTCCGGAGAGGCCGGAGTCACGGTTCTGATTGGCGAAGCGGCGGAGTTGCCCGCCGCTTTGCGTCCGGAGAATGTCACCGCGGCGGAATCTTTTTCAATGGCGGTGAAAGGTAAGACGTTGGTTCTGGCCGGAGCGGACATGCGCGGCACGATCTATGCGATCTACCAGTTCTCGCAGGAGTATCTGGGCGTCGATCCGCTGTACTACTGGACGGATCACGAGCCGGAGCGGAGGGCGCGCGTGGAACTGCCGGAAGGGCTGAGCAGGGTGTATCCGGCGCCCGTGTTCCGGTATCGCGGCTTCTTTATCAACGATGAGGATCTGCTGACCGGGTGGTCGCCGGGGACGAAGGATCACACGGGCATTGCGCTGGCGACGTGGGACAAAGTGTTTGAGACGATCCTGCGGCTGAAGGGCAACATGGTGGTGCCGGGAACCTGGATCTTCCCCAATGATCCGCAGATCAGGGCGGCGGCGGAGCGAGGGCTGATCGTCACGCAGCATCATGCGATTCCCCTGGGGCTGAATGTCGCGCGCTGGCCGAAGGATGTTCCCTACAACTATTCCACTCACCCGGAGATTCTGGAGCGCGCGTGGAAAGACGCGGTGGCGGAGTATCCGCCGAACATCGAGATGCTGTGGGACGTGGGACTGCGCGGTTTGTCGGACACGAGCTACGCATCGATGGATCCGAGCGTGGAGGGCAACGATGAACTGCTGGGCCAACGGATCAGCAGCGCCATCGAAGAGCAGATGAAGATCGTGCGGGCAGCGCATCCCGATGCAAAGTTCGTGACGGATTTGTGGCAGGAAGGCGCGCGGCTGGTGCAGGAGGGCTATCTGAAGATTCCGCCCGAGGTCACCACCGTATGGGCCGACGACGGGTACGGGTACATCCAGGACAAGGGCGAGGTGAAGGCGGGCGAGGGCACGTACTATCACGTCGCCATGATGAACAACCGAACGAATCAGCTGACGGAGATGGTGCCGATCGAGCGCATCTCCGGGGAGTTGGGGCGCTACGTGAAGGCCGGGGCGACGCAATACTTCCTGGTGAACACGAGCGACATTCGTCCCTACACGCTGACGATCCGCGCGGTAATGGATTACGCGTGGCTGGGACACCTGCCCGGCGTCGAGAAGGAGCCCTCGGATTTCTATCGCTCCTATGCGGCGGAGGAGTTCGGGGACAAGGCGGCTCCGGCGATTGCCGAGATATACAGGGACTACTTTGCCGCGCCCGCGCACTTCGGCACGCCGCCGCGGGAGTACGGCGACCAGCTGTATCACACCGAGGGGCGGCAGTTGCTCGAGACGTGGATGATCGACTCGCCGCTGTACGCCATACCAAGCCAGTCACCGAAGTGGTCGGCGCCACGGCTCATCGGGCAGGAATACGGTTTTCGGTTCGGGGGAAAGGAGTGGATGAGGACGACCGCGGCGCGGGAGATCGAGCAGTGCGGAGAAGCGCAGCCGCGCTGGGACGCGGTGTGGAAGCAGGCCGTCGCCGCCGAAGCGCTGGTTCCGGAGTCGCGGCGCAACTTCTACCAGGCATCTGTACTCACCATGGTTACAATTCAGCGGGAAAGCAACCGCATGCTCCTGGACATTGCGAAGTCGATTGAGGATGCGCAGAAGGGCGATCCGACTGCGGCGCAGCAGGCGGCGGCGGATGCGCTGGCCGCGGTGGGGGAAGTGCGACAGGCGCAGGCGGCGGCCGAATACGGCAAGTGGAAGAACTGGTATCGCGGGGACTGGCTGACGGGTGTCTACCGGACGCAGCAGGTGATCGAGGATTACGCGGCGTTTCTGAAGGACCCGGAGGCGCACCTGCCGCCGCCGATTGTGTGGAATGGCTGGGAGGCGTACTACCACATCATGCGGTACGAGGGAGACCGGACCGCCGACACGCAGTGAGAAGGCCTTCGTTCTGTTTCCATGACCTGCGCTGCCCTCGGTGAGAACGTCAGCGGGTCATGATCAGCGAGTCATGGCGTCGTGAACCTGCTGTTCGATGGCGGCGATGTGGATGGGTTCGCGATGCGCGGAAGTGAGCGCCGCGTCGAGCGAGATGAGATCGACGGTCTTGAAGTGCTGCCAGGCGGCGATGCCGTCCAGCGAGGCCTTCTTCATCTGAGCGAAGATTGCAGGCGCCGAGGCCGGGGCTGTACGATCGCCGCTCTCCACGACGCTGAGAACCGCGCCGAGACCCGAGGTGGCTTCGGCGAGCCCCGGCTCGGTTGCGGACGGTGAAGGGGCTGCGGATTTGCCGTTGCGGATGGCATCGAGTTTTGCCTGGACATTCCGGATCGCGGTCTTCACCTCGTCAGGACTGTCGGTGGCCGCCGCGAGCATCCCGAGTTGTTTGTCGACACTTTCCAGTTCAGCCATGGCTTTGCGGCTTTCCACGTCCTGCGCGTAGATGGATTCGGCGAGCGTGAACTGCTGCGCGAGGACGGCAGGCGTTGCCGGGGAGCGGGGGTCCATGATGACACGCAGCGGGCGCTCGATCCGGACCGAGTCTTCCGGGAGTCCGGCCGCGATGTCGAGACGCACGGTGTAGCCGCCGGGGGGAACTTTGGGGCCGCTGGGCGCCGCGGCTTCGTCTTCATCGTCGGGGGTGGTGCTGGCCGAGCCCGCGCCGAGATCCCAGATGAAACGGTGTTCGCCGGCGGTGGTGGCGAGGGTCGGCGGCGGCGGGAACCAGCGGTCCGCGATGGGCATGGGTGGACGAACGGGCTGCTTGTCGGCCGAGGAGAAGTGGCGCAGGACCTTGCCCTGAGAATCGAGAATCTGGAGCGTAACGCCGACGGCGTTGTCCGGCAGGTAGTAATCGAGGATGGCGCCGTCAGGCGGATTGTCAGCCTGCGGTTCTTCCGGGGGCAGCGGCGTGCCGAGGAACCCGTCGTAGTCGACGCGAACGGCGGCAGCCGGCGCGTAGAGATAGGCAGTGGAGGCGTGTTCCGCCGCGGCCGCGGCCTGGCGCAGCGGGGCGATGTCGTCCAGGACCCAGAAGGAACGGCCGTGGGTGGCGACGATCAGGTCACCGTCATGGATACAAATGTCGCGAATCGATGTGACGGGCAGGTTGAGCTGAAGAGGCTGCCAGTGGGTTCCGTCGTCAAAGGAGACATCGATGCCGAACTCGGTTCCGGCGAACAGCAGGTTGGGCTGCCGGGGATCCTCGCGGACGGCGCGGAGGAAATCATGCGGGGCAATGCCGTCGACGGAGAGCGTCCAGGTCTTGCCGAAGTCGTGCGTGATGTAAAGGTACGGCGCCTGATCGTCGAGACGATGGCGATCGACAGCGGCGTAGGCTGTGGCGGGATCGAAGTGCGAAGCCTCGATCAGGGAAATTTTTGACCATGGAGAGAGAGCGGGAGGCGTGACGTCGCGCCACGTTTTGCCGCCGTCGGTGGTGAGGTGGATGCGGCCGGTGTCGCTGCCGGCCCAGATCAGGTCCGCGCGGAGCGGCGATGGAGCGATGGTGCAGACGACGCCGTAGCCGCGCTGCATGGCGTTGGCCGGGGTGGTGGGACCGGCGGCGGGTGCATTGGGGACCGCGCCGGTGAGGTCAGGGCTGATCTTCGTCCAGTGGAGGCCCCCGTCGGTGGTTTTCATGACGTACTGCGTGCCGAGGTAGAGCGAGGTTTTGTCGGCGGGAGAGAAGACCAGAACGGGCGTCCAGGGATCGCGGTAGCGGCGCTGGTTGATGGCTTCGTCGAAACCGCCGAGCGGCCAGGGCGTGATGTTCTGGCTGAAGGAGGTGCGCAGGTCGGAGCGCTCGACGTCGCCGTAGGTTCCGG
This sequence comes from Acidobacteriaceae bacterium, assembly GCA_035508305.1. Taxonomy (GTDB): domain Bacteria; phylum Acidobacteriota; class Terriglobia; order Terriglobales; family Acidobacteriaceae; genus Palsa-343. Next base: position 14,051 of record DATJNE010000223.1, on the reverse strand, counting down.
ACAAATAAACGATGTTTTCGTCCCTGGGATCGATGGCGATATAGCCGCTCTCGCTGCCGCCGGGAAGAAACCAGTCGCGCGTATCGATGTGACCGTGGTCGGTGCGCGAGTGAACGGCGATGGCGCCGGAGTCCTGCTGCGCGCCGTAGATGGTATAGGGAAATTTGTTGTCGGTGGTGACGTGATAGAGCTGCGCCGTAGGCTGGTTGTACCAGGTGGTCCAGGTGCGGCCCCGGTCGAGCGAGACGCTGGCGCCCTGGTCGACGCCGAGAACGAGGTGATTCGAGTCTTTGGGGTCAACCCAGACCTGGTGATAGTCGTCGCCGCCGGGCGCGCCGCGAACGATGTGGATGGTTTCGCCGCCATCATCGGTGCGGTAGAGCGCGACGTTGGGGATGTAGAGGGTGTCGGGGTGCCGGGGATCGACGGTGATGGAGTTGAAGTACCAGGCGCGCGAGGTGAGCCGCGGATCGGAGTTGACGAGGATCCAGGAGTTGCCGCCGTCGTCGGAACGGTAGAGTCCGGCGTGATCTTTGCAGTCGACAGTGACGTAGACGCGGCGGCCGTCGGCGGAGACAGCGATGCCGGTGCGGCCCCAGGGTTCCGCAGGCAGGCCATGGCCGGAGATTTCCGTCCAGGTATTTCCTGAGTCCGTGGAGCGATACAGCGCGTTGCCAGGGCCTTCGAGGGGCGCGTAGGTCGACCACGGAGGACGGTGGGCGTTCCACGTCGTCGCGAAGAGGATGTCAGGGGCGCCGACGGCCATGGCCATGTCGGCGATGCCGATGTCGGGGCCCTTGTCGAGAATGTGCGTCCAGTGCTCACCGGCGTCGGTGGATTTATAGATGCCGCGTTCGGCGCTCGGCCCGTAGGCGTGGCCCAGGGCGGCGACGTAGACGGTGCGTGGATCGGTGGGGTCCACGAGGATGCGGGAGATCTGACGGGTGTCGTCGAGGCCGATGTGCGTCCAGGTCCTGCCGGCGTCAGCGGAGCGATAGACGCCGTTGCCGGAGGCAAGGTCGGAGCGAATATCGGACTCGCCGGTGGCGACGTAGAGGACACTGGGGTCAGAGGGCGCGACGGCAATCGAACCGATGGAGGCGACCGGCTCGTGATCGAAGATGGGCTGCCATACCGTGCCCGCGTCGGTGGTCTTCCATACGCCGCCGTCAACGCCGCCGAAGTAGTAGGTCGTGGAACTGGCGGGAACGCCGCTGACGGCGACGACACGGCCGGCGCGGAAAGGCCCAACGAGACGCCAGCGAAGGCCGCTGAAGAACCGGGGCGAGACAGTCTGGGCGCCCAGCGGCAGAGAAACGAGGGGCAAAGCAACGAGAAACAGTAGAGCAAACCAGCTCAGGGGGCGAAGGCGCTGCGGGTTCATCGGTAGGTCGATTGTGCGGGGGAAGAGGGAAAGGACGCAACTTTGCGGAGCGCCGGGGGGAATCGCGAGGGGATTGAGGAAGGGAATCAGGCGGCGCCGAGGTGGAGCAGGCGCTCGGAGAACTCGTAAATCCAGGGGGACAAGGTGCAGGCTGTTGCCGCGACGAAAAGAGCCAGCGCAGCCAGGGCAAGAAGCAGGGACGAACCGGAGAATCGGTTGCTCGCTCGCGGGTGAAGCAGGCGGTCGATGCGGAGTGCGAGCGCCGCGTCGGCGGTGGTGAGCGCGGTGCAGATGCAGGACGCGCGCGAAGCAGGGGCAGAGTGGGCGGCGCGGGCAGCGCGCACCAGAGCTTCGGCCAGCAGGGCAGAGCGCGCGGGGCTGCCCTGGACGGCGTCGTCATCGGCGGCCCAGTCGGCGGCCTGTTGCCAGGGCTTGCTCCACGGATCGCCGCCGGGAAGCAGGCGATCGAAGCGGGGAAGGAGCGAGAGCGTGAGGAGCTTCCAGTTGTCGCGGTGATGAGCGTGGGAACACTCGTGGGCGAGAGCGAGATCGAAGGCCGCGGGCAGGGCGCCGTCGAAGCCGGCGGCGACAAGGATGAGCGGGCGAAAGAAGCCGATGAGGCAGACCGGCGGGCCGGCATCCGGGATCGCCAGAACCGGGATCGCACCGGCGCGGGTGAGCAGTCGGCCCGAGCGGCGGCAAAGGCTCGCGAAGCGCAGGGTACGCAGCATGTTGCGCAGTCCACGAACGATCGCGACGGCGAAACAAACGACCGTGAGCCCGGCCACGAAGAGACACAGGCTGCTGACGCTCTCCCCTGCGAGGTTGGTTTCGCCCCGAAGGTACGCGGGCAGGCAGACGGCTGCGGCGACGAAGACGCCAAGGAGCGCAGGGCCGATCTGCAGCCCGTAGAGGATGCGCTCGCGCCATCGTGCCGGGAGATTGTCGAGGCGGCGCAGGATCGTGCTCGCGGCGAGGGCCAGGGCGATCTGGGAGAGCGCGAGAATGAGACCTGCGGCGACGGCCAGGACGCAGAGCAGGCGGAGCGTGTAGGGGAGGGTCATCGCGGCTCCACCCTGTGCGGGTCGAAAGCTGCCGGTGCGGAGCCGGGTGGTTCGGAGTGCTCGCGGGCGGCGCGGATGCTGGACTCAAGCTGGTCGAGCAGATCGGTGTCGTAGTGATGGACGGCGTCGACGAGGCACGAGACGAGAACTTCCGGCTGGGCGTCGGATTCGGAAAAGAAGCGGCGAATGAGGTGAGCGGCGCGGTGGCCTTCCACGTCGCGCGCGGAAAGCGCCAGGGAGTAGACGAATGCGCGGTTCTCCTTGCGGCGCGTGAGCAGGCCCTTGCGGAAGAGGCGATCGAGCGTGGTCATCACGGTGGTGTAGGCAAGGCCGGTCTCGAGGCGCTTGCCGACCTGCTGCACGGTGGCGTGGCCGAGCTGGCGAAGGACGGAAAGCACTTCGCGCTCGCGGCGACCGAGGACGCCGAGCGGCTGGGGTGAAGAGACGTTCTCGCTGTTGGGGGCAGCGGGTGGCACAGGTGCTGTCATGCGGCTCGTTCCGGGGTGACTCCGATGATAGACCGAAATGCCGTTCGGCGTTGGGAATGCGGACACCGCAACGGTCTACTACCTCTGGTAGTAGACGGAGGAATCCCGTACTCCTGTGATGAAGGCCTTCTTTTTCCCCACATGATTCGGAGAGATATGCGCAAAATCCACGGAACACTGCTGTTGCTCTTTTTCCCCGTCTGCGTTTTCGCCCAGAGCCCGGATACCGCGGGGCTGCGCGGACTCGTGACGGCACCGAACGGCCAGGCGGTTACCGGCACCCATGTGGTCGTCGAAGACGCGCAGCACCATGTGCTGCGGGACGTGGAGCCCGGGCGGGATGGAAGTTTTGCGGTGGAAGGTCTGGCGCCCGAGGCGGTGACGGTGCGAGCCGAAGGGGAGGGTCTGGAGGCCAACGCCGGCACGGTCACGCTCGCGGCGGGGACAACGGCGACGGTGGATCTGGAACTGCACGTTCCTGCCATTCACATGGAGGTGGAGGTCACTGGTGCGGCGGGTGAGGTGCGGACCGATGAGCCGCAGCTGGGGGACCGGCTGACGGCAAGCCAGGCGCAGGCAATGCCGCTGCTCAATCGGCGGATCACGTTTTTGCCCTTGCTGAATGCGGCGAATCGTCCTGCGATCAACCAGGGCGATGTGTTCATGAACCAGGATCTGATCACAGCGAATGGGACGGGGCGGCGGCAGACGTGGTTCGAAGTGGACGGCGCGAACGCCAACGACATGTGGGGACGGCAGACGATTTTCACCAACGTACCGCTGAGCGCGATTGGCGAGATGACGGTGCTGGAGAACGCGTTCGCGGCCGATTACGGGTTCGGCGAAGGTGCAGTGGTGAACATCGTGACGCGCTCCGGGGGCGACCGCGTGCATGGCGATGTGCTGGGATTGTGGCGGCCGTCGGGGCCGGAGGCCGAGCTTTCCGGGTTCTCCCAGACGAATGCGACGAGCGGGAACGACATCACACGCGACACGCTGGATCAGGGGGCGGCAACTGTATCGGGTCCGGTTACACAATCCGGGCAGACTTACTATCTGGCTTCCGGCGAGTACAGCTATCAGGACCGGGCCTCCCCGGTGATTTCGCCGCTGGATCCGGGCAACTATATCGGTCACTATCGCGACTGGATGGGCCTGCTGCGGGTGGATCACACGTTCAGCCCCGGGCAGAGGGTGTTTCTGCATCTCGGCGCCGACGGGTTCTTCGACACCAATCCCAACGGGATCGTAGGCGGGAACACACTGCCTTCAGTCGCCCGCGTCTTCCACCGCAAGACGTACACGGCGGAGGTGGGCGACACGGCGGTTCTGAGCCCGACCATGGTGAACGAGGCGCGAGTGCAGTTCCAGCTGGCGTCGCCGATCACACAATTTGTGCCGGTAATCTACGGGACGGAGTATTCGGTGCCGATTTCGTCAGGGGGGACGTTCACTTCCGGGACCTCGCAATCGGCGTTGCTGATGAACCGGCAGTTTGAGGTGGTGGACAGTTTGGCGAAGACGCTCGGGAAGAGCGAGCTGCGGGTCGGTTTCGACGTGATCCACGCGCGCAACGGCGGCAACAGCAAGGAATTTGGCGGGCCGATCTACCTTGGCGAGCTGGTCTACAACACCTGCACGGGCACAACCGCGTACTGCGAGAGCTCGGGGTATCTGGACAACATCGCCAACGTGAAAACGTACACGCAGAGCTACGGCAACGCGGATTATGTGGTGGACGACACGCTGGCCGGGGTGTTCGGACAGTGGGACGTGCATCCGAGGAACGATCTGACCCTGAATCTGGGGGTGCGCTACGAGGTGCAGACGTTCACCGATGCGCGAGCCGATGTGGCGCCGCGCGCAGGGTTCGCGTACAACGTGGCGGGACGCGGGACGACGACGATCCGCGGAGGGTTCGGGATCTACTACGCACAGGTGGTCGACAATGAAGAGGCGAGCTACGCGCTGACCGGACCCACGGGCGTGTTCAACTACACGGCGGCGCCCGGACAGGTGGGCTTTCCGACGAGCGTGAGCGCGGTGCCGCTGCCCGCGTTTCCTGCGGGAGCGACGGAACCGATCCGAAGTTTGTATCTGCGGCCGGGGCGCGCCAGCTACTACAACCAGTTCTTCCCGACGAGTACGCTGCTGAATTATCCGGATGCGCTGCTGGATCCTTACAACGAGCAGTGGACGCTGGGTGCGGAGCGCCAGCTGGCAGCCAGGTGGGTGCTGAGCGCCGATTACGTTGGCTCCCATACGGTGAAGATCGTGCGGCCGCTGGACGTGGATCCGCCGACGTCGTTCGTCCGGACGGCTCCCGGGCAGGTGCGCACGGCGCAGGCCGCCAACTGCACGCGGCCCTACTGGATCGCGTGGTATGCGCAAAACGGCGGGACGTGCGACCCGGTGAAGAATGCCGGGGCAACGCCGCCGTACAGCGTGATCCAGAGCGACACCAACGACGGAGCGGCGTACTACGAGGCGCTCGATGTGAACCTGAGCCATCATGCGGCCAACGGCTCGGCTCTGCTGGGCAGCTACACCTGGGCGCATGCAATCGACACGGTGGACCCGGATATTCCCAGCCAGAACCCGAACGATGCCCGCCAGGTGGGCGAGGCGGAGATGGGGAATGCGATCTTCGATCAGCGGAGTCGGCTGGTGCTGAGCGGCGTGTGGGCCGCACCCTGGGGATTGTCGACGGGCGGCATTGCCACGGTGGCCGGCGGCCTGCCCTACAACTACACCACCGGCGTGACCAACAGCGGCGACACGGGCGCGACAACCGATCGGCCGGTGATCAACGGTGTCGTGGTGGGGCGCGACACCGGGCGCGGGAGCGCGATGTACGACCTCGAACCGTTTGTGGGCAAGCGGATCACGATTGTGCCGGAGCGGGTCCACGCGAATCTGCGCGCCGAGGCGTTCAACGTTCTGAATCATCGCAACGTGGTCGGGTTCAGCGGGACGTACGGCAACGGCGCGACGCCGGGCGCCGGCTTTGGCGCGCCGCTGGCCGGGATCACGAATCAGCTTTATCCCAGGGAACTGCAGTTCTCCGTGCAGATCGAGTTCTGAGGAGCTGTCATTCGGCAAATGCCGGAGGCGCCCTCGGGCGATCGCGCTGCGCATCGTGAAGCGTCTTCGGGGCGCGGGTTGCGCTTCCTGCCATGTGCGTTTCGCGGCCAAATTGCGGTCTCATCCGCCGGAAAGACTGCGCGGACTCTTCGTCCCGTACAATGGTCCGCTGTAGGTCTGGAACAAACATATGACAGGACAAATGGCTTCTCGTCTTCTCCTGACGGCTGCAGTGTGCGCGCTTTCGCTCTCCCTGGATCCGGTTGTGCTGGCGCAATCGACGAGCCCCATGCCGGACATGCACTGGCGCATGATCGGCCCGTTTCGCGGCGGGCGAACCCGCGCGGTGGCCGGTGTGCCGGATGAGCCCAACGTGTTCTACATCGGGCAGGTGAACGGCGGGGTGTGGAAGTCGGACGACTATGGGCGGACGTGGAAGCCGATCTTCGACCATGAAGACACGCAGTCGATCGGGGCCATTGCCGTGGCGCCGTCGAACGACAACATCGTGTATGTGGCCAGCGGCGAGGGGCTGCACCGGCCGGACCTGTCGGTGGGCGATGGAATCTATCGCTCCGACGACGCAGGGAAGACATGGACGCATCTCGGACTGCGCGGCGGGGAGCAGATTCCCGCGATCGCTGTCGATCCCACCAATTCCGACCGGCTGTTTGCGGCGGTGCTGGGGCATCCGTACGGGCCCAGCGACGAGCGCGGCATTTTCCGTTCCGACGATGGCGGCAGGACGTGGAAGAAAGTTCTGTACAAGGGCGACCGCATCGGCGGATCGGATGTCGTTCTCGACCCGAAGGACCCGCGGATCGTGTACGCCGCATTGTGGGAAGACACGCTGGGGCCGTGGGAAGACGGGAACCAGTATTCAGGCACCGGGGGTGGGCTCTTCAAGTCGACCGACGGCGGCGATACGTGGAAACAGCTGACGACGGGACTGCCGGACGGACTGGAGCAGATCAACGTGGCGGTTGCGGCCAGCAGTCCGAATCGGCTGTATGCGACGCTCCAGGTGAAAGGGGCAGGGGGTTACGCGACCCCGCATGGGCTGTATGTCTACCGCTCCGACGATGGCGGCGAGAGCTGGGTGAAAATCACCGACGATCCGCGGCCGGCAATGAAGATCGGAGGCGGAGATCTGTCGGTGCCGGTAGTGGATCCGAAGGATCCGGACACGGTTTATGTCACCAGCATTGTTACGTGCAGATCGACCGACGGCGGGAAGACGTGGATCAGCCTGCGCGGGGCGCCGGGCGGCGACGACTACCAGAACATGTGGATCAATCCGCTGAACCCGGAGATTCTGGCGCTGGTGAGCGATCAGGGAGCGGTGATCACGGTGAATGGCGGGGAGAGCTGGAGCAGCTGGTACAACCAGCCCACGGCGCAGCTGTATCACGTCGCAGCGACGGACACATTTCCGTATCTGGTCTGTGCGGGCCAGCAGGAAAGCGGTTCGGTCTGCATCTCTTCGCGGGGCAACGACGGCTATATCACCTTCCGCGAGTGGCATCCGGTCGGAATCATTGAATATGGATACGCCGCGCCCGACCCGCTGCATCCGGAGATCGTTTACGGCGCGGGGCGGACCGAGGTGTCGCGCTTCAACCGCATTACCGGCGAAGTGCAAAATGTGACGCCGCTGCCAACGCGCAATCGGGACTATCGCGCCGACCGCACCGAGCCGATTCTGTTTTCGCCGGTCGATCCGCACATCATGTATTACGCGGCGAATCATCTCTTCAAAACGACGGACTACGGGCACACGTGGCAGACGATCAGCCCGGACCTGAGCCGGGAAAAGACCGGGCAGCCGGAATCGTTGCCGGCGCTGACCGCCGATCAGCAGAACCAGAGACGCGGCGTCATCTATGCCGTTGCGGCGTCGTACAAGAACACGCAGACGATCTGGGCCGGGACAGACGACGGGCTGGTGTGGATCACGCGGGATGGCGGAGCGAACTGGTCGAACATCACGCCGCCGGGGGTGATGCCGTGGAGCAAGATCGCGCAGATTGACGCGTCGCGCTTCGACGATGACACGGCCTACGTCGCGGTGAACCGGATGCGTATCGACGACATGAAGCCCTATGCGTTCCGCACCCACGACGGCGGCAAGACCTGGCAGTCGATCAGCGCCGGGCTGCCGGACGATGCGCCGGTGAATGCGGTGCGCGCCGATCCGGTGCAGCCAGGGCTGCTGTATGCAGCGACGGAGAAGGCGGTGTGGGTTTCGTTCGACGATGGCGCGCACTGGCGGCCGCTGCAATACAACCTGCCGCCGACGTCGATGCGCGACCTGCTGATCAAAGACGACGACCTGGTCGTGGCCACCCACGGCCGGTCTTTCTGGATCCTGGATGACGTGGCGCCGCTGCGGGAGATCGCCGCGCAGAGCGGCGAGAAAATGCCGATGCTGTTCAAGCCCGCGGATGCATGGCGGGTGCGGAGCATGGAGTACACGGATACGCCGCTGCCGCCGGATGAGCCGATGGGCGCGAATCCGCCGAATGGGGCGATCATCGACTACGATCTGCCGGCGAGCGCACAGAGTGTAACCCTGGAGGTGCTGGGCAGCGACGGGACCGTGCTGCGGAAGTATTCGAGCACGGATCCGGTGACGCCGACGCCGGAGGAGATGAAGAAGAATCTGATTCCGCCGTATTGGCCGCTGGTGCACGGACCGCTGCCTTCGAGGGAAGGGATGCACCGCTGGGTGTGGGATCTGCGGTCGACGACGCCCACGGCAACACACTATGAGTATCCGATTTCGGCGGTGCCGCATCGGACGCCGCTGAAACCGCAGGGGCCCCTGGTTTTGCCGGGCGACTATACGGTGCGGCTGACGGTGGACGGGCACAGCGAGACGCAAACGCTGACCGTGAAGATGGATCCGCGCGTGCCCACCTCGCTCTACGACCTGAAGGGGCTGCATGCCCGGCAGATGGCGATGGCTGAGGCACTGGACGCGGTGGCGAAAGCGGATCTGGCGGCGCACGCGGTGGCCGAGCAGATGAACGCCCCGCAAAACGCCTCGTTGTCGGCGCAGCTGCAGCCGTATAAGGATGCGCTGAAGCTGGTGCTGGAGGGCGACCATGCGAACCATCGTCCTGGCATCGATGAGGTGAACGGCGAAGCAGGACAGGTGTACGGCCAACTGGAGCAGTCGGACAATCCACCGACGGAGGCGCTGAGCGAAGCCGCGACGCACGTGGAGAGCGAGGAGCAGGAGGCGGTGCCGGCGTGGGAGCGGTTCCGCGACCAGCAATTGCCGGCGCTGAACAGGGTGCTGGAGGCGGCGCACCACGCGCGCATCGACCTGGCGAGGCCGCCGTCGGATATGCCGGAAGAAGGGGACGAGGACTAGAGGCAGGGGCAACGCGAAGGTATCGGGTAGAAAACCTGGCGATGGATGCGATGAATTCCAGCGAAGCCGATCTGCGCAAGCGGTGGAGTCGCATCCTGCCGGCAGTCTTCATCACCTACAGCCTGGCGTACCTGGATCGCGCCAACTACGGATTCGGCGCTGCGGCCGGCCTGGCGCAGACGCTGCACATCAGCGGCTACCAGTCGTCGCTGCTGGGCTCTCTGTTTTTCCTGGGGTACTGTCTGCCGCAGATTCCGGGTGTGATTCTGGTGCAGCGGTACAGCGCGCGCTGGCTGATTTTTCTGGCCCTGGTGGCGTGGGGCGCCTTCGCGGCGCTCACCGGGGTGATCCGCAGCTTCTCGCTGCTGGCCATCGATCGCATGCTGCTGGGCGCGGCGGAGAGCTTCGTCTTTCCGTCGTTGCTCATCGTGCTCACGCGGTGGTTCACGCGCGCGGAGCGCTCGCGTGCCAACGCGTTCATGATCCTGGCCAATCCGATGACCGTACTGTGGATGTCGGCTGTCACGGGCTTTCTGATCCGCGCGTGGGGCTGGCAGGTGGCGTTCATCATCGAAGGCGCGGTGGCGATGGTGTGGGGCGTCTTCTGGATCGCCCTGATGCGCGACCATCCGGCGCAGGTGACGTGGCTGGGTGTGACGGCCAGGGCCGATCTTGAGCAGGCCTTCGAGCAGGAACAGCGGCAGCTTCCGAAGTTCGGAAATTTCTGGCCGGCATTTCGCGAACCCAACGTGATTCGGCTCTGTATCAATTACTTTTTCTGGAGCGTGGGCATTTACGGATTCGTGCTGTGGCTGCCGGTGGTGATCCGCAATGCGACAAAGGCGGGTATGGCGACGACGGGGCTGGTGGCTGCGATTCCGTATCTGGTGTCGGTGGTGGTGATGATGGCGGTCTCGCACTATTCCGACCGGCGAGGGCAGCGACGGAAGTATGTCTGGCCGCTCCTGATGCTGGGCGGCGTCGCACTGGCCGGATCGTTCTTCACGGTCGATCACTCGTTCGTGGCGGCGTACGCGTGCCTGATCGTCTCGGCCAGCTGCATGTATGCGCCGTACGGACCCTTCTGGGCGATGGTGCCGGAACTGCTGCCGCGCAATGTGGCCGGCGAAACCATGGCGCTGATCAACTGCGTCGGCGCGCTGGGCGGTTTCTTCGGGACGTATTTCGTGGGCGTGCTGCAGACCTATACCGGCAGTTCCGCGGCGGGGTTTCTCCTGATGTCGCTCTCGCTTATTCTGTCGGGAGGAGCGCTGCTGGGAATGGGGCCAGGCAGGGCCCTCGCGAACGCCGGCGAGAACGCCGGTCGGTAGTTGGGGACGCTCGGGAGGTCCTACGGCTGTATTCGGCTCGCGATGCGAACCGAGATTCGCTCAGGATGACGATGAAGACGATCGATGTCGGTGAGGTGCTGGAGTCGCGGGAAATGGATCTGCGCGCGGTGGCGACGCATGCGCGCGGGCCGGCCGGGGCCCTGCCCCTAACGCCGGAGATGCTGCTGACGCAGCCCTCGGGCAATTTGTTTGGGATGACAATGAACGCGGGAATGGGATGGGAGCCGGCGCGGATGGGGGGGCCGGAGGTCCTCATCCTGAGCACGCACGGCGGACTGCGCGCGGAAGACGGGACGCCAATTGCCCTGGGATTTCACACCGGGCACTGGGAAGTGGGGCTGCTGGTTGCCGAAGCGGCGCGCGCGCTCAGGACGATGGACGCGGTGCCGTTTGCGGGAGCATGCACCGATCCGTGCGACGGGCGTACGCAGGGCACGACGGGGATGCTGGACTCGCTGCCCTATCGAAACGATGCGGCCATCGTGCTGCGCCGCCTGATGCGGTCGCTGCCCACGCGCGCCGGGGTGCTGGGCATAGCAACGTGCGACAAGGGGCTGCCGGCGATGATGATGGCTCTGGCGTCGTCGCGCGCGTTGCCGGCGGTGCTGATCCCCGGCGGCGTGACGCTGCTGCCGGAGAGCGGCGAGGACGCAGGGAAGGTCCAGACCATCGGCGCGCGTTATGCGCAGGGCCAGATCACGCTGGAGTACGCCGCCGAGATGGGCTGCCGCGCGTGCGCATCGCCGGGCGGCGGCTGCCAGTTCCTGGGAACGGCGGCGACTGCGCAGGTGGTGGGCGAGGCGCTGGGGCTGGCGTTGCCGCATACGGCTCTGGCTCCGTCCGGGCAGCCGATATGGCTGGATGCGGCCAGGCGCTCGGCGGCGGCGCTGCTGCGACTGCGTGAGATGGGCATGGGGACGCAGGAGATCCTGACCCAGGCCGCGTTTGAAAATGCCATGATCGTGTACGCCGCTTTTGGCGGGTCGACGAACCTGCTGCTGCATCTGCCGGCCATTGCGCACGCGGCAGGACGCAGGCGGCCCGAGGTCGCGGACTGGATGCGCGTGAATCGCGAGGTGCCGCGGCTGGTGGATGCGCTGCCCAACGGGCCGCGCGGGTTTGCTACGGTGCAGGTCTTTCTCGCCGGGGGCGTGCCGGAGGTGATGCTGCATCTGCGCGCGGCGGGACTGCTGCACACGAAGGCCCTGACAGCAACGGGCGTAACACTGGGAGCCTGCCTGGACTGGTGGGAGCAGAGCGAGCGGCGGCGGATGCTGCAGTCGAATTTGCGCGAACGCGACGGCATCGACGCCGGCGACGTGATCTGCTCGCCGGATCGGGCGCGCTCGCGAGGGCTGACCTCGACGGTGTGCTTTCCGAAGGGAAATCTGGCGCCGGAGGGATCGGTGGTGAAGAGCACCGCGATCGATCCGGGACTGGTGCGCGAGGACGGGATCTTCCTTCACCGCGGAGCGGCGCGCGTCTTCACGCTGGAGAGCGAGGCGATTGAAGCGATTCGCAAGGGACAGATCGCAGCGGGAGACGTGATGGTGCTGCTGTGCTGCGGGCCGCGCGGGGCGGGGATGCAGGAGATCTATCAGATCACCGCGGCGCTGCGGGCGCTGCCCCATTGCCGGCATGTGGCGCTGCTGACCGATGGCCGGTTCAGCGGCGTATCGACGGGGCCGTGCATCGGGCACATCTCGCCGGAGGCGCTGGCCGGCGGGCCGGTGGGAAAACTGCGCGACGGCGATATCGTCGAAATTCGCATCGATCGCAACAAGCTGAGCGCGACGGTGGACCTGGTGGGCGAGAACGGCGAGACCTTTTGGCCGGAAGAAGGGCGAAAACGGCTGGCGGCGCGCGCGTTGCGTGCCGATCTGCGGCCGCATCCGGAGTTGCCCGACGATACCCGCTTGTGGGCGGCTCTCGTGGAGGCCAGCGGCGGGATCTGGGGCGGGTGTGTGTATGACGTGGAGGCCATTACGGCAAAGCTGGGCAACGGCCCCGTTGCAAACGATGACATGGTGAGCGAGCTCAGGGAGACAAAGTGATTCTGTATCGAACAACGGATGGGCTGGTTGTGGAGCATGAGGGGCGGACCTGGGAAGTCGATGAGCTGCTCGATACGCTGGTCATGCGCGAGGATCTTCACGCTTTCCTCGCGGAGCAGGTGCGCAGCGGATACAGCACAGGGTCGGTCGATGGATCGAAGCTGATGGCGCCGATCGGCAGTCAGGAAGTCTGGGCGGCGGGGGTTACGTATCTGCGCAGCCGCGCAGCGCGCATGGCCGAGTCGAAGGATGCCGGCGGTGGAGATTTCTATGATCGCGTCTACACCGCGGAGCGGCCGGAGCTGTTTTTCAAATCGCTGCCGCACAAAGTCGTAGGGCCGGGCGCCGCGGTCGGACTGCGCAGCGACGCAATCTGGTCGGTGCCGGAGCCGGAGCTGGCGCTGCTGATCAATCCGCGCGGCCGGATCATCGGATACACCGTCGGCAATGACATGAGTTCGCGCGATATCGAGGGGCAAAACCCGTTGTATCTGCCGCAGGCCAAGGTCTACAACCGGAGCTGCGCGCTGGGCCCGGGCATTCTGGTCACGCCGGAGCCCCTGGCGCAGACCACGCGCATTTCCATTGCAATTGAACGCGCGGAGCAGCAGGTCTTTGCCGGAGAGACGACGCTGGCACAGATCAAGCGGCCGTTTGCAGAACTGGTGAGCTACTTATATCGCGACCAGATTTTCCCCTTCGGCTGCTTTCTGCTGACGGGGACCGGCATTGTGCCGCCGGATTCCTTTACGCTGGAGAAAAAGGATACCGTGCGGATCCGGATCGACGGGATCGGCGAGCTGATGAATCCGGTGGCGTGACGAGGCGATCGAACCACGAGGAGAAGACCATGCAGACGGCAGTCGCAACAGCGAAGGTTTGGATTGGCGGAGAGTGGCGGGATTCGGACGCGGAGGGCGTCTTCGAGCCGGAGAATCCGGCCACGGGGGAGAAGCTGGGCCGCGAATTTCCGGTGAGCCGGTGGAGCGACTGCGATCGGGCACTGACGGCGGCGGTCGCAGCGGCGCATGAGCTGGAGACGGTGGCGCCGGAGAAGATTGCCGGGTTCCTCGAAGCCTACGCAAAGGAACTGGAGCTGGACGCCGATGCCATCGTGCAGGCGGCACACGAAGAGACGGCGCTGCCGGTCTCGCCGCGGCTGAAGGATGTGGAATTGCCGCGCACCACCGATCAGCTCCGCCAGGCGGCGGCGGCCGCTCGGCAGGGGACGTGGCGCCGGCCGATC
>DATJNE010000222.1:0-10460 GCA_035508305.1 Acidobacteriaceae bacterium | reverse complement strand
GAGTTCGCTGAGGCGCTTTGACAAGAGCTGTTCGAGCTGGACGAGGGCTTTGCTGAAACCGTCGATGCCTTCACTGAGCTTGTCGTGGGCCATGCGATCGGCGGCGTGCATTTTGTCGTAAGTGGCTTTGTCGATGGTCATTTTTTCGATCTGCATCGACTTTGCTTTCTCGGGGTCGAGTTTGCGGTCGAGGGTGCCTTCGGTCGCGTCGAGCTCCTCAAGGAAATGCGGAGAGATGGTGAGCAGGTCGCAGCCGGCGAGCTCTTTGATCTCGCCGGTGTTGCGGAAGCTGGCGCCCATGACGACGGTCTTGTAGCCGAATTTCTTGAAGTAGTTGTAGATGCGCGTGACGGACTCGACGCCGGGATCGTCGGCGCCCTGATAATCCCTGCCAGTGTCTTTCTTGTACCAGTCGAGGATGCGGCCGACGAAGGGGGAGATCAGGGTGGCGCCGGCTTCGGCACAGGCGACGGCCTGGTGAATGCCGAAGAGCAGGGTCATGTTGCAGTGGATGCCTTCCTGCTCGAGCTTCTCCGCGGCGCGGATGCCTTCCCAGGTGGAGGCAATCTTGATCAGCACGCGCTGCCGGGACACGCCCGCGCTCTCGTACTTGCGAATGATGGAGCGAGCCTGCTCGATGGTTCCCTCGGTGTCGTACGATTTGCGGGCATCGACTTCGGTCGAGACCCGGCCCGGGACAATCTGCAGGATCTTTTTGCCAAAGGCAACGGCGAGATTCTCGAAGGCCAGCTTCGCAATCTTCGCGTCGTCGGCGCTCTCGCCGAGCTGCTTCTTCGCATCGAGCAGGGTGTCATCGACGATTTTGCTGTACGCCGGCATTTGTGCCGCGGCGGCCAGCAGCGACGGGTTCGTCGTCGCGTCCTGCGGCTTGACCTTCTCGATCGCTTCGATGTCGCCGGTGTCCGCCACCACGGTCGTCATCGTCCGAAGCTGCGCCAACAATGTGTTCGCCATGATTCCTCCTGCTTCCTCTTCGATTATCCGGCATTTCCGGGAATCACGAAAATTCCCGCCCTGTTGTCTTTGAAGAAAATCTCGTAAACGGCTGCCTACGGCTTGGATGCCCGGATCGCGATGGTCGTCTCATGGCACCTGGTGGGACGTCTTCCCCGGGGGCGAGAGCTCGCTGTGCCCGTCGACGGGGTTGCTGAGCACGCCGATCCCCTCGATGCCCACTTCGACACGGTCGCCGGGCTGCATGGGGGCGACGCCGGAGGGGGTGCCGGTGGGGATGACGTCGCCGGGGAGCAGCGTCATGGCGGCGGTGATATGGCGGAGCAGCGCGGGGATGTCGAAGATAAAGTCCGAGGTGATGCCGTGCTGTTTCCCTTCGCCGTTGAGGCGGGTCTCGAGGGTGAGGCCGGCGAAGGGATCGACTTCGTCGGTGACCAGGGGGCCCATCGGGCAGAAGGTGTCGAAGCCTTTGGCGCGCCACCACTGGCCATCGGGCTTTTGCAGATCGCGCGCGGTGACGTCGTTGACGATGGTGTAGCCGCGAATGTATCCGCGCACGTCTTCGCCGGGTCCAATCCTGGCGGCGCGTCGGCCGATGACGACGGCCAGTTCGCCTTCGAAGTCGACGTGCTGGGATTGCGGGGGGATGCGGATGGGCTCGCCGGGAGCGATGACCGAAGACGGCGCCTTGAGGAAGACGAGGGGCTCCTTCGGAACTTCGTTCCCCAGCTCCGCTGCATGCTCACGGTAATTGCGGCCGATGCAGACGATCTTGCGCGGAACGACGGGGGCGAGGAGCGGCGCGGTGAGAAAGGGGATGGGCTGGAAAGCGCCGGCCGCGAGCCGGGTCCAGGGATCTTCTTCAAAGGGAGGGAGGAGACGCTCGATCCAGAGGGCGCCGGCGCGGTCGACGACTTCGCCGTACTGGGGACCGGAGGGGGTTTGAAAGCGGCAATATTTCATTGTGGCTCCTTTGCCAGCACATTCACTCGATCTGACAGCGCGTTCCCTCGCCCGCTGTGTCTGCTCGTCCCGTCTCTCCGAGTTCCCAGTCCCAGTCCTTCGCAGCCTTCACTGCGGCATCTGCTCCTGAACTTCGGGAGACTTCGCGCTTTCGTTGCCGTCCTGATCGACCGCGCTCACGGCAAACGCATAGCTGTGGCCGGGGAGGACCGTTGTGTCGGTGTACGAGGGAGCGACGACGACCTTCGGCGTGATCCGCTCCCACGCGCTGGCAGGCGCGGCGCCGGGGGACAGGTCCATCCGATAGACGAAATAGCCGGCTGTGTCGGCATCGGTGTCGGGGGTCCAGGAGAGATCCATCGCCTTCCCCTGCGGATCCGCCACGATGGCGAGACCGGCCGGGACGGCGGGCGGGAAGACATCCTTCGCGTCGATGGTGACCGCCGCGGAGGGTGGGCCTGCGGTTTCGATCGCGTGCCCGTCGGCTTCGATCCTGACGACGCGCTCGACCCAGTACTTCCAGGTGTGATCGAGGGCTGCATCGCGATCCACTGCTCCGCCGGGGTCCTGATGGTCGAGGCTCACCTCGAGGGTTTGCTCCGCTGGCGGCGACACGCCCTTCGCCTCGTCCGGTTTTGGTGCGCCGGAAACCAGCACGAGCGTCCGGTGCAGGCGCATGATCAGCCCGGGCTCCGGGGTAGCGGGGGCCCAGCGCAGGACAACGCCCTCGGCACGGGTCTCCAGTTGCAACCCGGCGACGCCGAGGGGCGCCGGCCCGCTGGCGACCCACGCGGGATTCGAGGGGCCGGCGGTCTTGCCCACGTGATTCTGCAGCTCCACGTAAAACGCGACGGCGCGCGGCTTCCCTGTCGTGAGCTCGTCCGGCAAGGGAACGGCAAGGTCCGCGGGCTTGTCGGGGGGAAACATCCCATCGCCAGCGGTGCGGCAGTTCTTTGCATCGAAGGCGGGCTTGCCCGTGGGGGCGGCAAACTCCCAGCACACCTGGGCACGCTGATCGCCTTTCAGCGCCACTTTGTCTGTGGTGTTCTTCGGCATGGTCCAGTGCAGGCGAACCGTATTGCTCACTCGCGTCGCAGCCAGGTCTTTCACCGGCTGCGGCAGCCACAGGGTCGGCGGTTGCGGATTTTCGGCCAGGCCGCATCCGGCGAGCAACATCGCCCAGGGGAGAGCCGCTGCCATCGCTGAGGTTCGGCGCGCGGCCGTCGAACGGATGCTCATCGCAACTTCAGCGTAAAGCACTTTACAGAATCGCGCGGAGGGCGGACCCGATCTCCGCATCCTGAAACGCAAAGCCGGCCTGCTCCAGCCGGCGCGGCAGAGCGCGCTGGGAGGCCAGCATCGTCTCCTGGGCCATCTCGCCAAAGACCAGGCGCAGCGCGCCGGCCGGAGCCGGAAACACAGCGGGGCGATACACAGCGTGGGCCAACGCCCTGGTAAAGTCCGCGTTCGTGATCGGCTGGGGAGCGGTCACGTTGAACGCGCCGGCGAGTTGCTGGTGCTCCATCAGGAACCACATCGCCCGCAGCGCATCGCGCACGGTCACCCAGCTCATCCACTGGCGTCCACTGCCGAGGCGTCCGCCGAGTCCGAGCTGAAACACGGGCAGCATTTTCGCGAGCGCTCCGCCTTTGCGGCCGAGAACGACGCCAAAGCGCAGATGGACGACGCGTATGCCAAGATCGTTCGCTCGCTGCGCAGCTGCTTCCCAGGCAAGGCAGGTTTCGGCCAGGAAGCCAGAGCCGGGCGCACTCTGCTCCGTGAGCACTTCATCACTGCGATCGCCGTAGATGCCGACGGCCGAGGCACAGAGCAAAACGGGCGGCCGGCGTTTCAGTTTGGCCAGAGCGTCGCAGAGGACTTCGGTGCTGCGCACGCGGCTCGTCACAATGGTCCGCCGATATTCGCTGGTCCAGCGCCGGGCCACGCTGGCGCCGTTGAGGTGCACGATCGCGTCGAAACCCTCCAGCGCCGCGGGGTGGACGCCGAGCTTCGCCTCGGCAGGATTCCAGTAGATGGCACCGCCGCGCACGGCGCGATGCTGGCGCACGAGGGTCTGCACCGTGAAACCCTTCTCCCGGGCCGCGGCTTGCAGGGCCGACCCGATCAGGCCCGACCCGCCGCTGAGAAGAATTCGTCCTGCTGAATGCCCCATGGTTGACTTTCCGGATGGTCAAGAAGACCTGAAGGACGACTGTGTCGTATGGAGAGGAACCCAAGGCGCAGGCAGCCGATTTTCCACTCCCCTGCTTCCGTTCCCAGCCCGCGCGGCGAGGCGCGAGCTGCCATATACTCCTGCGCCTAGCATTAACCCGCTACATATCAATCACCTGGACCCCTCTTACGGAACGGCCAATATCTTGTTTTCTATTCACTGCATCAAAAACTCTTGTGATTCGGAAAACACAATGGTAGCTTCACTCATTGCATCCTCCCGACAATCGAGCGTGGGTCAGTCCATGGAAAGGAAGACCGAAACCGCCGCGCCCCATTTTGACGCTCTTCCCAACGCCTCCAGCTCTGCGGAAGCCTTTATCGCGGAAAAGCGCATTGGTGAGCGTATCCGCCGGCTGCGGCTGAAGCGGTCGATGGGCCTGGTCGAGCTGGGCCGCCACACCGGGCTCTCGGCCAGCTTTCTGTCGCAGCTGGAAACCGGACGGGTGGTGCCGACGCTGCGCAACCTGGCGCGCATCGCCATGGTCTTCGGCCGCGACCTCGCGTATTTCTTTGAGCCGGAGCCCCATCCACTCTTCCGCATTCATCGGCGCTCGGAGCGCGTGCGCATGCCGCAGTCCGGCGTCGACGATCCCACCTACTACTTCGAGAGCCTGGCATATATGGTGCCGGATCGCCAGCTCGATCCTTACTTTGCCGAGTTCGTCCCGGTGCGCAAAGGATCGGAGATCCGTCCGCATGTGCATCCGGGATACGAGTTCCTTTATCTTCTGCAGGGCGAACTGGAAGTTCGACACAGCGATCGCATCCACGCCCTTGAAGCCGGCGACAGCGTTTATTTCGACGCCGCCACACCGCACTCCTACCGTTGCGCAGGAAGCGCGCCGGCGGTCGCTCTCATCGTCACGATGCATCAGATGACACCTCAGGCGGCCGCGGGGGTCCGCCCCGTTGCGGCGGCGCGTCTCTCTACAGCAAACGGGCCCCAGCTGCCGGAGCCTGAACTGTAGATTCCCCCACTTCCTGGCGGGCCGTGGTGCGGGGCACCGTGAAGTAGAAGGTGCTTCCCTTGCCCACCACGCTTTCGGCCCAGATGCGGCCCCCGTGCTGGCGGACGATGTTGCGGCAGATGGCGAGGCCGAGGCCGGTTCCGCCCATGTCGCGCGAATCCGAGGCATCGACCTGCTGGAAACGCTCGAAGATGATGTCCAGCTTCTCGGGCGGAATGCCGCGCCCCTTGTCTTCGACGGAGAGGATCGCGTCGGTAGGGCTCTGCACACGGGCGCGCAGGGTGATTTCAGATCCAGGCGGAGAAAACTTGATGGCGTTGCCGATCAGATTGCCCAGGGTCTGCAGGATGCGATCCTCATCGACCCAAAGCGTGAGGGGCGGCGCATCCACGATGAAACCGATCCCTCCCTTCTGGGCGCTGGCATGCTGCAGGTCTGTGGCTCGGCGCAGCAGCTCCTTCGCTTCGACTTCCTGGAAGCGCATGGGCAGGCGTCCGGCGCCCATGCGCTCGAAGTCCAAAATGTCATTCACCAGCCGGACGAGGCGATCGCAGTTGCCGATGGCGACATCCATCATCTGCGCGCGCTTCTCCGGGCGCTTCTCGAGCGCGCCGCCGGCGATGAGGCCCAGGGCCGCGCGCAGCGCAGTGAGGGGCGTGCGCAGCTCGTGGCTGACGGTGGAAATGAACTCGTCCTTCATGCGATCGAGGCGGCGGCGTTCGGTCACGTCCTGGAACGCGACGACCACGCCGGTGACGCGACCATTGGAGAGCATGGGGCAGGCCACGTATTCCACGGGCACCGGATGCCCGTCCTTGTGGCGGAAGACTTCATCGCGCGCGCGGGTGGGGGTGCTGGATCGCCGGGCGGCGTAGATGGGGCTGTCTTCGATGCGGTAGACCGATCCGTCGGCGCGCGCATGACCGAGCAGCTGGAGCAGGTCCCGGCCTTCCATCTCCTCCTGGGTGTAGCCGAGCAGGCGCGCGCCCACCTCGTTGACGAAGATGATTTTGCCCTGCATGTCGACGCCGTAGATGCCGTCGCCGACCGATTCGAGGATCGATTCGCGCTGCCGCATGACCGCGTGCAGCTTGTTCTCCGCGTCGGTTTTCTCCGTCACGTCGATGCCGTGGCCGAGGACGAAGGGCTGCATCTCAGGCAGGTCGAGCAGACGATTGCGCCAGGCGATGATGCGCACGCCGCCGGTGCGGTGGCGCAGGCTGATGGTTCCCTTCTCCTCGCCGCTGACGGCGATGCGCCGCAGATAGGTTTCGAAGGCTGCCCGCTGATCCTCGGGGACGTAGTCGATGAGCCGTGTTCCGACCATTTCCTCGGCGCGGTAGCCCAGGCTTTCGGCGGCGCTGGCATTGATGGAGAGCAGGCGGCCTTCGAGATCGTGGGTGCACACCATGCCCAGCGAGCTTTCCACCAGCTGGCGGTAGCGTGCTTCGCTGGCGTGGAGCGCGGCCGTGGCCTCGCGCTGGTCGGTCACGTCAACGCCGGTCATGATGATGAAGTTGATGCCGCCCGAGCCGTCGGTCAGCGTCGTCGTGGTCCATGCAATGAGGCGGCGGCGCCCGTCGCGGGAGAGCCAGTGCAGTTCGGTGGGATCGCGACGCAGATCGCTGCGCGACTGCTCCAGAAGCTGGAAGGCCCTGGTCCGCTCATCGGTGAGAAACAGCTCCTGGGGAAAGGACCGACCAGCGAGCTCGGCGAAGGTATAGCCGGAGATTTCCTCGCAGGCGCGATTGAAGCGCACGATGCGGCCGGAAGTGTCGACCACCAGCACCAGCGCGCTCATGGTGTCGAGCACCGCGGAGACGAAGTTGCGCTCGACTGTAAGCGCGCGCTCGATGCGCTGGCGGGCGCGGAGGGAGTGATCCTGTCCTCGCGAATGAATCGAGTAGTCGAGGCGCATCATGACCTGGCGAGCGAGGACGCTCAGGATCGATGCATGTTGCTCGGTGAACTGATTCGGCTTGGGGGAAAGCACGGCGAGCGTTCCGATGCCGCCTTCGGGTCCCACCAGGGGGGCGGCGAGATAGGAGCGGCAATGGACCGTGCGTGTCAAGGGGATGCCGCGCACAGGAAAGCGCGGCTCCATCGCGGCGTCGGCGACCAGGAGCGGTTCGGGCTCCAGAATGGTGTACTGGCAGGCGGTGGCGAGGCGCGGAATCTCGGTTCCCTGAAATCCGAAGCGGGACTTGAACCACAGGCGGTTGGTATCGACGAATCCGAGGTAAGCGTAGGGTGCGCCGGTGACCTGGGCCGCGACGCGAACAATCTCGTCAAACGCCGGATCGGCAGGCGTATCGAGAATCTCATACTCGTGCAGAGACTTCAGCCGATCGGCTTCGCTCCACTGCGCGCTGGTGGCCAGATAACTCATTCCTCTCCACGGACTCCGGCGAGTCCGAGATCCCCAGGCACAAATCCTGCATAGACTGCACGGCGTGACGCAGGCACGCCGAAGCACTGCGTGTGGGGGAACAGGAGCATTGTTGCAAACAATTTTGGGCCTGGCTCTGCCCCGTTCGGGTGATGCCAAGTCCTGTGCTACGTATCGCTTACGGTACTTTCCGCTGGTAATTCAGGCTGGCCGAAGAACACTGCACTACGGTAACACAACCCTGGTTTCCTACCCGACTTTCGGTCACTTCAGGCGGCAGCAGTCCTCCGGTGGACCCTGGTTGCTGGCATCGAGCTCCACTTTCCAGCTGCCGTCGGACTGCTTTTTCCACACCGTCATAAAACGCCCGGTCGTCTTCACCGGATTCCCGTTGGCGTCCTTCGAGTCGCCTTCATAGTGCCCCCAGGTGAAGCCCATGTCGCCGTCGCGGCTCATGCGAGCCCCTTCCGGGGTCCAGGTGAGCTGATAAGCCTGGGGCGCCCATGTTGCCTGAGCGGCGATCGCGTCATGACCGACGACCGGCGCGCCGTTGTTCTGCAGCGTGACCGCGTCGGGGGCGAACCATGCGCCGAAAGCCTTGCCGCCGCCCTTCGCGGTGTCGGCGGCGAACTTCGCTTCCAGCTGATACAGAAACTCCACGCCAGGCGAGATGCCGGGATTCGTCAGCGGGTTGCCGTCCTGATTCGCCTCCGGCTTCGGGGTCAACGGATTCAGGAGCTGGGCGGATGCTGCCGGCACCGCCGCTGCCGTCCCTACCAACGCAATCACTACACCTGACCAAACCAAAACCCGCATAACGAGCAGTCTAGATCAGCGCAGACCGGGCGTGCATGGCCATGGGCGCGCTCCTGTAGTCTGGGTGGCATGCCGGCGAAGCGCAACGTGACGGTGGTCGCCGTTGGCGGGGTTTTGCTGTATGCAGCGGCGGCGTTTCTGCAGCACGGAGCCCCGGGGCTGCGCCCGGTGTGGGTGGTCGCCCGCGTGCTCGGGTTGGCGCTGCTGGCCCTGGCGGCGGCCCGCCGGCGGTCGCTGACGGGCTGGATTTTTGTGGCGATGCTGGCCGGGATCGAACTGGGGGTCGACGCGCCGCGCCTGGCGCTCTCGTCGCGGGTGTTCGGCGACATCTTTCTGCGGCTGATCCGCGTCATTGTTGCGCCGCTGATCTTCGGGACGCTGGTGACGGGCATCGCGGGCCACGCGGAGGCGAAGACGGTCGGGCGCCTCGGGCTGAAGTCGCTGGTTTACTTTGAGGTTCTGACGACGATCGCCCTGCTCATCGGACTGGTGGCGATCGACATTTCGAAGTGCGGCGTCGGGCTTAATATAGCCGCGCATGCCGCGGTCGTGACCGGCTCGCTGCCCACGCAGACGGCGATCACCTGGCAGCAGTTCCTGCTGCACGTCTTCCCGGAGAACATTGCCGCGGCGGTGGCCGAGAACCAGATCCTGCAGGTCGCGGTTTTCGCCATCTTCTTCGGCCTTGCGCTGTGCAAGGTTCCGGAAGCGAAGCGTGCGCCGATGCTGCGGCTGTGCGAGTCGCTCACGGAGGTGATGTTCGCCTTTACGAACTACGTAATGCTCTATGCGCCGGTGGGTGTGGCGGCGGCGCTGGCCTTTACGGTGGCGCAGTCGGGGCTGGGGGTGATGCTGAACCTGGGCAAGCTGGCGCTGACGCTGTACATTTCGATTCTTCTCTTCGCTCTGCTGGCCATGCTGCCGGCCGCGATCCTGGCGCGGCTGCCGCTGCGGGAATTCCTGAGAGCGGTGGCAGAGCCGGCGACCATTGCGTTTGCGACGAGCACCAGCGAAGCGGCGCTGCCCCGAGCGATCGAAGCGATGGAAGCGTACGGTGTGCCGCGCAAGATTGTCGCGTTCGTGATCCCGACGGGCTACACGTTCAACATGGCGGGATCGGCGCTGTATCTGTCGATCGCGGCGATCTTCACGGCGCAGGCGGCGGGGATTCACATGAGCCTGGGGCGCCAGGTGACGATGCTGGGCGTGCTGATGCTGACGAGCAAGGGCGTGGCGGGGGTGGCGCGGTCGGTTCTGGTGGTGCTGCTGGCGACGGCGTCGATCTTCTCGCTGCCGACCGAGCCGATCCTGGTGATTCTGGGGGTGGACGCGATCATGGACATGGGGCGAACGGTGGTGAACGTGGTGGGCAACTGCCTGGCGTCGGCGGTAGTGGCGCGGTGGGAGGGCGAATTCCGGACGGAGAAGCCGGCGCCCGAGACGGTAGCGGCGCTGGAGGGGTGAGGGTCTGTTGCCGGGCTGGTTGTTTTGATTTGCCGTGCGGATGTGTTGCGAGGGAGGGTTGGGGCGGACCCGCTTTCCGGCAAGGGGAGTAAAGGACAAGAACGGACCTGATAGACTAAGTCTGATGACTAAGTCTTATGACATTGTGAACGTCCATGAAGCCAAGACTCACCTGTCACGGATTATCGAGCAGGTTCTGGCAAGCCGGGAGCCGGTTACCATCGCTCGTGCGGGAAAGCCGGCGGTGATCGTCACCGCGCACCCGGAATCGCGCCCCGCTCGGCGCACTCTGGGCATCCTGCGCGGTAAGGTCACGCTCCCGAACGATCTCAACGCCTGTGACGATGAGATCCGGGAGATGTTTGACGGCACAAACAAGTGAAGTACCTCCTCGACACTCACATGCTGCTCTGGACACTCGTCGATCCGGACAGGGTTCCTGCGCCGATGAAACGGGTCATTCAGGATTCCGGAACCCGCATTTGGTTCTCGGCAGCCTCAATTTGGGAGATTGCCATCAAGCACTCTCTGGCCAGGCGCGACTTCCCGGTCGAGCCGGAGACAATCTGGAAAGGCGCCCGGGAGACCGGGTTCGAGGAACTGCCTGTGACAGCGGAACAGGCGATGGGAGTGGACGCGCTTCCCTGGCG
>DATJNE010000221.1:0-17676 GCA_035508305.1 Acidobacteriaceae bacterium | reverse complement strand
CGCAGCGTTCAGCGGTCAGCGGTCAGAGCACAGAGCACAGAACACAGAACGCAGACCAGGGCACCGGGCACACGGGGCGCCGATTTCAGGTGAAGAAAAAGTGGGTGATGCGCCAGGTGCGGGGCGGACGGTCGTCGGCGGCATCGGCGGAAAGGGCTTCGCGGAGGAAAGGTTCGGGGAGGGCTGTGGGCGCGGGGAGGGCGGGACCGGGGCAGGCCGGGGAGTGGGCGGCATAGGGGAGGGTGGCGTGATGGGTGGCGTCGAAGCGGCGGCGGAGGCCGGCGTTTTCCAGAGCGAGGGCCTCGTTTTCGCGCTCGAGGGCGCGCACGCCGTCCTGGGCCTGGAGGATGAGGGTCCGGACGGCGCATTCGTCGTGGGCAGAGAGGGCACGCTCGATTGCCGTCAGCGTGTTCATGAGAACGGGAACGTCCATGGGGCAGCTCCGGGGGAGGAATTGGGGATAGAGTGCCCTGGGTGGAGCGGGGACGATGTGATCGATGTCACGGGGGGAAAAACAGAGCGCAGAGCGCAGGGCCACAGAGCACAGGGGGGACCGGAATCGGGGAAAGGATTGGCGGGGCTGGTGCGGCGAGGCTAGTGTGCGGCGTTGATTTTGAAGTCGATGCTGACCTGGGTTTCGAAAGGAACGGGTTTGCCGAAGTCCGGGAAGTGCAGGGTGGGGTGAATTGTACGGGATGAGGGTGTTCTTTGGGGGGAGGGGGAAGCGGGGAGAGAAAAGGGAACAGCCATTGGCGGGAGGCGTGCCCGGGGCGCGGACGGAGGGGAGCCGGAGGGCTGGCCTAAAGGCTTGTTTTCAACGGGTTTTGCACTGGTTTTGGGGCGGGCAGAGGGGTGGTTTTGCGTGGTAAAATAAGGGTGTTGAGGTCATCGGTAAATCGTTCGATTGACGGGCATTTTTGGGCGGAACCGACGTTTTGGGAGGGCCGCAGTTTTGCCCGCGCGATTGAGCCAGGTTGCGATCCAGTGAAGGGTGGGCAATGCGGGCCCATTCGACTCGCCGAGCGTTCGGCCGGCATTCGCTCGGGGTCACAGGACTGGCGCCTGAATCGCTGACCGCGCAAAAAGCGGCGCGACGCAGTTGGAAGGCTCGCACAGGATGACAGATTTTTTGCTTGAGGGCTGAAACTCGTCGCTGATCCAGAGACGGCCACTTTTCAGCGCCACGCGCACGTAACTTTTCACCCCAGGACGACCGGAGTTTCATGGCGACGAAAGAAGTGACACCCACGGAAGACGCGATCCCGACGAATGCAAAGGCCGCCAGGGGCGGCAAGAGCGCCGCGAGCGGCGAGAACGGCTCGTACACGGGCGAGAACATCAAGGTGCTGGAGGGGCTGGAGGCGGTGCGTCTGCGGCCGGCGATGTACATCGGATCGACGGGCGAGATGGGGCTGCACCACCTGGTGTACGAGGTGGTGGACAACTCGGTGGACGAGGCGCTGGCGGGGTACGCGACGAAGATCGACGTCACGATCCATCTGGACAACTCGATCACGGTGGTCGACGACGGTCGCGGGATTCCGGTGGACGAGATGACGCTGGATAACGGCGACCGGATGCCGGCGGTGCAGGTGGTGCTGACGAAGCTGCACGCGGGGGGGAAGTTCGACACCTCGACGTATAAAGTGTCGGGCGGGCTGCACGGCGTGGGCGTGAGCTGCGTGAACGCTCTGGCCGAGCAGCTGAACGTGGAGATCTGGCTGAACGGGCACACCTGGGAGCAGGACTACTCGAAGGGAATTCCGACGTCGAAGCTGAAGCAGACGGGGACGAGCAAACGGCGGGGGACGAAGGTCCACTTTCTGCCGGACAGCACGATCTTTACGGTGACCGAGTACAACTACGACACGCTGGCGCAGCGGCTGCGGGAGCTGGCCTTCCTGAATAAGGGGCTGACGATCACGCTGACCGACGAGCGGGTGACGGATCCGAAGACGGGCGAGGCGAAGCGGGCGGAGTTCAAATACGCGGGGGGGATTGCGGAGTTCATCAGGCACCTGAACCGCGGCAAGCAGGCGCTGCACGACAAGCCGATTGTGATGGAAGGGCTGCGCGACGGGGTGGATATGGAGATCGCGCTCCAGTACAACGATGGCTACTCGGAGACGGTGTTCTGCTTTGCGAACAACATCAATACGGTGGATGGCGGAACGCACCTGTCGGGGTTCCGGACCGCGCTGACGCGGACGGTGAACTACATCGGGCAGCAGATGGGGCTGTTCAAGGATGTGAAGGAGAACCTGACCGGCGACGATGTGCGCGAAGGCCTGGTGGCGGTGATCAGCGTAAAGCTGCCGCAGCCGCAGTTCGAAGGGCAGACGAAGGGCAAGCTGAACTCGGACATCGCGGGGACGGTGCAGGCGCTGGTGAACGAGAAGCTGGGCGGGTTCCTCGAGCAGAATCCGCCGGTGGCGCGCAAGATCATCAACAAGGCGGTGGAAGCAGCGCGGGCGCGCGAGGCGGCGCGCAAGGCGCGGGATCTGACGCGGCGCAAGGGCGCGCTGGACGGGGGCGGGCTGCCGGGTAAGCTGGCGGACTGCTCGGAGCGCGATCCAGGACGGTGCGAGCTGTATCTGGTGGAGGGCGAGAGCGCAGGCGGGACGGCGAAGCAGGGCCGGGACCGGCGCTTCCAGGCGATTCTGCCGCTGAAGGGCAAGATTCTGAACGTGGAGAAGGCGCGCTACGACAAGATGCTGGGGCACGAGGAAATCCGCGCCATGATCACGGCGGTGGGCACGGGTATCGGCAAGGACGACTTCGACGCGACGAAGCTGCGCTACGGCAAGATCATTCTGATGACGGACGCCGACGTGGACGGGTCGCATATCCGGACGCTGCTGCTGACGTTTTTCTTCCGGCACATGAACGAGCTGATCCGGCGCGGGAACGTGTTCATCGCGCAGCCGCCGCTGTACAAGATCAAGAAGGGGCGGTTCGAGCAGTACATCAAGGACGATCGCGACTTCGTGAAGGTGATGGTGAAGCGCGCGTCCGACGGGATGGTCATCCGCTACGGCGAGAGCGCGGCGAAGATCGAAGGCGCGGCGCTGACGAAGTTCTTCGGGCAGCTGAACGAGTATCTGGGGTTCTTCGATAAGGTGAACACGCGGCTGCGGAACGAGGAAGTGACGAGCCTGCTGGCGGCAGCGGAGCTGACGAAGCGGGCGGACTTCGAGAACAAGACGAAGCTGGACGGGCTCTGCAGGGAGCTGGAGAAGATCCAGAAGAAATACCAGTTCAAGGGGCTGCAGAAGCCGGTGCAGGACGAGGAGCATCAGACGTGGTCGCTGTGCTTCACGGATGCGCAGGGGGCGGAGCGGCGGATTGACTGGCTGCTGGCGTCGACGCCGGAGTACCGGCAGATGATGGCGAAGCACGCGCAGATCGGGGAGCTTCTGGAGCCGCCGTTTGTGGTGGAGTACGCGGGCAAGGCGGCGGAGAAGGCCGGGGTGGGCGTGCCGGACGAGGAAGAGATCGGCACCGAGGCTGAGGCCGAGACGAAGGGCGAGGCGGAGGCGGGCAAGCCGGCTCCGAAGCGCACGGGCAAGGCGAGTCTGGAGCCGGTGGAGAAGCAGACGCCGCGGGAGCTGTTCGAGTACGTGATCGAGCAGGGGCGGCGCGACTACCAGGTGCAGCGCTACAAGGGTCTGGGGGAGATGACGGCGACGCAGCTGTGGGAGACGACGATGGATCCGGAGCGGCGGACGCTGCTCGAGGTGAAGCTGGAGGACATCGCGGAGACGGAGACGATCTTCACGACGCTGATGGGCGAGGATGTCGATGCGCGGCGGAAATTCATCGAAGACAACGCGCTGGACGTGAAGAACCTGGACATCTGACGACAGCCAACCGTTGGGGGCCCTCTTCCAATCGAATCGGGGAGCACTTGCGCATCCGCAACGGGGCCGTCGTATGATGGCCCGGGAATGCAGGAGGGAAAGTGGCGTCGACCATCGATTTGTCTGAGACAACGGAAGCCCTGGAGAGCAGGTACGGGAAGCTGGGTGCGGCGGCGGGGGCGCGGCTGCGCTCATGGATGGACGGGGAGCTGCCGTTCACGTATCCGGAAATCCTGGCGAAGCATCTGGGGGAAGAGCGGCTCGATCTGCTGTTCGACGCCTTCTGGCAGCTGCTGCCGTTCGGCACCGGCGGGCGGCGGGGACGGGTTGGCTATGGCTCGAACCGGATCAATCCCACGACGATTGCGGTGACGGTGCAGGGGCACTGCGATTTTCTGCGCGCGACGGCGGGCGCGGCGTCAGTGGTGGTGGCGAACGACGTCCGGGTGTTCAGCGATCTGGCCGGGACGTACAAATTTCTGGGGGCAGGGCATCCGATCCTGGGGGTTTCGTCGCGGAGTCTGGGGCGTCTGGCCTGCGAAGTCTATGCGGCGAACGGGGTGACGGCGTACTTCATGCAGCCGGAAGAAGAGATGTCGGTGCTGGCGACGCCGGAGCTGTCGTACCTGATCAGCCGGCTGGGCGCGGCGGGGGGCGTGAACATGTCGGCCTCGCACAATCCGCCGGACGACAACGGCATCAAGATGTACGACGAGAACGGCAGCCAGCCCATCGCGCCGAACGATCAGCACCTGGTGGACATTATGGAGCGGGTGCAGACGGTGCAGCAGATGCCGTTTCAGCAGGCGCTGGAGGCGGGGCTGGTTCGGGCGATCCCGGCGGAGCAGCACCGGAAATATATCGATACGTATGTGGAGTTGTACGGGCGGCAGAATGCCGTGGATCCGGCGATTCCCATTGTGTACTCGCCGTTGTGCGGCTGCGGGCTGACGACGGTGGGCGAGGTGCTGCACACGCTGCAGTTCCCCACGCTGGTGCCGCCGCAGCAGGGGCCGGACGGGCGGTTCGAGGTGATTCCGTTTCGGGCGCCGAATCCGGAGGTGCCGCAGGCGACGCAGCCGGCGAAGGAATTTGCGGACAGCAAGGGAGTGGGGGTGGTGCTTTCTTCGGATCCGGACGCGGATCGCGTGGGTCTGGAGGTGAAGCTGGCGGACGGGTCGTGGCACCACTGCGACGGGAACCAGATTGCAGCGATTCTGTGCTACTACCTGATGCTCGATGCGCAGGGCCCGCGGCGCAAGGGGCTGGTGATGGAGACGCTGGTGACGACGAGAATCCTGCGCAGGATTGTCGAGCGGGCCGGGGAGTCGGAGATCATCGACGATCTGCTGGTGGGCTTCAAGTACGTCGCGGATGTTCTGAAGAAGCTGGGGGCGACGGGAGAGTATCGGGGGGTGCGGAGCCGTCCGGAGCGGCTGGTGCTGGCGACGGAGGAGAGCCACGGCGTGATTGTGGTTCCGACGATTCTGGATAAGGATGCGGTGCCGGCGTGCATGTATCTGGCGGGTCTGTATCAGAGGCTGCGGAGGGAGAATCGCAACCTGCTGGACTATTACGTGGGGATCCTGGACGATGTGGGGCCGCACGCGGATACGAGCCGCTCGATCACGATGATCGGGGCCGAGGGCATCTTCCGGCGCGATCGGATCATGGAGTCGCTGCGGAGCGAGCCGCTGGAGTCCTTTGCGGGGCTGCAGCGCAGGCGCACGGTGGATTACTGGGATACGAAGGAGTTTGGACCGTTTGTGAGCGAGACGGACAGGCTGCCGCGCAATGTGCTGCAATACACCTTCGATTCGTTCACCATCACGATTCGGCCGTCGGGGACGGAGCCCAAGCTGAAGTTCTACTGCCAGGTGCTGCCCGATGCGGAGCTGGCGACGAAGCATGGCTACGAACGGCTGGCGGCCAGTGCAGCGAAGGCGGAGAAGCTGGCGCTGCACATTTACCGGGAGTTGCTCAAGCGCATCGACGTGCACCTGGACGAGCCCGCGCTGCTGCTGCCGGACATTGTCGATCTGGGGCGCAAGCAGGATTTCCAGAATCGCGTGACGCCGGCGCTGCACGATGCGATTGCGCAGGGGAAGTTTGGGACGCTGGCGGAGATGCTGGAGTGGCTGCGGCGGGAGACAGCGCAGATGACGCCGGGCGCCGATCCGCTGCCGGCGCTGAAGGCGTCCGTGAGCTATTTGTGCCGCGCGTGGGAGAGTGCGGGGTTGCGCGGCACTCGGCTGGCAGAGCTGGCGGGCTGGGCCGGGTAGCACAGGGCGCAGAGCGCAAGAAGAGAGAAGAGGAAACAGCCGGTAGCCGGTAGCCGGTAGCGAGTAGCGACCATGCAGTCGCTGGTGGTCCGTCGCCCGCTGCGCGGGGGCTACTTCCAGGTGGCGCCGGCGTCGGACGTGGTCCAGAGGCCGCCGGCTTCGTCTTCGACGGTGAGCTGCTGCGGCGAGTCGATGCGGATGTGCGCGATGGCGTGCTCGCGATCGGCGCCGGCGGGAAGCTGGACTTCGGTCCAGTTGAGGCCGTTGTCGGCGGAGTGAAAGAGGCGGAGGTGGTCACCCCCAGCCCAGACATCAGAGCCGGAGATCGCCAGGGCGCGGAAGTGCGTGTCCGGAGCGACGGCGACGGGCATCCAGATACTGGACTGGACGGAGCGCTCGATTTGACCCGCGCCGGTGATGCGGAAGCGCGGGCGCGGAGAGAGGGCCGGGACGAGTCCAGAGAGGGTCTGGGTGGCCTGCGCGGATGAGGCGAAGGTGTTGGCGGGGGCGATCCGGACCGCGGCGGAGGACGCGGGTTGGGGAGCGGCTTTCGCTTCGGCCACGGCACCGTGAACCGCGGAGACACGGGTTCGCTGCTCGACCTGGAGTTGCGGCTTGTCCAGCGGCGCGTTTTGCGGGCGGGGCGACTCGAGTATGCCGAGACTAACGGCGGCGGATGCGCCGGTATTCTCCGGGGCGGGAGCCGGCGGTGCGGTGAACGCGGCTGCGGGCTCGGCGCTTTGCGGCGCGGGCGGATGGGGGTGCGCCGATGCCGGGATGTGCTGCCGAGCGGGAAGGGCTCCGGCAGGGGCCGGAGTTGCGGTGGTCCTGCGGGCGCGTTCGACGGCTGCTGCCGGCGGAGGCGGTGCAGGGAGCGACGGCGGAGGCGCGGCGGCGGTCCGCATGCGCGAGTCGCCGAGGTGCATGGCGCGATAGAAGAAAACCGTCGAAGCGGCCATGACGAAGAGACAGGCTGTGAGCGCGGCGACGGCGAGCCAGGTGCGCAGGGGAGCGCGCGAGGGCAGGGGCTGCGGGAGCGGCGCGGGCTCCGGTTCGGCAGCGCCGGCGGTGTGGACGATGGCGCGGCAGGCGGGGCAGGCCGCGAGATGCGCGAGGAGTTCGGTGCGTTCGCGATCGAGGAGCGTGTTTTCGGCGAAGGCGGTGAGGAGATCGGCGCCGGGGTGCGGGATGTCCGGACGAGGATGGGCCGCCTGGCTCCGGGCCAGTTGTGTGCGCAGCGTGCCGGCGGGGATTGGCTTCACGGGTGTGCGCTTCATGGGGCCGATCCATCCTTGTTATAGAACGCGGCGGCAGGGGAATCTTGCCGCAGTTTTACGCCGAGATTGAGATCGAGGTCGCGGACGTCGAGGCCCTGGAGAAGTTCGTCGCACTGGCGCGCGCTGAGGCCGGAGGCGCGGAGGTGCTGGACGACGCGTTTACGGAGATGCGTGACGATGCGGTCGAGGCGGCGGCTCATGGTGGACTCGTGGACGCCGAGGGTGCGGGCGAGCTGGGCGAGGGTACGCTGGTCCAGGTAATACGATGCGAGCAGAAAGCGGTCTTCGCAGGGAAGCGCGGCGAGGGACGCGTCGAGGGCGGCGGCGACGCGCGGGTCAGGCGGAGGAACGGCGGATTCGGCAGGCGCGGGGAAGGTGGCGCCGGCTTCGACCTGTTCCTCCAGGCTGACGGATCGGAAGTAGGAGCGGCAGCGGTCGATGTGGCGCTGGGCGAGGACGGTGCGGAGCCAGCCTTCGAGGGAGCCGCGGCCGGTGTAGTAGTCGAGTTTCGCGACGCGGCGGCCGTCGCGGTTGGGGATGCCGTAGAGGTCGGCGTAGAGCTCGTCGGCGAGTTCGCGGCCGGTGGCGTCGTTGCCGGCGATGCGGGCGGCGGACTCATATAAGGATGCGCGGAATCGGGTGAGGAAGGCGTCCCAGGCGGCGGGGTTGCCGAGGGAGCAGGCGCGGGCGAGGACCAGGTCGTCGAGGTGGAGTTTGCCGAGGAGCTCGAGCTGAGCGGATTCGGGGTCGCCGGCGGCGTATTGCGTAACTACAGCGGTGACGAATTGCCGGAACTGCTGCGGAGAGACGCCGTAGCGGGCGGCGGGCGAGGCGGAGTAGCGATGCTCGATGGCCTTCGAGACACCGCCGCTGAGGGCGGGCGCGGCAGGGGTCGAAGGCGCGGAAGTCATCGGCACAGATTTTCTCTGCAAGAACTGACACCGGCGGCGTTCTCCGGTTGCGAGCGCAGTTTTGAGGCTGCCGCAAGCGGAGGAAGCGATGAAGGTAAGGCCGGAGTGTGCGTCGAGAAAAGGTTCTCAGGGCTGGTGGAAGGGCGGGCTGGGCTTTTCGCTGGCGGCGGGGCTGGTTTGCCTGGGAATCGCGGGGCCGAGCCTCGCGGGAACGGGCAATGAAGCAGCGTATCGGGTGCTGCCGGCGATCCGGCGCGGGAACCTGGCGATTTTTCCGGTGCTCGGCGGGAAATCGTATAACACCTCGCAGCTTTTGACGCTGGACGAAGGGATTCGTACCGGCGCGGTCGTGGTGACGGAGGCAGGGAACGATGCGGGGCTGGTGCGCGGCGAGCATCCGCAGCCGTATCGCGGGGCAGAAGTGAACCGGCTGGTGTTGTACAACAACTCGGCGCGGCCGCTGCTGCTGCTGGCGGGAGAGATCGTGACCGGCGGCAAGCAGGATCGTGTCATCGGGGCGGATCGCATTGTGCCGCCGAAGGGCGGGCCGATGGACCTGAGCGTCTTCTGCGTGGAGCCGGGGCGGTGGGTGGCGTCGAGCGCGAAGTTCGGCTCGATGGCGGCGCAGATGGCGCAGCCCAGCGTGCGCATGCCGGCGATGGCGGAACAGAACCAGATGTCGGTGTGGGATCACGTGCGGGCGTCGAATGCGGCGATGGCGAATCTGATGCCGGCTCCGGAGGCGCATGGGGCGATCGCGGGGACGAGCTCGTACGCAAAGGTGTTTGCCAGCCCGCCGGTGGAGGCGAAGCTGGAGCAGTATGGAGGCCACGCGGGCGAGGCGGCGATTCTGGCCGAGCTGCGCAGCAGGGGCGCGGTGGGCGTGGTGGTGGCGGTGAACGGGAACGTGGAGTGGGCGGATGTTTTCGCGAGCACCGATTTACTGGCGCAGTACTGGCCGAAGCTGATGCGGAGTTATGTGGCGGAGGCGATGACGTCGCCCGGAAGCGGCGAGACCGCGGAGCTGAGCGAGGCGCAGTCGTTCATCGCCAGGCTGAGCGGCGGGCGCGAAGTGGCGGAGACCGAGCCGGGAGTGTTTCGGCGGACGGAGACGACGGGCGACGGGTACAAGGTGTTCACGCTGCGGGGACTCACGCCGGAGACGGACTTCGAGGTACACATGACGAAGATGACGGACTGAGGCGGAGAAGCCGTCGCGGGCCTGAGCGGGGTCAGCTGTCCTTGCGGTAGAGCATTTCGCGCATGGTGCGGCGGCGCTCGGCGTTGGCTTCGCGGTCGTTCTGGAAACCGGCGGCGGAGGCGAGTCCGGCGCTGGCGTGGGCGTCGGGCTCGCTGCAATCCGGACAACGGTTGGCGAAGCCGGGCTTATTGGGCTTCAGCTCGAACTCTTCTCCACAAAGGCTGCAGGTACGGATCGGGAACGACATGACGCTACTATTTTAGTTCCGGCCGCGGTGACAATTACACCGCGGCGAGGGCTTCGACGTTGGCTGGAGCCGCGGGCTGGGCGGTGCGTTCGGCGTAGGTCTGCTGCGCGGCGGCGAGCGCTTTGCCGAAGGCGAAGCCGGGCAGGTGGAGCGACGTGGCGGCGACCTGCTCGAGGGCGCCGAGGATGGCGATGGTGTCCATGTAGTCGAAGAGGCCGATGTGGGCGATGCGGAAGAGCTTGCCCTTCATGTCGCCCTGACCGTTGGTGACGATGGCAGCGAAGCGGCGCTTGAGCTCCTTGACGATGACGCCGGAGTCGACGCCGGCGGGCGGCAGGATCGCCGTGGCGGCGGCCGACGGGGCGGACGAATTGAAGAGGCGAAGGCCGAGGGCCTGCACGGCGGCGCGGGTCATGGCGGCGCAGGTTTCGGCGTTGTCGATGAGGGCGTCGCGGCCGGCGGCGAGATCGCTGCCCGACTCGGAATGCGGGGCCTGGGCGGCGATGTAGTCGAGCGCGGCGCCGAGTGCGGCGATGAGCGCGACCGCGGGCGTGTAGGAGGACTCGCCTTTCTGCGCGTTCTTGCGTTCCTTGCGGAGATCGAAATAGTAGCGCGGGTTCTTTGAGGTTTCGGCGGCCTTCCACGCGCGATCGCTGAGGCTGAGATAGGCGAGGCCGGGCGGGATCATGACCGCTTTTTGCGAGCCGCCAATGATGACGTCGACGCCCCAGGCATCCGGATCGAGGTGGGTGGTGCCGAGGCCGGTGATGGCGTCGACGATGAGGAGAGCGCTGCTCCCGGAATCCCTGAGGAGCCTGCCGATGGCCTGAATGTCGTGACGGACGCCGGTGGAGGATTCGGTGGCCTGGACGAAGACGGCGCGGGTGTCGG
This sequence comes from Acidobacteriaceae bacterium, assembly GCA_035508305.1. Classification (GTDB taxonomy): domain Bacteria; phylum Acidobacteriota; class Terriglobia; order Terriglobales; family Acidobacteriaceae; genus Palsa-343. Next base: position 7,007 of record DATJNE010000221.1, on the reverse strand, counting down.
GACGCAGAGCCTGGCGGATCGCATCGAGGGAAAAGGTCTCGCCATAGGGGACGGCGACGAGGTCGACCTGGCAGCCGAAGGCTTTGGCGAGGGAGTCCCAGCGCTCGCCGAATTTTCCGGCGGAGAGCACGAGGACGCGGTCGCCGGGCGAGGTGAGGTTGGAGACCGAGGCTTCCATGGCGCCGGTGCCGGAAGAGGCGAGCAGGAGCACGTCGTTGCGGGTGCCGACGAAGGTCTTGAGCTGCTGGAGGACGCGCTCGTAGAGGGCGCGAAACTCGGGAGTGCGGTGATGAATATCGGCGGCGGCCATGGCGAACTGGGCTGCCGGGAGAAGCGGGGTCGGGCCGGGGGTGAAGAGACGAGTCTTGCGAATCATGATGACAGAGCCTCAGGCTTCATTTTAGAACGCGGGGCGAAGGGCAGCCCCTCCCTATAATGAGGGATGGAACGGCAGAGGGAGCGAGCGCATGGAGCTGGCCAGGCAGGTGGATCACGACATGATCGCGGCGATGAAGGCGCACGATGTGGAGCGCACGTCGACGCTGCGGATGATGAAGGCGGCGCTGAAGAACCGGCAGATCGAGAAGCGCAGCGACCTGAGCGAGGCCGAGGGGCAGCAGGTGCTGACGACGATGATCAAGCAGCGCCGGGACTCGATCGAGCAGTTCACGAAGGGGAACCGTCTGGAGCTGGCGGCGAAGGAAGCGCGGGAGATCGTGCTGATCGAAAGCTACATGCCGAAAACGGCGAGCGAAGAAGACCTGAAGAAGCTGGTGGACGAAGCGCTGGCGGGGACGAGCTTTGGGCCGAGAGAGATGGGGCCGGCGATGAAGGCGGTGCAGGCCAAGGTGCAGGAAAGCGGGTTGCGCGCGGATGGAAAGTTGCTGAGCGAGTTGGTGAAGGGAAAGCTGCAGGGATAAGCGCGTAGCCGGCAGCGGACGATGCCGTTCGTTCCGATCGGCGGCGGGGGCGATTCTTCAGGCGATGGCGCGGATGGGGGAGCCGGCGGAGACGTCGGAGTCTTTGGAGGAATCGCCCATCGCCATCTCGCCGGCCAGAGGCAGGAAGACGCGGAAGCAGGTGAAGGATCCGTGCGCGGCGTGGAGGCTGCGGAAGGCGATGACGCCTTCGTATTTCTGCACGATGCCTTTGCTGATCCAGAGGCCGAGGCCGGTGCCTTTGGCGGACTTGGTGGTGAAGAAGGGCTGGAAGAGACGGCGCGCATCTTCGGGACGAATGCCGCTGCCGGTGTCGATGATGGAGACGGCAACGCCGCGGCGCTGCGAGTCGGGGTCGGTGGCTTCGGAGACGCGGAGGCGGAGGATTCCGCCGGAAGGCATGGCCTGGATGGCGTTGCTGATGAGGTTGAGGAAGACCTGGCGCAGCTCGCCGGGGAAACCGCGGACGACGCCGGCGGAGCGATATCTCTTCTGCAGCACGATTCGGCTGGCGAGGATGGCGCGCTGCTGCAGATCGACGATGCTGTCGAGCAGATCGGTGACGGAAACGGGGATGGGCAGTTTGGAGTCGCGATAGAAGCTGAGGGTCTGGCGGGTGATGTGGGCGGCGCGCTGCAGTTCCTGCTCGGCGAGGCCGGCGTAGTAGCGTGCTTCCTCGTCGAGCGAGGGGTGATTGCGCAGCAGGTAGAAGGCGTTCGTGATGGCCTCCAGCGGATTGTTGATTTCGTGGGCGATAATGCCGGCGACGCGGCCCATGGCGGCGAGCTTTTCGGTCTGGCGCAGAGCTTCTTCGGCCTGGATCTGGGAGGTGATGTCCCGCTGGATTTCGAGGATGGCGTCGCCTTCGCGGTTGAGGACTTTGTGGGTGGAGACAACTATCTCGCGCCCGTCGCGGGAACGCACGGTGAGATTGCCCTGCCAGGAGTTGCTGGAGCGAAGCGCTTTGTCGATATCGGCGCGCGGCACGGGGAACACCGTGCGCAGAAGGTGATGCAGATCTTCACCGAGGACCTCGCTGCGGGTCCAACCGTAAAGGACCTCCGCGCCGGAGTTCCAGAAGCGGATGGCTCCGTGGAGATCACGAACGATGATGGCTTCGGAGGCGAGGTCGAGAAGCGCGGCGCGCTCGCGGTGGTGGGCCTCGCTCTCGCGGAGCTCCTGGGTGCGCTCGGCGACGAGGCGCTCCAGGTCGATATTCAGCCGCTGGAGCTGGCGGCTCTTGCGATGCAGCTCGACAAAGACGCCGATTTTGGCGCGCAGGACTTCGGGGATCACGGGGACGGAGATGTAGTCGACGGCGCCGCGGCGATAGCCGTTGATCTTATCGGCGTCGGTGAGATGGACGCCGGAGATGAAGATGATGGCGGTTTTGCCGAAGCGCGGGTGCTCGCGGATCATGTCGGCAAGCTCGAAGCCATCGAGCTCGGGCATGCTGACGTCCATGAGAACGACGGCGATGTCGTTTTTGAGCAGGATGTTGAGAGCTTCCTTGGCCGAGCTCGCCTTGATGAGGTTCTCGCCCAGATCGGCGAGGATGACCTCATAGCTGAGGAGCTTGGCGGGCTGGTCGTCCACCATCAGGATGTTGACTTTCTCGTCAGAAGTCATCGATCTCTCCGGGCCCGGGTAAAACCTTTCTAGCGGTGTAACCACATGCGCAGCGCGGAGAGCAGCTGTTCTGTGTTCACCGGTTTGGCAAGATATTCCGACGCGCCCGCTTCGAGGCATTTTTCGCGGTCTCCCTTCATGGCCTTGGCGGTGAGCGCGATGATGGGGAGGCGCCGCAGCGACGCGTTCTGGCGAATGACCTGCATGGTTTCGTAGCCGTCCATCTCCGGCATCATGATGTCCATGAGGACGATGGCGAGGTCGGGAGTGGACTCGATGGTGGCGATGGCCTCGCGTCCGGTGCCGGCGGTGAGGACGGTCATGCCGCGACGCTCCAGAACGCTGGAAAGCGCGAAGATGTTACGGACATCGTCGTCGACGATGAGGACTTTGCGGCCGCCGAGCGCTTCGTCGGACTGATGCAGGCGGTCGAGCATGCGCTGCTTATCGGGCGGCAGGTGGGCGACGACGCGATGGAGGAAGAGCGCGGTCTCATCGAGCAGGCGCTCGGGAGATTCGACGTCTTTGACGACGACGCTGCGGGCGAGCATATGCAGGCGGGCATCTTCTTCGGGGCTGAGCTCGCGGCCGGTAAAGACGACCACGGGCAGATCCTTCAGCCGATCATTGTCGCGCAACTGATCGAGGACCTCAAAGCCGCTCATGTCGGGGAGGCGGAGGTCGAGGACGGCGCAGTCGTAACCGGATTCCTGGAGCACCTCGAGGGCGGAAGCGCCGGAATCGACAACGTCGATGTCGATATCGTCGTGGCCGAGCAGTTCGCGGATGCTGAGCTGTTCGGCGGGATTGTCTTCGATGACGAGCAGGCGCCGGCGGCGCGGCTGGGAGAAATCGCGAATGCGGGTGAGCGCGGCTTCGAGGCCTTCGGTGGAGGTGGGTTTGGTGACGAAGGCAAAGGCGCCGCGGGAGAGGCCGTGGCGGCGGTCGTCGTCGAGGGTGAGCATCTGCACGGGGATGTGGCGCGTGCGGGAGTCGGCTTTGAGATGGTTGAGGACGGTCCAGCCGAGCATATCGGGGAGGAAGACGTCGAGGGAGATGGCGGAGGGGTTGTACTCGCGGGCGAGGGCCAGCGCTTCAGCGCCGGTCATGGCGGCGAGGACTTTGAAGCCCTTGTCGTGGGAGAGATCGGCGATGACGCGCGCATAGTGCGGATCGTCTTCGATGATGAGGAGGACGCTGTCGCCTTCCTGCAGATTCTCGCGGTCGTCCTCGATGGCCGCATCCTTTTCCGAGACAACGGGGCTGGCAATGTAGACCGGGGCTGAGGGGGACGATGCACGCTGTTTTTCCGCGAAAGGAGCGGCGGCGGGGCCGACGTAGGTCTGCGGCAAAAACAAGGTGAAGGTGCTGCCCCTGGTGGGCGTGCTGCGCAGCTGGATTTCGCCGCCGAGGAGGGTAGCGAGCTCGCGGCTGATGGCGAGTCCGAGGCCGGTGCCTCCGTATTTGCGGCTGGTGCCGGCGTCGGCCTGCTGGAAGGCCTCGAAGATGATGCGCTGTTTTTCGGCGGGGATGCCGATGCCGGTGTCGGAGACTTCGAACGCGACGACGGAGCCGGCGCCGGAGAGGATGGGGTGGTCGGCGCTCCAGCCGGAGGGCGCGCTGGAGACAGTGAGGCGGACGCCGCCCTGCTCGGTGAACTTGAAGGCGTTGGAGAGCAGGTTCTTGAGGACCTGCTGCAGCCGGCGGGGATCGGTGACGAGGGAGCGGCCGAGTTTGGGATCGCTCTTGACCTCGAAGAAGAGCTTGCGGTTTTCGGCTTCGTGGCGGAAGGGCCGGGAGACGGCTTCGAGGAGGGAGCCGAAGAAGAGCTCTTCGGGCTCGACCGAGACGGTGCCGGACTCGATCTTGGAGAGGTCGAGGATGTCGGAGATCAGGTTGAGCAGGTCGGTGCCGGCGCCGTGGATGGTGCGGGCGAATTCGACCTGCCGGCTGCTGAGATTGCCGTCGGGATTTTCGGCGAGCTGCTGGCCGAGCACGAGGATGGAGTTGAGCGGCGTGCGCAGCTCGTGCGACATGTTGGCCAGGAATTCGGATTTGTACTTGGAGGTGAGGGCCAGCTCGCGGGCTTTCTCTTCGAGGGCGCGGCGGGCCTGCTCGATTTCCTGGTTCTTGCGTTCGACTTCGGAGTTCTGCTCGGCGAGCTGCTGGGCTTTCTGTGCGAGCTGTTCGTTGGTTTGCTGCAGCTCCTTCTGCTGGGTCTGCAGTTCGGTGGCGAGCTGCTGGGACTGCTTGAGGAGGGCCTCGGTCTGCATCGTGGCCTCGATGGAGTTGAGCACGATGCCGATCGACGCGGTGAGCTGCTCGAGGAAAGCCAGGTGAGAGGCGGTGAAGGCGCCGAGACTGGCCAGCTCGATGACCGCTTTGACGCGGTCTTCAAAGAGCACGGGCAGGACGATGATGTTGCGCGGGATGGCTTCGAACAGGCCGGAGCGGATGGGAACCGCGGTGCTGGGAATATCGCCGATGAGCATGCGGCGCCTTTCGACGGCGCACTGGCCGACGAGGCCCTCGCCGACGGCGATCTCCCGGGTAAAGCCGTCGTGCGTGTTGCCGAAGGCGGAGAGGAGGACGAGGTTGCCGGGCTCCTCGGTTTCGGTCTGGCTCTCGGTCTGGTAGATGACGCCCTGCTGCGCGTTCACCAGGGGAGCGAGCTCGGAGAGGAGCATGCGGCCGACGGTGGCCAGATCGCGCTGCCCCTGGAGCATGCTGGTGAAGCGGGCGAGGTTGGTCTTCAGCCAGTCCTGCTCGGTGTTGCGGTCGGTGGTGAGCCGAAGGTTGTCAATCATCGTGTTGATGTTGTCCTTCAGCTCGGCGACTTCGCCGCGGGCTTCCACCTGGATGGAGCGGGTGAGATCGCCTTTCGTGACTGCGGTGGCGACTTCGGCGATGGCGCGGACCTGGTTGGTGAGGTTGTCGGCGAGCAGGTTGACGTTGCCGGTGAGATCTTTCCAGGTACCGGCGGCGCCGGGGACGTTGGCCTGGCCGCCGAGACGGCCTTCCACGCCAACTTCGCGGGCCACGGTGGTGACCTGATCGGCGAAGGTGGCCAGGGTGTCCGTCATGTTGTTGATGGTTTCGGCGAGCGCGCCCACTTCACCCTTGGCGTTGACGGTGAGCTTCTGCTTGAGGTCGCCGTTGGCGACGGCGGTGACGACCTTCACGATGCCGCGCACCTGCTCGGTGAGGTTCGAGGCCATGACGTTGACGTTGTCGGTGAGGTCCTTCCAGATGCCGGCCACGCCGGGAACGTTGGCCTGGCCGCCCAGACGGCCTTCGGTGCCGACCTCGCGGCCGACGCGGGTGACTTCGCCGGCGAAGGCGTTGAGCTGGTCGACCATCGTATTGATGGTGTTCTTGAGCTCGAGGATCTCGCCTTTGACGTCGACGGCGATTTTGCGGGAGAGATCGCCGCGGGCCACGGCGGTGGTGACTTCGGCGATGTTGCGGACCTGGGCGGTGAGGTTGCCCGCCATGGCGTTGACCGAGTCGGTGAGATCCTTCCAGGTTCCGGCAACGCCGGGGACGTTGGCCTGGCCGCCGAGGCGGCCTTCGGATCCGACTTCGCGCGCGACGCGCGTGACTTCCGCTGCGAAGGAGCGCAGCTGCTCCACCATGGTGTTGAGAGTTTCTTTGAGCTGCAGGATCTCGCCGCGCACATCGACGGTGATCTTGCGGGAGAGATCGCCGTTGGCGATGGCCGTGGCGACTTCGGCGATGTTGCGGACCTGGCCGGTGAGGTTGCCGGCCATGGAGTTGACGTTGTCGGTGAGGTCCTTCCAGGTTCCGGCGACGCCGGGAACTTCGGCCTGGCCGCCGAGCTTGCCCTCGGTGCCGACTTCGCGGGCCACGCGGGTGACTTCCGCAGCGAAGCTGTTGAGCTGGTCGACCATGGTGTTGATGGTGTTCTTCAGCTCGAGAATCTCGCCTTTGACGTCGACGGTAATCTTGCGGGAAAGGTCGCCGCGTGCGACGGCGGTGGTGACTTCGGCGATGTTGCGGACCTGGCCCGTGAGGTTGCCGGCCATGAAGTTCACCGAGTCGGTGAGATCCTTCCAGGTTCCGGCGACGCCGGGGACGTTGGCCTGACCGCCGAGCTTGCCTTCGGTGCCGACCTCGCGGGCGACGCGGGTGACTTCTCCGGCGAAGGCGTTGAGCTGGTCAACCATGGTGTTGATGGTGTTCTTCAGTTCGAGGATTTCGCCTTTGACGTCGACGGTAATCTTGCGGGAAAGGTCGCCGCGTGCGACGGCGGTAGTGACTTCAGCGATGTTGCGGACCTGGCCGGTGAGGTTGCCGGCCATGAAGTTGACCGAGTCGGTGAGGTCCTTCCAGGTTCCGGCGACGCCGGGAACTTCGGCCTGGCCGCCGAGCTTGCCCTCGGTGCCGACTTCGCGGGCCACGCGGGTGACTTCCGCAGCG
>DATJNE010000220.1:0-6484 GCA_035508305.1 Acidobacteriaceae bacterium | reverse complement strand
GCCTACGCGGTAACCGGGGATGTGATGGCCGAGGAGCCCTGCTGCATCTACCAGCCGCGCGGCTACCATCCCGCTCCGCATCCGGAAACCGGCGTTTCCCCTGGATGCGAAGCGCATAATCTGATTCAGTTAGAGGTCGCGCACTCGTAAGCAGAATGGAAAGCGTCGTCCTGCCAAACCAGGGAGGATTTCGATCCGCGAGCCGCTTTGCGGGGGCACGGCTTCATCCGCGCCGCAGTTGGGTTTGCGGGGTTGGGGCTCGAGCCCCTGAGGTATGTTGTTCACGTCGCCGTACAATCGATTTCGATCCATGACCACCACGCGCAAAATCGCCATCCTCGGCGGAGGCATCGCCGGCCTCAGCGCCGCGTGGACTCTGGAAAAGGCACGCCGCGCAGGGACTCCCCTCGAATATCGCCTCTACGAAGCTGCCGGCCGCCTGGGCGGCGTCATCTCATCGGAGATTGTCGAGGGCTGCGTCGTCGAAGGCGGCCCCGACTCTTTCCTGACGGAGAAACCGGCCGCGGCCGCGCTCTGCCGCGAACTCGGCATCGCCGACCAGCTTCTGCCCTCCAATGACGCCGAGCGCAGGACTTATATCGTCGTTCGCAACCGGCTGATTCCCCTCCCCGACGGACTGATGTTCATGGTGCCGACGAAGCTCATCCCCACGGCGCTGACGCCGCTCTTCTCGTGGTCGACCAAGCTGCGCATGGCGCGCGAATTTCTGTTTCCGCCCGAGCCCGCCACGGAGGACGAGTCGGTTGCGGCGATGACGCGCCGCCACTTCGGCCAGGAAACCGTCGACCGCCTCGTCTCGCCGCTGCTTTCCGGCGTCTATGGCGGAGATGCGTCGGAATTGTCGGTTCGCGCCGTCCTGCCGCGCATGGTCACCATGGAGCAGGAGCATCGCAGCCTGACCCGCGCCATGCTCGCCGCGCGCAGCAAGCCAGCGCCAGCCAGGGCGAATCCAGGCGCTCCGCGTACTCTCTTCACCACGCTGCGCGGCGGCATGAAGCTCATGGTCGACGGCGTCGCGGCGCAACTCGCTCCGGGAACCATCCACCTCAACACGCCGGTTCAGTCCATTGCCGGCCCCGGGTCGGGACACAAAGGCGGCTGGATCCTTGAAATGGCTGAAATGGCTTTGGGCCAGGAAAAATTCGACGGCCTTGTTCTCGCTCTGCCGGCGTGGACCTCCGCCGGTCTTCTGCGTCCCATTCATGGCGCCCTCGCCGAAGCGCTGGCCGGCGTTGCCTACAGCTCTTCCATCACCGTCACCATGGGATTCAACGCCGAAGAGCTGGGCGACCTCCCGCCCGGCTTCGGGTTCCTGGTTCCGCCTACGGAAAAACGCAGCATGCTCGCCTGTACCTTCGTTCATGCCAAGTTCGCCGGCCGCACGCCCCCGGAGAAAGGCGTGCTGCGCTGCTTTCTGGGCGGAAGCGGCAACGAAAACCTCCTCGATGCCACCGACGCGCTGCTGACCGAAGTTGTCCGCAAGGAGCTGGCGGAGATCCTCGGCCTCGAAGCGCAGCCGGCCTTCGTCCGCATCGCGCGCTGCCGCCGCGCCATGGCGCAGTACGGGGTCGGTCATCTGGAGCGCATGCAGTTCGTGCGCGAGACGGTTGCCGGGCTGCCGGGGATCGGCCTCGCCGGCAATGCTTATGAAGGCATCGGCGTACCCGACTGTATCCGCACCGGACAGCAGGCGGCCGAGTCCGTCCTCGCCTCCCTGACCAGGGAGGCTCCCCAGTCGGTCTCGGCATAAGTTGCCTGCAAAATTAACATATTCGGTGTTCCGTGGTTCTGGTCGGCAGGACTGACGGATAGCGGGCTTTTTTCCGCAGAAACTCTGCGGCAACTCTGTTCCGGCAGCGCAGCATCCATTTTGACCACAAGACTTCCGCCGCAGCGGAACCATTCCCCTGGCGTTCGCTCCCAGGGATCATCGCGGGCGCGTCGAACGGACTCAGACTCGCATCCAGCACCCGCCCCACGGCCAGAATCCTTTGCCTCGTGCCAGTGAACGCATCCCTTTCCCCGGGATTGCGCGTTCGTCCGCCTCCGAGCCGAAGCGAGGATCTCTCCTCAACCCACAAGGAGGTTTCATGCGCAGTCTGCGTCTCCAGGCGGGCCGCCTGGTTTTGCCCGCCTGTCTCAGCGTTCTCTTCGGCGCGGCCGCCCTCGCCCAAAGCGTTGTCGCCACTATTCCGATGTCGGGATATGTCGGATCGGGAGCGGTCGATCCCGCGGCCCATCTGGTCTACCTTCCCACGGGCTATAACGGCACCTATGCGCAGGTGACGATCGTGAATGAAAAGACCAACACCATCGCCGGTTACATCAACCTGAATACGGAATGGCAAACAACGACCGCGGCTCTTAATCTGAAAACCGGGCTGTTGTACGTCGGCGCGGAAGACGCCGGCCTCTACATCGTGAATCCCAAAACCGGGGCCGTGCTGGGCAATGTGAACGTCGACGCAGTCTCGGTGGCGGTAAATCCGCTCACCAACATGATCTACGTGTCCGACTTTTACAGCACCCTTTACGTCATTGACGGGGCCACGGACAACATCGTGGCGTCCATCCCCATCAACGGAATCCAGAACATCGCCGTCAATCCGGTCAACAATCGCATTTACGCTGCCGTTCCCTACAATCCCGGCAAGGTGGCTGTCATCGACGGCGCGACAGATCAGATCGTCGCCGAGCCCACAGCTGGCAGCGGACTCACTTTCGATGTCGCCGTCGATCCATACCGCGACACGTTCTATTCCGCGGACGGTAACCAGCTCAGCTCGTCGGGCGCAGGAACGGCTTCCGTTTTCAACGGCAGGACGAACACACTTACAACTGCGGTCAGCCTCACCGGCCTGCCCGTGACCGTCTCCGACGATCCGTTTACTGACACCATCTATGTCTCAAACTACGATACCAACGCCGTCGATATCATCGGCGGCGCAACCAACACCCAAATAGGCAGCATCGCCGTTGGCCAGGAACCGCAGTATCTCACCGGCGATCCGATCAATAAGTTGTTGTATGTCGGTTGCGAGACCCCCGGCGTCCAGGGAGTGAACGGCGGACTTGCCACGTACTCCGTCGTCGTGGTGAAAACACGCTGAACCAATCTGCCCCGGTTGCCGAAACCCGGAGCCACGCCCTTCCAACCCGCAGGGTGGCTCCGGAGTCTTCGGTGAGATGAACTGCTCTCCTTACCCGGGCCTTCGTACCGCGCCCAGCGTTTACTTCCCTTCCCCTGTCATCGGCTGCAGGATGTCGTCGAGCCGGTCGGGCGTGCCATCGACGCGCTGCAGATGGGGATAGCGCAGGCCGTCGTGGTAGTCGAGCCCCACCACGCGGAAGGTTCCCGTGTTCGCGACGATCAGGGAGATGGGATTGTCATTTCCCTTCGCGTCGCGGATCGCGTCATTCAGCAGTTGCCCGCTGTACTGGCGTCCGTTGACGGCGATGATCTGCATTCCGGGTCCCAGCTTCGCCTTGTCCGCCGCCGAGCCGATCAGAACATCGTCGATGTGCCCGTCGCTGGATAGGTCAACGCCGATCGACCACCATGCCAGGGTCGTTCCGGTCGCCGTCATTTGCGCCTGAGTGTAGTCGTTCGGCTGATCGGTATAAACGAGCTTGTATCCGCCGTTCTCGATGCCGCCCAGCGGCGCGTGCGGCGACTTCGTGGTGAGACGTTCTTTCAGGAATCCGGCCCAATTATAGGGAACAACGTTATTCAGGCCGCTCACCACATCCTCAAAGGTATAGGGCACCACCTTCGGCGGAGTATTGCCGCCCAGCCCCTCAAAGGCCGCGAGAAAATCGTTCAGGCTCTTTTTGCCGTCGGTCAGTTTGCGGATGGTCGTGTCGACGTCCAGCCAGATTAAGTCCCCCTCGCCGTAGTAATCCGTGTTCCGCCGCCAGTTATCCCAGGGCGAGCCGTTGCCGTAGAGATACAGAATCTGCGCCGCAGTCGCCGTGTCCTGCAGATCGCGCCAAGTCCGCCCGGGACGGTAGTCCAGCGTGGCCGCATCCTGGGCCAGATAGTCGCGGTACTGCGCCGGTGTTTCAATGTGGCTGCGCGCCGCCAGCACATTCCCCAGATAGTCCGTCAGGCCTTCGTAAACCCACAGCAGGTTGCCGATCATGGGGTCTTCGTAATTCCCGGTCGCCAGACCCGCGGGCCGCCGGTACTTTCCGTTCCACGAGTGTGTGAACTCATGCGGCAGCAGGTCGGCCGAGAGCAGCAGCAGGTTGTCGTCGACAAACGTCTTCTCCGGCACGCGATCGTCGCTGGACTGATGGTGCTCGAGTCCGAAGTGCGCCACCTGATCGCTGGCCGTCACCAGGAAGTGATAGCTCTCGTAGTGCCGCGATTGGTAGAGCGCACCCGCTTCCCGCACCAGATTGCTGTACCCGCTGATCGTCTCCGGCGAGAGCCTGAGGTCCTCGGGTCCGTCGGCGGCAATGTCCAGGTAGTGCCTGGGCGTCACCTCCGGGGCCAGATCGATCTGGATGAAGTAGCGGCCGCTGAGCAGGGGCGAATCGATCAGCTGCTCCAGCGATACCGTGTCGAAATGCACGGTGCCGTCCGGCCCCGGATCGGTGTCCGACTCTTTGCCGGGCGGGGTACGCGGGAGCGCCGTCGCGTATTGCCATCCCCGCGGCACGATCACCGAAGGCTGGACATCAATATCCGCATCGTTCTTATGGCCTGCGGGATAGAGCACCAGCTCGTTCCAGCTGAGCAGCGCCAGGTTTGCGCTGGTCGACGCGCCGGCCGAGAATCCGCTCGCCGCCGCGGTGGCCAGAAAATCGTCTCTCACATCCAGCTGCGTGACGCCGGGGGGCACGGTCACGCGGATCGCGTACATATTCACGTCGTCGCGTACCCAGGGCAGCTGCTGTCCGTTGGCGGTGATGAACAGCCCGGCCAGGTTGTCGATGGGCCCGTCCGGCATGTGCTCGCCGGGAATCCACTTCGCATAGAGCAGCGTCAGCGGCCCCGGGCTCACGGGGATGGTCATGTGCGCGTGCAGGATTTTGCGCGGGGCGTCCGTCAGATCGACCGTCAGTTTGATCGGATTCGAAGCAGTCTGGGCATGAAGAGAAAGGGCAGCAACGAACAACAACCCCGGGACGGGGCGCAACCGGAATTGCATAGTCCTCCCGACGAAAGTGCGAATCCTTAGTGTAACCGCACATCCTCAACATTCCTCTCGCTATCTCGGCGCTGACGGTGGATGTGAATTTACCGGAACTGAGGGGCGCGGCATTAAAAGCAAATTCCGTAGCTTCACTACAAGGTGACGAACATCTCAATGACGCGCGCCTCCGAAACAAAGTCCCCAATGTCCCTTCAGCGACACTTCCGAGCGTACGGTCCGGCCGCGATCCGTTCTAATAGAATTCCCCCGGGTTGCTCATCGACTGCGACCCGTCAAGGTATCGGCCTAGACCATCACTTGCCGCTTGTAAGGGATTAATCTTAGGTGGCGCCCCCGTACGTGACTCCATAAAGCGATTATTAATGCTCTCCCATTTCATGCATCATCTTTGGACCAAGGCTGGCAGCAGTCTGTGGGTTGGGTCGTCCAAAGAAATTAGCTCCGTTCGCCCCTCAACATCCTCCATTGCAAGAACCAGACCCGAGTCCGCTGTCCATACAGTGAAATCCTCGATGCGAAACTTGTGCGCGCGAATAGTCCCCAGCCCGATCTTCAGATCCTCCTGACCGACATATGTCACAGCGGAAGATCCCACGACTTCTAGCTTTAAAGGCGGACTACTTTGATCGATTGTTACCACGGAGACATTCGTCACTTTGCCAGGAGTGCGCTCAGCTTGTATGCACTCGGCTGCCGTCAACCAGAAGGTGTCAGCATCATCCCCCGGCGGAAAGAACACTTTCGGTCCGTCTATATGCAGTGAGCCTCTGTACGTTATCCCGGGTTCAAGCCAGTCGCAGGATATCGCATCTTGATGATACTCACAGACGAGACTCACGGTAGGTTGAGCGGAGTTCCCCGAAAAGGTCTTCAAGGTGAACGAAGCAGGCTTCCATTCTTTGCTGAATCCGAACACCTCAACGTACTTAATATCATTTCCATTTACTTTCATCGCGGCATCATCCACTGTGAAGCTGCCGCCTGGGCCGCTGGTCATCTTCCAATGCCAAACAGGCACAATCGGTGATGGACTAGGGGCGCTTTTATCATGGCCATCATAGGTCCCCTCGGCCAGGATGCTAGGCGTCTGTGGACGAGCAGAGATTACACAAAAAGTAAGAGCGACTAAGACACCGATGGAACCTAAGTAACTACGCCCTGGGATCAATCTCTTCAGCGCATCGAAATCCGTTGCGCTGTTCTCGGCCAGAGCCTCGTTGATCTCTCTGGGGAAAGCCTCGGCGTAGTGGATGGCCGCCTGCACCCGGAACTCCGGCCACTCCAGGTGATCGGCTGCCTTT
>DATJNE010000219.1:0-5856 GCA_035508305.1 Acidobacteriaceae bacterium | reverse complement strand
CAGAGCCGTTGCGGATCGGGTGATTCTCATTGGGTTTCTCCTGAACCTTACGTGGGATTGAGCAGCGAGTTGCCAACTACAGGTGGGATGCAGGCGGACCCGACGGTGCGGAGCGATCCGAGCGAAGGAAAAACTCAGGATCGCGGGCAACCCACGGCCTGGCAGGCCAGCGATCGCGGGCAACCCGCGCACGCTATCGGCGACTTGCTCGCATCGAAGTCCGGCTGGGTTCGAGCGCCAGCGCCTGCGCCCACTCCGCAGCGTTGTCGACCAGGCAATCCGACGGAATGGACTCCACCGTGTGCGACGACAACCCGAAACGGCAGCCGATGACCCACGCTCCGGCGCGGCGGGCGGTAAGGATGTCGACGCTGGAGTCGCCGATCATCAGCGTTTCGCCCGGCGCAGCGCCCGCTTCGCGAATCAGCGTGTTCAGGCCCTCCGGATCAGGTTTCTTGGTGGCGAAGCTGTTGCCGCCATAGATGCGAAACATATAAGGGCTCAGACCCAGAGCATCGCAGATCGCCACCGAAGGCCCTACCGGCTTGTTGGTGAGCACGGCCATCTTTCGGCGCTCGCCGGCCGCGGTGGTGTGCATGGCCTCTAGCGATTCGAAGACGCCGGCGTAGACGTAGGTGAAGTCGAGCTTATGCTCGCGGTAATGAGCGAGAAAATGCCGCAAAGCATTTTCCACCAGCGGCTCGTCCTCCGGATCGCCCAGCGCGCGCCGCACCAGCATGCCCGCTCCGTCGCCGATATACGTCGCAATAATCTCCTCGGGAAGCGGATCGCGGCCAAACTCAGCCAGCATGGCATTGATGGAGTTCGTGAGATCCTTCCGTGAATCGATCAGCGTCCCATCGAGATCGAAGACGATCAGCCGAATCTTGTCCGCCGGGATGGGGTTGAGCAGATGCAGCATGGTTTCAGTTTAATGGGACGCCCCGGCCGGGGCCGCGGCGCGCTGCGATATGCTTCTGTGCATGCTGAAATTCTCAGGATGCACGCTCCTGGCTGTCTGCCTCTTTTCTCTCCCCCTCTTCCACGCGCAGGGAGAGGATCACTTCCCTTCCAGCGAGGAGATGCGCCACCTGCGCTCGATGGCGCAGCCCAGGGTTTCGCCCGACGGCCAGAGCGTCCTGATTCAGATTTCCGACGCAACCGCCGACGGCGGCAAGAGCCACCTCTGGCTCGTGAACGTGAAGACCAACACAGCGCGGCAGCTGACGTACTCGCCGGCGAGTGACAAGCGCGGCGAATCCCAGGGACAGTGGATGCCGGATGGCAGCGCCATTCTCTTCCTGGCGCATCGCGGCGAGCACACGCAGTTGTTCCGGCTGCCCATGAACGGTGGCGAGGCGCACCCCTTCGAAGTAAAGATTGTGCCTCCCGTCGATGAATCGAAGGAGCCGGATGCCATCCCGCCCACAAAGAAACCGGCTGCGGGAACGGAGGCGGCAAAACCGGAACCGCTGGAGGCCGATGTCTCTCGTTATTTCGTCGCGCCGGATGGGAAGTCGATCGCGATCATCGTGCGCGATCCGGAAACGCCGGGCGAAAAGAAGGAGCACGACGATAAGGCCGACGCGGTTCTGGTCAATCACGATCCCCACGGCTCGCGGCTCTACCTGCTCGACCCGAACGACGGCAGGATCACGCCCGCCGCCGTGCCACCCGACGTGGAGCGTGTTTCCTGGACGGAGCAGAGCGACAAGATGCTCGCCATCACCGAGGGGATGAACGATATTGGCGACCTCGCACCGGCGGCCAAAGCATGGGCGGTTTCCGCTGCCGATCCCGCACATCCCACGCAGATCAGCGCGGCGCCCGCGACCATCGGCGCGGCGGTGTGGTCGCGGGATGGAAGCCGGATCGACTTCCTCGCGCAGAGCAAAGCGGATGCGCCGCCGGGTTACGAAGACCTCTATGAGATGACCGTGGCCGATGGTTCCATCCGGAACCTGACCGACGGCTTCGACGGCAGCATGGGGCACGAGGAACCGATCATCGACGGGGACGCGGCGCTGGAATCCGCGGAAATGGGCATGCATACCACCCTGATGCGTTTCGCCGGAGACCGCCGCGAACCGCTGCACTTCGACACCGCGACCGTCTCGCAATTCAACACCAACGCGAAGCGCACCGCATGGGCCTGGCTGGGCTCATCGAGCAACCAACCGCCGGAGTTGTTCTACACGGAGAAACTTGGGGACGCGCCGAAGGTCCTGAACACGCCGAGCCTCCTGCCGGCTGCCTGGACTGAAGTGGCCTCGCTGCCCGTTTCCTGGAAGAGCGACGCGTACACGGTCCAGGGCGAGCTCTATCTGCCGCCCCAGGCCGCGCAGGGCAAGGTTCCGCTGATTGTGGATGTGCACGGCGGCCCGACGGGCGCTTTCGAGGACAACTGGAATGCCCTGACGGAATTTCTGCTCGGCCAGGGATGGGCGGTCTTCCGCACGAATCCCCGGGGCAGCACCGGATACGGAGCCGCATTCGCAGCCGCCAACAAAAATGACATGGGCGGCGGCGATTATCGCGACATCATGGCGGGCGTGGATGCCGTGCTCGCGAAGTATCCCATCGACCCCAATAAGATGGCGCTGATGGGCTACAGCTACGGCGGCGAGATGGCCGCGTTCGTCGAGGGACGGACGGATCGCTTCAAAGCGATCGTCAGCGGCGCGCCGGTGACCGATCAGGAGAGCGAATACGGAACCGAAGCCGGCTCCTATTACGATCGCTGGTTCTATGGCGGGTATCCGTGGGAACACGCCGAAAGCGCGTGGCGCCAGAGCGCTCTGGCCGACGTGGCGAAGGCCAAAACGCCGTTCCTTCTGCTGCAGGGCGAAAGCGACCGGACCGATCCCCTCGGCCAGAGCGAGGAAATGTATCGCGCACTGCGACAAATGGGCGTGCCCGTGGAGATGGTGGAGTACCCGCGGGAAGATCACGGCCCGCTGGCGGGCGGCATCTTCGGCGCACCGAGTCCCGAGCCCTGGCATGGCTTTGACGGACGCCAGCGCATTGTGACGTTCGTGAAGAAGGCCTTCGGCGAATAGAGCGACTCGAGCACCATCTCCAGCAGCATCGGAATGGCGAGTCTGCTGGTGCGGAAAACCGGAAACTAGATCAGCAGAGTCTGGGGAGTGTCTTCGAGGGGCATGCCTGCGAGGTGGATATCGGGAAGGTCTTCGACGGCACGCCGCAGCGACTGCTCCCAGCGGGCGTGAATGGTCTGCAACTCGGAATCACCGTGGTTAAACTTGCGATAGCAATCCAGGGTGAGGCTGTTTCTCCGGTAGAGCAGCAACTCGATGGGCGGACCGATCGCGCCGTTGGAACGCATGGTGGCGTCGAACGACAGCAGCGCGTATTTGGCGGCGACCATCAGGCTGGTGGAACCGAAGACTACGCCGCGGTCCAGCAGCGGCCGCCCGTATTTGTACTCGCCGAGCTGCAGAAACGGCGACTCCTCGGTGGCGCAGATGGGATTGCCCTGCGGATAGATCATGTAGAGGGCCGGATCTTCGCCGCACACCTGCCCGCCGAGGAGGAGGTGCACGTTGAAGGAGTAGTTGTCGCGCTCCAGTGCGGTGCGATCGAGCTCGGCCACCTGACGCACGCATTCGCCCAGCTCGCGGGCAGCTTCATACATGCTGGCGACGCGGGCCAGGCCTTCGCCCGCGCCGAATCGGGCCTTCGCCAGGTTGATCACGGACTGGCTGAGAGAGAGACTTCCGCTGCTGAGCACGACGAAGGCGCGTTCGCCGGGCTGCGAGAAGCTGTGCATCTTGCGCGCGATGTTCAGGTCGTCGAATCCCGCGTTGGTGCGTGAATCCGACGCCATGACGAGGCCTTCCTGTGTCATGATGCCGAGACAGTAGGTCATGCAGCGGTCATGCTCCTCCGAAAACGTTGTGTCGTTAGGACATTGTGACAGCTTTCGGATACGATTCAAAGACATTCGACCAACGCCGGGTGCAGGGTACGCCATCTACAACTGCAGGCAGTGCATCTGAAGAAGCGCGATGAGGTACGATGCTCCTTCGTCTGGGCTATGACATGCAGTTTGACATCCCCGAACCGGTCGCCTGCGTGGCTCAGTTGCGGGTCCACACATCGCGTGCCGCCGGGCTGCGAGAGCCGGATCGAGTGCGGGTTGAACCCGAGGTTGCTATCGAGGAGTACAGCGATTCGTTCGGCAATCTCTGCACGCGATTTCTGGCGCCCCCGGGTACGCTGCGGCTGAAGGACGATTTTCTCTTTGAGGACTCCGGTTTGCCGGACGCGTCCAGTCCGGGGGCCGTTGCTCATCCCATTGCCGAACTGCCCTGCGAGGTGCTGCGCTTCCTTCTCCCCAGCCGGTATTGCGAGGTGGACAGCCTGGCGGCAGCTGCGTTCGATCTGTTTGGCAACACCACACCGGGGTGGCAGCGTGTACAAGCGATCTGCAACTGGGTTCATGCCAGGGTCGCGTTCGGCTATGCGTTCGCGCGGCCGACCAAGACGGCGCTCGATGTTTTTACCGAAAGGCAGGGAGTTTGCCGCGATTTCCAGCATCTGGCCATTACATTTTGCCGGTGCCTGGGAATTCCAGCGCGCTATGTCGCCGGCTATCTGGGCGACATTGGGGTTCCCGTTGCTGATACGCCGATGGATTTCAGCGCGTGGTTCGAGGTGTATCTGGAGAACCGCTGGTGGACATTCGACGCTCGCCACAATTTGCCGAGAATCGGGCGAGTTTTGCTGGCGACCGGCCGCGATGCGGCGGACGTGGCGTTCTTCACGTCGTTCGGAACCGCGAATCTGAAGAGTTTTCTGGTGATCTCGGAAGAAGTGAAGGACGAGCCGCGGCCGACGGCGACCTAGCCTGGATTTGATGGGATCAACCGGAGCCAGGTCTTGAGGGGCAGGAGTATACTGGCGCCTCCCCGAACTAAGCTCCCGTTTCAGCAGGAAAGATCCATCCGAGAAAGGGAATCCCATGGCCAGTTACATGATTCAGGTGTCCTACACGACTGCGGCCGTTGCCGCGTTCATCGCCAGCCCCCAGGACCGCACCGACGTGATTCGCAGAGCTCTGGAGTCTCTGGGAGGCAGGCTCCACAGCCTCTACCTCTGCTTCGGCGAGTATGACGTGGTCGGAATCTTCGAAGCTCCGGACAACGTCAGCGCGGCAGCCTTTGCGGCCGCGATCAAGGCAGGAGGCGCGTGCAAAGCCATCCGGACCACGCCGCTGCTGAGCACGGCCGAGGGCGTTGCCGTGCAGAGGAAGGCCGCCTCCACCAATTACAAATCGGTTGTCGCGAAGAAATAGGCCAGGCCAGGCGCGGGCGTTCCGGGCCGGGATTCTGCTGCGTCAGTGCTTCCCCGCCCCGGCGCCCGCCAGCTTCGCTTCGGCTTCCCGCATCACTTCGTTGGCGTGGGCGTATTTCTCCGCGTCGTCGCCCGCCTCGTTCCACAGCTGCTGGCCGTGCTGCAGCTGCTGCTCCACCTCGCCGCTATTGATCTCTTCCGGTTTCTCGGCGCTCTCTGCAAGGATGGTGACGCGATCCGGCAGCACTTCCACAAATCCGCGAGCGATGACGTACCGCTGCTCGCCGGCCTCGCCTCCGTGCAGACGCACTTCGCCGGCCCCGATTTCCGACAGCAGCGGCGCATGTCCGTAGAGCACCTCGAAAACGCCGCTTTTGCCCGGCACTTCGACGGCATCCGCCGTCTGATCCACCAGAATGCGATCCGGGGTCACAAGCCGAACTTTGAGAAAGTTTGCCATTATTTCGCCGCCGCCTTCAGTTTCTCGGCCTCCTCAAGCACTTCCTCGATGGTGCCGCGCATGTAGAAAGCCTGCTCCGG
>DATJNE010000218.1:0-3453 GCA_035508305.1 Acidobacteriaceae bacterium | reverse complement strand
CTTTGCCGGTGCCAGGACTACGCGAAGATTCTGGATGCGATGATGCGCGGCGCTGAGTACATGCGAGGCGGGGCCGCGTCGGGCAAGGCGACGACGGCAGCGGTCGTAACGCTGGCGGCGAATTCAGCGAGGAGGGCCTGAGCCATGGCAGATACACCGCAAGAGAGCGCGATGAAGGCCGAGCAGGAGAAACCGCGCCCGTTTGGCACGGGTTACAAGCTGATCGGCAAAGACTTCTCGACCAACGACCTGGTGGCGAAGGTGACGGGGAAGTCGAAGTACGCGGAGGATTTTCGCGCCGAGGGGATGTTGTTTTGCCGGCTGGTGCTGAGTCCGATGCCGCATGCGCGAGTAAAGAGCATCAACGCCGATAGGGCGCTGGCGATGCCTGGTGTGAAGGCGATCCTTACGCCGGCCGAGGTGCCTGGCCACGCGGCTTACATGAATGACAACGGGACCATGATCAAGGCGGATAAATGGGGCGAACTGGCGCTGGCCGACGAGCCGATGTACCAGGGCGAGCCGATTCTGGCCGTGGCGGCGGTGGATGAGCTGACCTGCGCAGAAGCCATCGAGAACATCGAGATCGACATGGAGCCGTTGCCCTTTGCAACCGACCCGTTGGAGAGCTTACGCCCAGGAAGCGCAAATGCTCGCGGGGACGGCAACGTTTGGGTGCGGGAGGGCACGGGCCGCGGAGCGATGACGCTGACCGAGCTGAAGTGGACGGACGAGGACTTTGCCGCGGAAAAAGAGGGCCGCCTGCCCATGGGCCATGCGCCCGACGAGTGGTCCTACGGCGATGTGGACGCCGGATTCAAGAATGCCGCGCTGGTGCTCGACGAAACGTTCCTGACGCCGGATGTGAGCCACCAATGCCTTGAGCCGCGCACCACCATGGCCTACTGGCAGAACGGCAAGCTTTACCTGTATACGGGCACGCAGAGCACATTTCAGACCATTGCGGCCATCGCGCGCTGGATGCACATGGACGAGGACAAGATTGTCTTCATCAGCGAATATACGGGCGGAGGATTTGGCAGCAAAATCACCGGCGCGCTGACTTTGGTGATCCCTGCGCTGCTCTCGAGAAAATTGAATGCCCCGGTAATGATGCGCGTGAGCCGCCAGGAGGAGCATTTCATCGGTCGGGCACGGCCTGGAATTCGCGCGCGCACCAAGGTGGGCTTTGCCAAGGACGGGCGCATCACAGCGGTGGATATGTTTCTGGTGTCCGATGCCGGCTCTTATGGTTCCAGCGGCGACGGCAGCTCATGCGCCAGCATCGCTTCGCTGCAATACCAGCCGCCTGCCATGCGCTATCGCAACGTGACGGTGGCTACAAACACACCGCCGCGCAGCGCACAGAGCGCGCCGGGCGGCATGCAGGCCATTGCGATCATGGAGCCGATTCTGTCAAAGGCGGCGCGGCAGCTCGGCATCGATCAGGTCGCTTTGCGGCGTGTGAATTGCCCCGAAGGCAAGGCCGAGTACGGGCCTGTGAATCAAGAAGGCAAACGCGCCTACGTGACGAGCTGCTTTCAAAAGCAGGCGCTCGACCTGGGCGCCGAGCAGTTCAAGTGGAGCGAGCGGGTAGGGCGGCAGCCCAAGCGGATTGGCAGCAAAGTGCGCGGCGTGGGTGTAGCCCTCACCGTCTTCCACGGCGGCAGCACCGGCTTTGACGGGCTGATCGTCATTACTCCCCAGGGCCGCGTACAGATTCAATCGGGTATTGGCAACCTTGGAACCGAAGCGGTGATTGACGTGCACCGCGCGGCCGCTGAGATTCTCGACGTGCCCTGGGACGCCTGCGACATTGTGTGGGGCGACACGTCGAAACATTTTCCTTTTACCTGCGACTCCGGCGGCAGCCAGACCGTCCACGCCATGACGCGCGCGGCGCACGCAACAGGCCTGGAGTGCGTGCAGAGACTCAAAGAGGTGGCGGCAAAGAAACTGGGCGGGCAGCCGGACGATTATGCAGTGGCTAACCAGCGAGTGACCCGCAAGGGCGGCGGCGCGGGCATGAGCTTTGCCGAAGCGGCCCAGCACGCCATCAAATTGGGCGGCATCTACGATGGCCACGATGCGAATCCCGACGTGCATAAAGCAACGAAGCAGGCAGTCGCTGCTTTGGCCGGCCAGGGCCTGGTGGCATCAGCGCGCGACAATTATCCCCACGATGGCGATTCCTATTCCTATCTTGCCTGCTTCGCCGAAGTGGAGGCTGATGTGGAGACTGGCAAGTACTATATCGTCGATTATCTGGCCTACGCCGATGTTGGCACGGTGCTTCATCCCGCAGCGCTGGGCGGCCAGATCCTTGGACGTTCGACGCTAGGGATCGGCCACGCGATCGGGCAGAAATGGGTGATCGACCCGCAATATGGCATTTCAGTGGCCGAGCGCTTTTATCAGAACCGACCGCCTACGATTCTGGATGTGCCACTAGATATGAAGTGGAATGCGCTGAACATACCCGATCCTGAGACGCCCGTGGGGGCGCGCGGCTGCGGGGAGCCGCCGGTAGGCGGCGGATGCGCGGCGATTCTGAACGCGCTAGCCGATGCGCTTGGAGACAACATCTTCCAGCGCGCGCCGGTGAATGCCGACACGATTCTGACGTCATTTGAAGCAGGGCGTCCGATGCAGCAGGCGCTGACGGCGCACATATAAAAACGGGGACTAAGGGACCAGGGACGCAAGGACTCGTGAGCAATGAACGGAGATGCGCTGGCAACTGAGAACTGGGAACTACGAACTGACAGCTGATAGCTGAAAGCTGAATCGGAGTGAGCTATGGCGGTAATTCGAGATGTGATGCCGGCTTTTGACCTGTTGCAGCCGAGCTCGGCCGCAGAGGCGCAGCAGCTGCTGGAGCAGAACGGAGCGGATGCGTGGGTGATGGCCGGCGGGCTGGATAGCTTCGACTGGCTGAAAGACCGCATCAAGAAGCCGCAGGTGCTGGTGGACCTGAGCGGAGTGGATGAGCTGCGCGGGATTCGCATGAGTGGCGCCGGGGTCGAGATCGGCGCGATGACCACGCTGACCGAGATTGCGAATCACGACGAGATCAAGAAGAACTACGGTGTGCTGTCGGATGCGGTTTCGATGGTTGCATCGCCGCAGATTCGCAACCAGGGCACCCTGGGCGGCAACGTGTCGCAGGATGTGCGCTGCTGGTACTACCGCGGCGGATGGCCGTGCTATCGCGCGGGCGGGAACATTTGTTATGCGGATACGCCGGTGGGGCGCAACCGCGAGCACGCAATCTTCGGAGCGAACCGCTGCGTGGCCGTGCATCCGTCGGACTCGGTGCCGGCGCTGATTGCGTTGGATGCGAAGTTTGTGGTGCAGACCGCGAAGGGTGAGCGCGTGGTGGATGCCGAGGATTATTTTGTCGGCCCTGAGGACGACATCACGAAGATCAACATGCTGCAGCCGGGCGATCTG
>DATJNE010000217.1:0-9425 GCA_035508305.1 Acidobacteriaceae bacterium | reverse complement strand
TGGCCTTTCTCCGATTCGCGCATCAATACTGAAGGCCTACGATGGCGGGCTGACCCGGGGGAGGCAGATGGAGGTCCTCGGCGGCTTTGGCGCGGGCGTTCGCGGTTGTCTGGTCAAGGTGCTGGCCCCACACGAGGAGATACTGCTTCGATCCGGGGCGCGGGGCGAGGATCGCGGCACCACTGGCAGAGCCGAAGCGCTTCTCCAGGTTGGCCAAAAACGGCTCCAGGGAACTTTGCGATGTGGATGCAGCGATTTCTACCAGGTATTCGGGCGGCGCCGCGATGGGACTGGCGATTTTCATTTCAGGCTGAGGAACGCCGGCACGCGCCATCAGGAGGTTCAGGTCGAGTTCGATTTGCTGGAACTGAGGGGTACTGTCGGGGATCTTCTGCACCGAAGAGGTCAAATCGCTGATGGCTTGATTGTCCCGAGTGGCCTGGGTCTGGGCGTCCTGCGCGCTGCGATATGCCCCGAAAACCGAGAGGCCGAGGCCAGCAAGAACCAGGAGAAACCAGAGTTCCCGTAACCATTTCTTTTGTTTTGTCAGCTCCTCGGTGAACTTATCGAGGATGGTGACGGCGGTGGCGACGATAATGCCGGCAATACTGATCCCGGTGCTGTCCATTTCGGTCTCCTGGAGGGAACTTACAACCGAAATACGATTCAGAGGATAGGTCCCGTTATCTTACGCCGGGGCCACGGGGCGGGGCGACGGGGCTTGCAGGGCGGATTCGGAAGAAGCTCAACGCCAGGAGAAGAACTATCTCTGACGGCTGCATTTGCCGGGCGGACTCAAGCTGATCGGATTATTCGGATGGGGTCAGCGGGCTGTTGCTTTTTCCGAATCGGGACGAGGAGCGTTACTTCAGGACAAGGGGCAGCGCGATTTCTGTTGGAGATCGGATCGCGGAGGCGTGAGCTACTTGCTGTGGGGTGAACCTAGCCGGGGGGAAGGCGGGTGTGTTCAAAAAAGCGGAGTTTCGCCCGTTCAATTCTGGGAGCGTTTCGGGAAATCTCGTCCCGAGCCGTTCAGAAGTACGGCTCCGATCAGTTCAGGAACAGGGTGCGGTAGAGGGTGTCGCGCTGGCGGGGCTGGAAGCCGGCATCGCGGATGACGCGCCGGAGTTCCTCTTCGGTGGTGCAGTTGGAAGTTCCGGCGGCCCGGACGACATTTTCCTCGAGCATGACGGAACCGACGTCGTTGCCGCCGAAGCGGAGACCCAGCTGGAGGACCTTGAGGCCCTGGGTGACCCAGCTGGACTGCACGTTCTCGATGTTATCGAGATAAAGGCGCGAGATGGCAAGCACTTTGAGGTAGTCGACGGCGGTGGCTTCTTCCCAGCCGCGTCCGCCGAGGGCGGTATTTTTGGGCTGGAAGCTCCAGGGGATGAAAGCGGTGAATCCGCCGGTTTCATCCTGGAGGCGACGGATGACTTCGAAGTGGTTGACGCGCTGGTCGAGGGTTTCGTCGACGCCGAACATCATGGTGGCGGTGGTGCGAAGCCCAAGCTGATGAGCGGTGCGGTGGACGAGGACCCAGTCTTCGGTGGAGCATTTGAGGCGGGCGATGCGATGGCGGACCTCGTCATCGAGGATTTCGGCGCCGCCGCCGGGGATGGAATCAAGGCCGGCGTCACGCAGGCGGACGATGGTGTCGCGCACGGAGAGATCGCTGTATTCGGCGATGGCGAGGATTTCCGAGGCTGAGAAGCAGTGCAGCCAGATCTGCGGGAAGCGCTGTTTGATGCCGCGCAGGAGACGCTCGAACCATTCGATTTTCAAATCGGGATGAAGACCACCCTGCATGAGGACGCCGGTGCCACCCATTTCGAGGGTTTCGGCGATCTTGTGGTAGATGGTCTCGAAGTCGAGGATGTAGCCTTCACTGGCCAGCTTGCCCTTCAACGGGCGGTAAAAAGCGCAGAAGGTGCAGTATTCGGTGCAGAAATTTGTATAGTTGATATTGCGATCAATGATGTAGGTGACAACGCCTTCCGGGTGAAGACGGTTGCGGATGGCGTTGGCTTCCATGCCCAGGCCGATGAGATCGTCGGAACGGAAATAGTCGAGGGCCTGTTCACGGGTGATCGGCATACTTTTATTGTGAGCGAAATTCGGGTGGCGCGTCCAGCGAGGCTGCAACAAGAGGACGTGCGCGTCGCATCGCAGTTGAGGAAAGCAATCTTTCAATCAGATCATTTTTGGATTCAGGAGGACCTCGGTCTATGAGTCAGCTCCGTCTTTATCGTTTTTGCGTTCGTGTGCTCCCGCTGCTGCTGCTGGCGGCGCCCCTGTGTGTGCGGGGCCAGGGAGCGGATAAGAGCACGGATCCGGACACGTTGGTGCTGAGCAACGGCGACATCCTCCACGGGAAGCTGGTACAGGAGGCGGGGGGGACGGTGACGTTCCACAGCGGCCCGCTGGGCGACCTGACGGTGAAGTGGGCGAACATCAAGTCGCTGGAGACCTCTCAGGTGTTTGCGGTGATGACGCCGGAAATGAAGAAGCGCAACAAGCACGCGGCGCTGGCTCTTCCCAAGGGCACCATCGAGGCGAGCAGCAGCCTAGTGACGCTGCATCCGGAGAGCGGGGCGACGATTGCGCCGATCCCGACGAAGAACGCGGAGGTGATCGTGGACGCCGCGTTACTGGACAAGCAGCTGAACCATTCGCCGGGTTTTCTGAAGGGATGGAACGGGGCGGCGACGGCCGGGGCGACGGTGGTGAGCGCAACCCAGGATTCCTATGCGGTGTCGGGCAGCGTGGGGCTGGTGCGGGTGGTGCCGACGGTGACGTGGCTGGATCCGCGCAACCGGACGTCGTTTGATTTTGCGGGATCGTTCGGGAAGATCACGCAGCCGAGCTATACGAGCGGGGGGGTGTTCACGCCCTCGACGAGCACGAAGTCGTCGATTCTGCACTTCGATGCGGAGCGCGACGAGTATTTCTCCTCACGGATGTTCGGACTGGGGCAGGCGGCCTTCGATCACAATTACGGCCAGGACCTCGACCTGCAGCAGATTTACGGCGGCGGGCTGGGCTGGACGGTGCTGAAGACGCCAAAGCAGGAAGGGGATCTGAAAGCGACGGTGCAGTACGAGAAGCAGGGATTTATCACTGGCACGCCTTCGAGCCAGAATTTGATCGGATCGACGTTCGCGGCGAATTATCTGCTGAAGCTGAAGCTGGTGACGTATACGCAGGACGTGGGATTTATTCCGGCATACAACACGCCGCGCGCGTATTCGGCAACGGAGACGGATACATTTGCGTTCCCGGCGTACAAGAATCTGAGCTTCAGCCTGGGAACGCTGGACAGCTACCTGAACGATCCCCCGGTGACGGCGCCGCCGACCAAGCGGAATTCGTTCCAGTTCACGATGGGGCTGACGTACGCGATCAAGTCGAAGTACTAAGAACAGCCGGGAGCGAGGAGGCAGGAGCTGAAAAGAAGGAGCGAGAAGCAGGAAGCCGCGAGTCAGGCGCGTGCGGAGGCGGCTATTTGTGGTGCGGGCTGGCCGACAGCGTGCTCGAGGCGGCGGAGCTGACCGAGATGGTGGCGCAGGTGAATGACGTGGAAGCGCCGCCACTGGTCGGGGCGGAGCGGGCCGAGGATGAAGTGGGAGGCGACGCGCTGGAGGCCGAAGCGCTGGCGGCAACGGTCGAGGAGCGCATCCATCTGATCGATTTCCTGGCGGAGGAGATCGACGAGTTCGTCGCCGTTCATCGAAGGCCAGTGGAGCTGGTCTGGCCGGGCGAAGACGGGAGCCGGAGCGCCACGGGGCATGCGACCGAAGGAAAGCATCATGAGCTGGAGGAGCCACTGCGCCGGCGAGCTGTGGTCGGAGGTGGGGCGGCCGCGCTCGAGCCGCTTCTCGAGGACGCGACTGGTACTGCGGAAGGTGAGCGCGAGGTGCTCGACGAGATCCTGGGCGGACCACAGGCGCTGGTTCTGGAGAGGGTGGAGCTGACACCACGCGGCAGGCTTGCCGGACAAGTCGGCATGGTAAGAATCGAAGACCTGCTGCAGAACGGGATGCATACGCGAGCCTCGAACGCGGGTCCGATTTTGAGGGAACTATACCACTGAACGCAGCTGCAGGCCGGAGGGCCGCTCAGGGCTCGACGCCCATCTCTTTAAGCGCTTTGTGGATTTCTTTGGCATGGGGGCCATTGGGAAGAGCGCTGAGATAAAGGCGGTAGTTGCGAAGAGCCTCGTCGCGGTGGCCGAGGTGGCGCGCGGATTCGGCGAGGCCGAAGACGGCTTCGGCATTCCCGGGGTCGGAGCGGTTGGCTTCAAGGAAGCGGTCATAGGCACCCCTCCAGTCGCCGGACTCCATATAGAAGTCGCCGACGTTGGCGTCTTTCTTTGCGAGTTTGGGATTGTAGGGCAGAGGCGAGGGCGGGAGATTGGCCGGAGGCTGTTCGTCGGTACTGGGCGGCGCCTCGAGGCCCTGGACATGGCTGGAGCTGTAGCTCTGATCGTCGGGAGACCGGGTGGGACCAGGAGCGGGCGGATTCTGCTGTTGCCGGGCCTGACGTGCGGCCCTTTCGGATTCCGCTTCGGGGAACGGGTTCTGGTCGGAAGTTTTAGTTGGGGCGCCGGCCGGGGGCGTGGCTTTGGGCTGGGGAGAATCGGGTGAGGAGCTCGGCTGCGGGGCGTCGGGAGCCGAGGTGGAGTCGGGCTGCTGAGCTTTCTCAGCAGCCGCCTCGGACTGGGCTTGAGGGAATGGATTCGCCTGGGCAGCGCTCTTTTTCGGCTGATCTTTCTGATCTTTCCTGGGCTGCGTGCCGGTCGGGGCAGGAGGATTCTGCTGCTGCTGGCTGGAATTGTCCTGCTGCTGGGCGGCGAGGGGCAGGGCCAGCGCGAGGAGGGTTCCGGCGATGACGAGCAGGCGCGGCATTGCTTCCATTTTAGACGCCGGAATTGCGGCGAGGGAGGGTGCGAGGATTGGTATTGTGGTGGGAATGACTCTGATTATTCGTTCTTCGGCGATTCACGCGGCGGGGTGCTACACGATGGCGCCGATCCGCAAGGGCGCAAAGGTGGTGGAGTACACGGGGCCGCGCATCCCCAAGGATGTGGCGGATGAGAAGTACGAGAACTCGCCGACCACGTATTTGTTCGGGGTGGGGGACGGGCGGACGGTGATCGATGGGCACGGGACGGCGATGTTCATCAACCACTCGTGCGAGCCGAACTGCGAGACGGAGGAGATTGACGGGCGGGTGTGGATCATGGCGATCCGGAACATCAGGGCCGGCGAGGAACTGGTATACGACTACTTCCTGTACGACGGCGATGACGATGAGGCGCGGTGCAACTGCGGGTCGGCGAAGTGCCGGGGGAGCATGTATTCGCCGGAGGAACTGAGGCGGCGGGCGAAGAAGCGGAGGAAAAAGGCTGGGAAGAAGCGGTCGTGAGTTGGGGGACGTGCAGCGTTCGCGCAGTCAGAGCGCGAAGTCGCCGAGGCGAGCGTGGATCCCGACTCCTCAGTTGGGCGACGGCCGATCGATGTGGTCGATGACGAAGTATTCCACGGGACCCCGCTCCGGCTGCAGCTTCAACCCAAGCTGCTCGGGGAGTGCGTCGAAAAGCGATGGCTTGTCCGCCAGGTCCGGGGGCAACTGTTCTCTGGAGACATTGGGGGGAGCTCAGGGAGAAACTCGAGGCTGAAATCCCAGGTTCCCGTTAAGCCGGTTTGGTCAAGCACGGGCCGCTCGTCACCCCGCAGAATCAGCCCCAGCCAATAGGACAGGTATGTCATGGTGACGCGGGTTCCGGTGAACTTGCCCCGGCCCTGTGCATCGATGGGATAGTTGCCGCCCGACGACTCGCCCTGGGGATCGCGATGCATCTTTACACCGCCTTTGTCCACGGTCAGCGCGTGGACCGGCCCCTGCCTTGTTTCGATGTGGGATTTCAGGTTGAAGCGGTCCTGGAGCAGGTTCCGAAACATCACGTGGAGATCGTCGAGGTTGGTGGGGTGGTCGGCTTTCGCTTCAATGTCCCAGAGATCGCTCTGCACCCAGTCCGGGCCGCCGATGACCTGACGGAGCGGCACCTTGTACATGAGGCTGATGATGAGCCTCACCGGCACGTTCCGGGCCCAGTATTCCTGGCCGCCGGGTAAGGGACGAATGCCGCCGTCGGTTTCTCCGGGTTGCGCCGGACGAATCGTAGCGACCTCAAAGGTCAGTCGCGCCGATGGGCCGGGCTGTTGAGCCGGAAGCAAAGACGTCAGACCGAAGAGGGCGGCAAGCAGCAGGGTCTGCATTGGAGACTTCACGCGCCGGCTCCTTTGATTCGAGGGATTCTACCCCATCGATGCAGCCTCCTGCGGAAGGGGAGGGGCGGCTAGAGTTGTTTAGTCATGCGGACGATGGGGAGAGATTCGCCGTTGGCGAGGGGGAGATCGACGCGTTCCTGCTCGGAGTAGCCGTGGTGGCGGTAGAGCGGGATGCCGGTGAGGGTGGCGCCCATCTCACAGCGGGTGAAGCCTTCGGCCTGCGCGGCCTGCTCGCAGAGTTGAAGGATGCGGGAGCCGATGCCACGGCGCGCCCATGCGGGATGGACGAAGAAGGCGCGGATTTTGGCCGCGTCAGTGCGCGGGTCGAGGAAGGAGTCGTCGCGGTTGGGGCGGTGGTCGGAGCCGTAGGGGGTTTTGCGGCGGGACCAACCGCCACAGGCGGCGAGGTCGCCGATGGTGGGGAGGCGGTCGGGGTTGGCAGCGGCGGGGACTTCGACGGCGAAGTAGGTTTGATCGGCGACGAGCTGGGTATCGAGGCCAAGCCAGGTGCCGATGGCCTGCTCGATCTGCGAGGGGGAGTAGTCGCGGGTTTGCAGGCCACGGATGGAAGCCTCGATCAGCGGGCCGAGGTGGGGGATATCGGCGGGCGTGGCGAGGCGATAGAGGAGGGGGGCGGACATCATGGGCGTTTACGCGCGAGAGACTCCCGATGGGTCCGTCAGTTTGCGCCGCCCTGGGGGAAAGGGGCGGGAAACGTCAGCTGACGCGTTGGACGGAATCGGCGACTTCGCGTTTGGGGCGAAAGACGATAATGGTGGGCCGGGCTGCGTGATCGATTTCGCGTTTCTCCACGACATCAAACTCGCTTTCCATGATGCGCAACATGCTGGTAGGCCGGGCCTTGTCGCGGCGGGTTTGCTTGTTGGCGAGATAGAGGCCGACGATGAAAACGCCGTCTTCGCGAAGGTACTGCGCGTAGTGCAGGAGAAAATCCCTGATCTTCTGCACGGGGACGAAGTACATGGATTCGCGGAAGAGGATGACGTCGAACTTCTGGGAGAAGACAGGTTTCCAGGTAAGGAAGTCGGCGCGAATAAACTGGTTTTTGTTTTCACGTCCGCATTCCCTGGAGCGATTCCTGGCCTTTTCCAGAGCTGTTTCAGAGATGTCGACACCGACGTAAGACTCGTAAGCGGAGTCGGCCAGTTCGGCCGCGGTGTTACCGGAACCGCAGCCGAGATCGAGAATGTTGCCATGGCGGGCATGTTTCTCGAGGTGGAGGTAAAGACGGTCCCCGGAAGTGTGGTCGCGAAAGAGCCACTTGGGACCACTATATTGTTTCTCCCACAGGCGCCGTTTGATGGCTTCAGGCCCATAACTCAGGAGAAACCCGTTGACGAATCGGATCGATCGATCGAAAAGATACAAGATCCCACTCCAGCAGGTTTAGTTTGGCTCTGAATTTTTCTCCGAGGGACTGCTGAGGAACAGCTCCTGGAGAGAACCAGAAAATGCTTCAGATTGAACTTCGCCGGGAACGACCGGCATTATTTTTCTGGACATCTTACATCAGGATGCGAAGAACTGTGCGGTTTTTGAGAGGGGATGGACAAATATTGGCGGTGGGAAACTCGGCGCGCAACCGCTGGAAAGGAAGAAGGAAGAGCGCGCCGGACGCAAAGAGGGTTGGCCGGCGGGCAGAATTGCCCCCGGTTTCGCACAGGGCCGGCGCCCGGGGCGGGAGGGACGCTTGGGGAAAATGCGCGGCAGCGTGCGCGATACAATCAAGCATTCGGAATGGCCTACCAGGTACTCGCACGGAAATACCGTCCCCAGAAATTCTCCGACGTCGCCGGGCAGGAGCATGTCACGCGCACGCTTGTGAATGCGCTGGAGCAGGGGCGGGTCGCGCATGGGTACATCTTTTCGGGGCATCGCGGGATCGGGAAGACGACCATTGCGAGGATTCTGGCGCAGGCGCTGAACTGCCGGACGGCGGTGGGCGATGCGAAGCGACCGGATCAGGAACCGTGCGGGGTGTGCGACTCGTGCGCAGAAATTCGGGCGGGCAACTCGGTGGATGTGCTGGAGATCGACGCGGCGACGAATCGCGGCATCGACGAAGTGCGGGAGTTGCGCGAAGCGGCCCGATACCGGCCGGCGCGGGACAAGTACAAAATCTGGATTCTGGACGAGGCGCACCAGATTACCGATGCGGCGTTCAACGCGCTGCTGAAGACGCTGGAGGAGCCGCCGGAGCACGTCGTGTTCATGATGGCGACGACGCAGCCGGAGGATATTCCGCAGACGATCCGGTCGCGTTGCCAGCATTTCAGCTTTCATGCGGTGAAATACGACGACATCCTGGCGCAGCTGAAAACGATTGCGGCGCAGGAGCAGATCGACGGGGAGGACGCGGCGCTGGCGCTGCTGGCCGAGGCGGGCGATGGGTCGATGCGGGATGCGCTGTCGATCATGGACCAGGCGATTGCGTCGGCCCCACTGGTGAACGGCAAGGCGAATCTGGCCGCAGAACAGATTCGCGAGCTGATGGGGTCGGTGCCGAACACGGTGTTCGAGCGCCTGATGGAGCAGATCGCCGCGGGGCAGACGGCGGCGGTGGTGGAGGAACTGAACACGCTGCTGAATGCGGGGAACAGCGCGTCAGCGCTGGCGCGGCAGTTCGTGCGGTATCTGCGGAATGCGCTGATGGCGAAGGTAGGCGGAGAGAATTCGGACCTGCTGCAGATTTCGGCCGATGAGCGGGCGCGGGCGATGCGCTCGGCGGTGCTGTTCAGCGAAGAGGACCTGACGCGCTTCCTGCAGGTGATGCTGCGGACCTTCGACGAGATGAATTACCGGCAGGAGCAGCGGTTCCATCTGGAGCTGGGGCTGGTGAAGCTGGTGCATCTGGAGCGGCTGCTGCCGATTGAAGAAATTTTGAGTGGAGCCGGACAGGGTCCAGCGTCCAGGGTACAGGGTAGAGGACAGGGCACGAGTGAGGGAGCCGGGCTCAGGGCACAGGGCGCAGGGAACGGAGAAAGAGTCCCGGTTGCCGGACATGTACGGGCGTCGGCGCCGGGAGCGACGCGGCCGTCGCCGTTTGAGGCGGACCGGGAGCGCAAGGCGCTGGGCGAGAGCAGCGGCACGGGGGAGCGGAATCAGGAGCCA
>DATJNE010000216.1:0-21110 GCA_035508305.1 Acidobacteriaceae bacterium | reverse complement strand
GTCTCCTGGGCATCCGATCCCGAGCCGCGATACAGCCGCACGTCCGCCAGCCCCGGCGACCCATGCGCAAAGATGCCCGCATCCAGCACTGCGCACGTCTGCCCCGTCTTGCCGGCCGGAACGGCCACTCCCCGCTCATATCGGAAATACCGCATCTCCGGAGTCGCCCCCGCCCCGGCCCCGTTCTGTGCCGCGCTCCCATCGGAGGCCTGGACGGCCAGCCCCAGCACCACCACCACCACCGCGCGCCGCAACCTCAGCACTCAGCCCCCCTCACTCTTTCTCCTTGCTATCGGACCGCCGCTTTGCGCAGATTCAGCCAGTCCCTCTGATACACAAAGCTCACCGCCAGCAGCAGCGCCCCCAGCCCCAGAAAGCTCAGGATCCGGTACCCCTGGCTCAGCGCGCTCACGTCCACCGTAAACACCTTCCCGATCGCTACCGCCAGCAGCACCAGCGCCTGCCAGCGCAGAAACGCCGTCCTCCGCCAGAATCCCACCGTCAGCAGCGCCGCCCCAAACAGCATAAAGAACGCCGAATACGTGAACTGCGCGTACATCCGGTAGTTCTGCATCAGCGTCCAGTCGCCGCGCCACTCGAGCGCCCACCAGTAGTTGTGAATCTCCAGGCCCACAGCAAGAAGGATCAGCGCGTTCACGGCCAGCGCCGCCCCCCCGGCCAGGCCCGCCCAGGAAATCGCCGCCTCCGCCGCGCCTCCCGCCGCCTGCGCCGCCAGCCACCCCACCAAGCCGCACACCGCAATCGCGAACAGATACGTCCCGAATCTCTCGTTGAAAATCGGCGTCAGCGACGCCGGCGGATTCACCGCCACCAGCGCAATCAGCCCCATCGCCAGGCACAGAACGGCCAGCACCGTCAGCAGCTTCGATTCGATCCGCCGCGCCAGCCACACCAGAGCCGCACCCTCCGCCAGCCACCCGATGGTCATCCACCGCCCCTGCGTCTTCAGCGGAATCGCCAGCGTCAGGAACACCACCGCAATGGTCAGATGCAGCGCTGCCGTCGCCTCCGCGCTGCCGTGGATCGCTCCTCGCGCCGGCCACCGCAACAGCAACAGGTAAAAGGCCGCAAACGCCACCGCCACCCACGGCGTCGCTCCTCCGCTGCCCGCGCCCTCCAGCATCAGATAAAACGCCAGGAATCCCAGCCCGGCGTTGGCCAGCGGAACCACCACCAGCGCCAGGTTGTCCCATCCCGGGTGCAACCCGCCGTCCTCTGCCTGCAGCCGCACCAGCCGCGGCGCCCACGCAAACACCAGGAAGAACACCGCCAGGAAAAACGCCGTCGTCCCGAACTCGTCCTGCGTGTAATACCCGAACGACCAGCTCGCGAAGAAGAACACCGTCCCGGCAAACGCCGCGCACAGCAGCCGCGACCACGGCTTCAGCGCCACCAGCAGCAGCACCACCGCATCCAGCAACAGCAAATACGTGAACAGTGCGACTTCGTGATTCTCGCCCGTCGACAGCAGCAGCGGCGTCGAGAAGCCGCCCACAATGGCGTACAGCGCCAGCAGCTCCGCGTCCTGCACCCACGACAAAAATCCGTTGAACGCCGTCACCGCGATCATCGCCGCGAACGCCACGCCCGAGTCCACCAGGTGGTACAGCGAGAACGCCGCCCACAGCGAGAGGTACAAAACGCCGCTGCCCACAGCTTTGAGCGAATACGAGAACGCCTTGTACCCCCGCGTCCGGAAGCGCTCCGACCACGCGACGAGCCCCGCACCCGCCACCAGCCCGATCAGCACCCGCCCCAGCGGCCCGATCCAGTGGTTGTCGATCGCCAGCTTCAGGAACCACGCCGCCGCAATCAGAACCGCCAGAATGCCGATGCGGTTGAACCACTGCGACCCGATTCGGCTCTCCAGCGACACCTCGCTGTCCGCACTCCCCGGCTCCACCGAGGCGAATTGCGGCGCGGGCACCGCAACCCGCACGCCCGGCCCGCTCTCGCCCGCACTCGTCCGCAGCGCCGCGCTCGCCGCCAGGTCTCCCGCAACCGAAGCCGGCTCACCAGCCCTGATCCCGGCCGCTGGGGGAACATTCGCCTCTGAACCACTCGCTCCCTGCCCAACCGGCCCGGCCACAGCAACGCGCGTCGTCCCCGCGTCCGCGTCTTCCTTTGCCGGAATCCCGCGGTCCTTCAGCGTCTCTTCCAGCCGCCACACCCGCCCGCGCAGCGCGGCGATCTCCGCCTGTAGTTCCTTTGCTTCCCGCGAATCCATTTGCCGCCCACTTTACACTGCGTCCTGCGCCGATTCCATCCCTCTTTCCCGCCCTTTCACGGCCAAATAAAAGGAGCCGCGCGCGCGGCTCCCTCGAAGATCTCCTGCTGGCAGTCAGTAAATCAATTTCAGTGCGAACTGCAGAATCCTCGGCTCGAAGGTGCTCGAAATCTGTCCGCCCGCCGTCGGCACCCCGCCGCTGATCGCCGACAACCCCGGCGTCGCGCCCACATTCAGCGTCTGCGTCGTCGTTCCCTGCGTTCCGCTGATCGTGTTTGGCAGATACAGATTCGTATGGTTGAACAGGTTGTACGCCTCGGCTCTGAACTCCACCTTCAGGCGCTCCACCGGCGTTGTGAACCTCTTGTTGACGTCCAGGTCCGTCTCGTAGAACGCCGGGGTCCGCCCCGGATTCCGCGATGCATCTCCGAACGGGCTCAGCGCGTCGCCCGCCGCGTCCTTCACCGGCGGCAGCACAAACGCCGCGTAGTTGATGTAGTTCACGTACCCCGTATTCGCCGCGCGCGAGCTGCGTCCCTGCGTCACCTTCGCGCCCGGCACCACGTCCGGCCGGTACTCGTTCGCGCCGCGATACGTCGCCGAAATCTGCTGCGACACCTGCTGCGCCGTATTGGGCGTGTACGTCAGGTTGAACGGCGTCCCGCCCTGCATGGTGTTGATGGCGCTGATCTGCCATCCCCCCAGCAGCGCGTCCTCGGCTCCGTTCAGGTGCGACAGGTAGTGCCGCCCCCGCCCGAACGGCATCTCGTACACCAGGCTCAGTGTGTCCGCCACCGGCAGATTGTAGTCCGACTGCGCATAATCCCCGC
Source organism: Acidobacteriaceae bacterium (assembly GCA_035508305.1). GTDB lineage: Bacteria > Acidobacteriota > Terriglobia > Terriglobales > Acidobacteriaceae > Palsa-343. The sequence continues at coordinate 18,032 of DATJNE010000216.1, read as the reverse complement.
GGATGTTAAACGCATTCTGCGGCGATGGCGTGTTGCCTTCCAGCGACGCTGACGCGTTGTCCAGCGAGTGCTCCCACGTAAACGAGTTCAGCAGCGTCAGCCCCGCCACCGCGCGCTGCTCGTACCGTACCTCCAGCGCGTTGTAATTGGAGAAGAACTCGTTGTACGCCTCCGTGATGTCGCTCGGCCAGTTCGCAAACGGCCGCGCGAATCCGTTCGCCGGATTCTTCTGGTTCCCGTTCATGAACCCTTCCAGATGCAGCCCGTGGTTGCCCACGTAAGCAATGTCCACCAGCGAGTTCTTCGCCAGTTGCTCTTGCCAGCTCAGGAAGTAGCTTTCCACGTAGCTGTCGGGCCGGTCTTTCGGAATCCACGTGATGTTGTCCGTCGCCGGGTTGAACGCCGTCACCAGCCCCGAAGGATATCCCTGGCTGGCCGCCGCGTAGCAGCTCGGCGTCGTCGATCCGGTCGCGATGATCTGCGCCGGCAGCGGCGTCGAGCACTGATTCGTCGTCGTCGGTTTGATCTGCGTCACCACCGCGAACTGCGCCTGCGGCGCGTTGATGGGCAGAATGTCGCCCGACCCGGCGCGCGTGTAGTGCACATACCCCGTGCCGAATCCGCCGCGAATCGCCGTCTTCGCCCACGGCGCGTAGGCGAACCCGATCCGCGGCATAAAATCCGTCAGGTCCGGATTCACCAGCGTGCTGCCGTATACGCCGCCCGGGTGCACCGGCGTGATGCCGTTCCCCGCCACCGCGCCCGGCGTGATCGTCAGCACCGTCTGCGACGAGGGATCCCAGTTGGAAACGTAATTCTTCCACTCCGAATACGGCGAGCCGTACTCCCACCGCAACCCAAGATTCAGCGTCAGCTTCGGCGCCACCTTCCAGTCGTCCTGCGCATAGGTGCTGTCCAGGCTCTGCCGCAGGTGCACCACGAAATAGTTCGCCAGCTGATAGCTGCTCGTCGTCCCGAACAGAAAATCTGCCCAGTACGTGTCCGACACCGGAGCCGTCGGCGCCGCTCCGCCGCTGGCCGTCGTCGCGCAGCTGGCCGAAATCGTCGCGTCGCACAGGCTGTAGCCGCCGCCGTAGGTCCACGATCCGTACAGCGGGTTGTTATCGTTTACCGCCATCCACACGTGCTCGTACTCATAGCCGAACTTCAGCGAGTGATTTCCCTTCACCCATGAGAAGTTCACCTTCGGATCCAGCAGCGCCGGGTCCTGCCACTGCGGATTCGTGCTCTGCCGCCCGAAACCCGTGAAGCCGGTAATCCCCTCCGACGGCAACCCGCCCGCCACGATGGGATTGGACGGCAGCCCCGGAATCGAAAATGCATTGTCGCCGATCGACAGGTTGAACTTGCCCGCCTTCGTCCGCGACAGCCCCAGCCGCGCATCCACGATCTTGTTCGCCCCGAACAGATGGTTGTAGCCCAGCGCCACCTGCTGATCCAGAATGCGGATCGTCCCGTTTGTCTGCCCGTCCAGCGGCAGCGGGATCGTTACGTGGTTCACGCCCGTCTCTTTCCGGTCGCTCACCCGCAGGAACCACGAGCTGTTCGCGTCCTGCTGATAATCCAGCCGCAGATCGCCTTTGTCCGAATAGTCGGTGAACGGCGCCTCCACCGAGTAGTCGTTCGAGTTCAGACCCGTGGTCGCCAGCCCGGCCTGCGGCAGCGGAATCTTCTTGAAGTAGTTCACCACCTGCGCGTTCAGCGGGTCGTACGCCGTCGACGGAATCGCCGTGCCCGCCGCATACGTTGTCCCCGTCAGGGGATTCCGCACCGGAACCACCAGGATGCCGTTCAGCTCGTTCTGCGTCGGCAGCGTCAGCACGCTCAGCGGCGTCAGCGTCTGCCGGAATCCCTCGTAGTCCAGGAAGTAAAACAGCCTGTCCTTCATGATCGGGCCGCCGAAGTTCATCCCGAACTGATTGCGGTTGAAGGCCGGCTCCTGGAAGGGCGTCACCTTGCCCGTGTTGCTCACAATGTTCGGCTTGAAAAATCCCGCCGCGTTCAGATCCGTGTTGCGCAGGAACTCGTACAGCGTGAAGTGGATCGCGTTGGTCCCGCTCGCCGAGGCTACGTTGATCGTCGCCCCCGAACCCCGCCCGTACTCCGCGCTCTCGTTGTTCGTCACCACGCTGAACTGCGCCACTGAGTCCGGAGGGATCGCAATGATCTGGTTGTCGAACCCCTGGTTGCTTTCCCCGTAGGCGTTGTTGTCCATCCCGTCCAGCAAAAAGTTGTTGAACATGCTCCGCTGGCCGTTCACGTTGTACGCGCCCTCGCGCACCAGGCTCGAGATCGAGCTCGTCGTGGCCGCCGTCGGCGCCTGCCGCGACCCCGTCACCAGCGCCAGTAAATCGGAGAAGTTCCGGCTCACCAGCGGCAGCGCTTCGCTCTGGTAGTTCGTGATCGTCTGTTCGCGCTGGCTCGAATCGGTCTCCAGCTGCAGCGCCACATCGCTCACTTCCACCGTCGTCGTGGTCTGCCCCGGCGCCAGCTTCAGGTCGATGCGCTGCCGGCTGCCCACCGAAATCGTGATGTCCTGCGCCACTGCCTGGGCAAAACCCTTCGCCGTTGCGGTTATCGTGTAAACCCCGGTCCGCAGGGAAGGGAACTCGTAGTCGCCTTCCCCCGTGGTCGTCGTTTTCGCTGTGATCCCCGTCGCCGTGTTGGTGGCGCTGACTGTTGCTCCGGAAACGACCGCTCCGCTGGAATCGCGGATCGTTCCCACGAGGCTGCCGTCCTCATATTGAGCGTGTGCGACCTCCGAACCAATGAAGAACAGGCCTGCCAGAAAAATCGTGAAAATCGTATATCTTGCCTTCATGGCCTGCAGCGTACGAAGGAACCACGAACATCCAGTTAATACTCTGCAAATGCCTCGTGAATCGGTCGCAATCCATGTGTAAAATCGTCACCGACATGGATTTTGGGCCTTCCCCCACTCCCCGCCGTATCCTTGCCGTCGACGACGACCCGGTCAGTCTCGCGGTTACGGCGGTTTTGCTCGAATCGGAAGGCTGCGTCGTCCGCCAGGCGCAAAGCGGTGCTCAGGCCCTCGACCTTGCCGCCGCCGATCCGCCCGACTGCATCCTCGCCGATCTGCGCATGCCCGGCCTCAGCAGCACCGACCTTGCCCGCTCCCTCCGCCGGGCCGCTCCCCAGGCCCTCCTCCTCGCCATGAGCGCCTCCCCGCCGCCCCACCTCGACGGCTACGACGCCGTCCTTAAAAAGCCCCTCTCTCCGGAAAGCCTGCGCACCGCCCTTGCCTGCCGTCCTGTCCCCGTCGATCCCCCGGCGTCTGCCGCCGGCCACGACCCCAAAGAAGACGCCATCCTCGATTCCGCCATCTTCGAGCGCCTCCGCCGCGCCATCGACCCCGACGGCCTCGATGAAATCTTCACCGTCTTCCTCAATGACACCCATCAGCGCATCGCCGCCATGCGCCATGCCGACCCCGCAACCATCCGCAAAGAAGCTCACACCATCAAAGGAGGCGCGTCGATGGTCGGCGCCCTCCAGATTTCCCGCGCCGCCGCCATCCTTGAATCCGGTGTTAACGATCCTGATGATCGGCTGCGCAAACTGGACGAGATGGAATCTCAATGCCGTTTCGCCGCCATTATCCTGAAACAGAGGCTCAACGCATGAACACCCCGACAAGGTCTGCACGCCCGGTTCCCACTCGACCCTCGAAGGCCTCACCCCTCATCCGCATCCTCATCGCCGACGACCACCCCGTCATCCGCATCGGCGTCCGCAACATGCTCCAGGCCGAGCCCGGCCTCGACGTCATCGGCGAATGCTCCGACGGCGATGAAGCCATCACCCAGACCCTCGAGTTGCTCCCCGACATTCTCCTCCTCGACGTCTATATGCCCCGCCTGCCCGGCATCGAGGCCATGCGCGCCATCATGAATGGCTCGCCTTCCGTCAAAATCATCCTCCTTACCAGCACCATCTCCACCCAGCAGATCATCGAGGCTCTCCAGATCGGCGCCCGCGGCATCGTGATTAAGGATGCCGTCGCCGACCACATCACCGCCGCCATCCGCGCCGTCGCCGGCGGCGACTACTGGATTGGAGGCAAGCGCGTCGTCAATCTCGTCGGCGCCCTCCACGACCTCATGCAGCAGGCTTCCGTTCCCGACCGCAAGACCTTCGGCCTCACCCCCCGCGAGATGGAGGTGGTCGGCTGCATTGTCGAAGGCTGCTCCAACCGCGATATCGCCAAGCAATTCGGCCTCAGCGAAGAGACCGTCAAACGCCACCTCTCGAATATCTTCGACAAGACCGGCGTCTCTACCCGTCTCGAGCTCGCCATGTTCGCCATCGCTCACCATCTGGTCAACACCGAGCACTGACCCGGGTTCCGGCCGGAGCGCTCCCGTTTTCCCAGAGCTTCCGCCTTCCTGATCGTCGTCGGCACGGCGTGCCGGCATCCCTTCCGCCGACCGGCATTCCGCCGGGATTTTGTACCTGGTTTCCTGTTCCCGGCCGCGGGGCCCTTGTGTTCCCGGCTCCCCCCGCCGCTGTAGAGCAGGCCGTAGCCGCGTGCGGCGGGGCCAGGTTCACCCCACAGCAAGAAGCTCATACTCCCGCGCGCCCAATTGCAATCGATTCCCCCGCCCCCGCCGCCGCCCCCCGTAACCCGTCCCCCTTTCCCCCGGTGATCCTCATCACCGCCCCCCTCCCGCACCTCCGCCATTCTGTCCTTAGCCCGATACAATAGAAGTGCCCGCGGGTCCACAAGGGGGCTTCGAGAGAATGTCGTCGCCACAATCCGCCACACTGGAAACCACTCCGGCCGTCTGGTCCCGCAACAATCCTTACTCCGCCACGGTCCTCGAAAACCGCCTCCTTACCGGCTCCGGTTCCGAAAAAGAAACCCGCCACATCGAGTTCGACCTCGCCGACTCCGGCATCGCCTACCTCCCCGGCGACTCCGCCGGCATCCTCCCTGCCAACGCCTGCGATGCCGTCGACCTCGTCCTTGAGCGGCTCCAGCTCACCGGCGACGAGCCCGTCACCGACTTCTACGGCAAGCCCCTCGACCTCCGCCAGGCCCTCTCCTCCTGGCTCATGATCGGCAAGCTCTCCGGCTCCACCCTCAAAGCCTGGGCCAAACACACCGGCAACGCCGAGCTCTCCGACATCGCCGCCAACAAGGAAAAGCTCGACGCCTACCTCTGGGGCCGCGACTTCCTCGACCTCCTCGATCACGCCCCCGCCACCCTCAACGACCCGCAACAGCTCTTCAAAATCCTTCCCCGCCTTGCCCCGCGCCTCTACTCCATCGCCTCCAGCCAGGCCCTCCTCCCCGACCAGATCGACCTCGCCATCCGCGTCGTCAAATACGAAATCCACGGCCGCAAGCGCTTCGGCGTCTGCTCCACCCACGTCGGCGAGCGCACCCCCAAGGGCGGCCGCCTCCCCATCTTCATCCACTCCAATCAGCTCTTCCGCCTCCCCGCCGACCCTGGCGTGCGCGTCATCATGGTCGGCCCCGGCACCGGCGTCGCTCCCTTCCGCGCCTTCCTCCAGCACAAGCAGGCTGGCGTCGGCCACTGGCCCATGTGGCTCTTCTTCGGCGACCAGCGTTATTCCCAGGACTTCCTCTACCGCGAGGACTTCGAGCACTGGCTCTCCAACGGCGTCCTCGACCGTCTCGATACCGCCTTCTCCCGCGATCAGAAGTTCAAGATCTATGTGCAGGACCGCATCCGCGAGAACTCCGCCGAGCTCTGGCGCTGGCTCGACGCGGGCGCGTACTTCTATGTCTGCGGCGACTCCAAACGCATGGCCCCCGACGTCGAAGCGGCGCTCCTTGAAGCCGTCGCCACCCACTCCGGCCGCGGTCCCGACTACGCCGCCGAATTCCTCGCCGACATGAAGAAGCAAAAGCGGTACCTCCGCGACGTGTACTAAGCAGCCCCGCTCGGCGAGTCGAATGGGTCATCGGCCGATATGCCACGGCGATCCGGAGACTGGAGACTTTGGGAATTGCCGGCGGAAGGGCCTGTCACCCGTCACCCGTACCCGCCCCCAGGGCTCCGGCGAAGCTGCTTGTTTTCAGCAGCTTGTCACACACCTAAACAGGCTCTCCGCAAGTCTCCTAGCTGCAATGGTTTGCCGCCCCCGGGTGGGAGGGGGTACCCACCCCTGGGTCTCGAACCGCGAGGTCCCTCCTCGGAGGCCGTTAACTCTCTCGCCAACACAAGGGGGTTCCAAACTCAGCCACATCCTTTAAAATCAGCAATTTACGGAGGGGTCGATCCCCCTCCCTCTCGTAACCCGAAACCCCTGGCCCGAACCCGAGGTTCAGCTCGCCTTCCGCCGCACCCCCACCCCTGCTCCGCTGAACAGCTCCATCCGCGACTCGACCACACCCCGCACCGCCTCCACCACCGGCGGGAAAATCTTGTACGGAACCACCTCGTTCGGGTCGCTCCGCAGGCTCTCCTCCAGGCTCCGCCGCCACGCCACCCGCAGCTCCGTATTGATGTGGACGATGCTGATCCCCGCCGCAATCGCCCGCCGGAAATCCTCATCGTCGGTGCCCGATCCGCCGTGCAGCGTCAGCGGCACGCCGGCTGCCTTCCGGATCGCCCCAATCCGTGCGATGTCCAGGTGTTGCTTCGTCTCGCCCCGCACCATGCTCGGCGACATGCCGTGCCGATTACCCACCGCCGGCGCCAGAATGTCCACCCCCGTTTCGTCGACATATTGCCGCGCCTGTTCCGGCGTCGTCAGTCCCGCCGCCGACGCCGTCATCGTCTCGTGAATCTCCGAGCCGCTCCCGATGTCGCCGATCTCGCCTTCCACCAGCATCCCCGGGTGGATGCTCTTCAGCGCCTCCACCGCCTCCCGCGTCTGCCGGATGTTCTCCTCGAAGGGCAGCGCCGACAGGTCGAAGACGATCGAGTCGAATCCCGCCTTCGCCACCTCCTCCGCGCTGGCGCGCGAGTGCGTATGGTCCGCGTTCAGAAAGATCGGGAAGCCAAACTCTTCGCGCAGGCTCTTCACCAGCGCTGCCGTTTGGCGCACGCCCATAAAGCCTCGTTCCCCTTCCGACGCGCCCACCAGGACCGGCAAATCCAGATCCCTGGCCGCCGTGAAGACCGCCTTCAGCAGCACGAGGTCCGAGATGTTGAAGTGTCCGATCGCGGCGCCGCGTTCTTCCGCCTGGCGCAGGGCTTCCCGTAGCGTTTGCATGCAGCTGTACCTCGCTTCATCGATGGTCAGGATGCGGCAGCCGGAGCCGCAGCTCCTGGCTCCCCACTCATCCGATGATCCCAACCCGGAGGAGGTGACATCTCCCCGCCTCGTTCCGGCGAGCCAGGCTTCCTGCCCGGGCGCGTTATTCCCGACCTGGTGCGTTATATAGTCCAGGGAATGCCCCACAAAGCGGCCCCTTCTCGCCTTGCTCTCGCCCTCACCCTCATCCTCGCTGCCGCCGCTCCCGCTGCCCCGCTCGCCGTCCACAAAGCCGCCTCGCTCCCCGCCCTCAAGCCCCTTCCGATGGCCATCGGCGGACGCATGCTGGTTACCGCCGCGCCGTCCTCGGCCGCCTTCGGCGCAAAGGACTACACTTCGCAGTGGCCCGGCAGCTATTTCCGCGCCGCCTTCGCCGGTCCCGCCGTCTACTTCCGCATCGTCCGCGGCGACGAAATCCTCCACGTCGTCCTCGACGGAGAGCCCACCGCGCCGCTCGTCAAGCCCGAGCCGGGAGTGTACGCTGTCGACGGCCTCACCGGCGCCCGCCACGAGATCGATGTCTTTGTCGCCACCGAGAGCCAGGCTGGCCCCGACACCTTCGGCGGCTTCGCCATCCCCCTCGGCGAGAAGGCCCTCCGGCTGAAGCCGCGCCGCCGCCAGATCGAGTTCATTGGCGACTCCCATACCGTCGGCTACGGCGTCCTCTCTCCCCGGCACGAGTGCCCCAACGGCCTGGTCTGGTCCAACACCGACGACACCGCCGCCTTCGGCGCCATCGTCGCCCGCCACTACGACGCCGACTACCAGGTCAACGCCATCTCCGGCCGCGGCGTCGTGCGCAACTACAACGGCTCACCCGGCGACACGCTGCCGCAGGCGTATCCCTGGATCCTCTTTGACAAGCAGCAGCGGTATGACGACCCCGCCTGGAAGCCGCAGGTCCTGGTCATCGCTCTCGGCACGAACGATTTCTCCACGCCGTTGAATCCCGGCGAGCGCTGGAAGACCCGCGACCAGCTCCACGCCGACTACGAGGCGACGTACCTGCGCTTTCTCACCGATCTGCGCACGCGCAACCCCAAAGCAGACATCATCGTCTGGGCCACCGACATGGCCAACGGCGAGATCGAAGCCGAAGCGCGCCAAGTGGTCGAGCAGCGCCGGAAGCAGGGCGACCCGCGCATCGCCTTCGTGCCCATCAACGGCCTCCGCTTCGGCGCCTGCGACTGGCACCCGTCGCTCGCCGATGAGAACACCATCGCCGCCAGGCTCATCCGGCAGATCGATGCGGACCGGCACGTCTGGCAGAGCCATTAGCCCGGCGGGAACGTGTTAACGTGGTTCTTCGCTTCCCCAATCCCTGACAGGAGCCTCTTGATGGGTTTGCGTTGCCGCCGTTCTGCGCCCGCCGTTCTGCTCGTTCTCCTCTGCTCTTCGCTTACGCTCACCGCGCAGGAGCCCTATCCGGCGAGCCTGCTCGAAGGCCTGCACTGGCGCGATGTTGGCCCGATGCGCGGCGGTCGCTCCTTCGGCGTCGCCGGCGTTCCCAGCCAACCCGACACCTTCTACATGGGCTCGGTCGGCGGCGGCGTGTGGAAGACGGAGAACGACGGCCGCACCTGGAAGCCGATTTCCGACCAGGGCATCCCCATCGGCTCCATTGGCGCCATCGCCGTCGCGCCCTCCGATCCCAACGTCGTCTACGTCGGCACCGGCGAGCCGGACGTCCGCGGCCAGATTTCCTACGGCATCGGCATGTTCAAATCCACCGACGCCGGCAAGACCTGGATGCAGATCGGGCTTGAGAACACCCGCCGCATCGGCCGCATCGTCGTCGATCCGAACAATCCCAATCGCGTCTACGTTGCCGCGCTGGGCCACATCTATGACGCCAACCCGGAACGCGGCGTCTATCGTTCCACCGATGGCGGCGCGCACTGGAAGAAGGTTCTCTTCAACAGCTCCGATCCCGATGACGTCGGCGCCATCGATATCGCCATCGATCCGAAGAACCCGAAGGTCCTCTACGCATCGTTGTGGGCCACGCGCCGTCCGCCCTGGTCGGTGTACGCGCCCTCGTACATGCCGGGCAGCGGCCTCTATAAATCGACCGATGGTGGCGACCACTGGAAGAAGTTGACGAACGGGCTGCCCGACGACAACTTCGTCGGCAAGATCGGCATCGCCGTCGCACCCGGCAATCCGAATCGCCTGTGGGCGGTCGTGGACGACGTGGGCGCCAGTGTGGCGCCGCCGCTGCGCTTTGGCGGCGAGAAACCGAAGGAGCCGGCTCCGGCGCCGAAGGGCGGCGTGTACCTCTCCGACGACGCAGGGGCGACCTGGCGGCTGGTCAACAACGAGACGCGTCTCTGGGGGCGCGGCTGGTACTTCGAGTCGGTGACCGTGGATCCCGACAATCCAGACAAGGCTTATGTCATCAACACCGGCACTTATTTGACGACCGACGCCGGGAAGACCTTCACGCCCATTAAGAGCGCTCCCGGCGGCGATGACTATCACCAGCTGTGGGTGAATCCGCGCGACGGCCGGCGCATGGTGCTCTCGAGCGATCAGGGCACCGTCGTCAGCGTGGACGGCGGCAAAACCTGGAGCACCTGGTACAACCAGCCGACGGCCGAAATCTACCACGTCGCCGCGGACCATCAGTTCCCCTACTGGCTCTACGGCGCCCAGCAGGACAGCGGCGCGGTCCGCGTGAGCACCTGGTCGAAAGAAGGCATCCTGGACTTCCGCAACTGGGAGCCAATCTGTCTGGCCGGAGAGAGCGATACCGTCGTGCCCGATCCGACGGAGCCGAACATCCTCTACGGCGCCGGCGCCGGCCGCTGCAACCAGGCGCTGAACGTGCAGGCTTCGCTCGGCGGCACGCTGCCGCCCGCTGATCCCAATGATCCCGACCGCAAGACATGGACCCTGCCCGAGGTTTTCTCCCCCGCCGATGGCGCTCTCTACTACTCCAACCAGTTCGTCTTCCGCACCCGCGATCGCGGCAAGACCTGGGAGAAGATCAGTCCCGATCTGACGCGCGTCAACCCGCCGGTGCCTGCAAATCTCGATCCCGTGACGGCGAAGGACATCGACGAGGCGATGACGGATCGCTTTGGCGTGGTCTATACGATCAGCCCGTCGCCGCTCAGCGCCACCACGGTCTGGGTCGGCACTGATGACGGCCTGATTCAGGTGACGCGCGACGACGGCAGGACCTGGACCGACGTCACGCCGCCGGCGATGACGGCATGGAGCAAGGTCTCGCAGATCGAGGCCGGACACTTCGATGTCGAGACCGCGTACGCTTCGGTAGATCGCCATCGTCTGGCCGACAACAAGCCGTACATCTACCGCACGCACGACGGCGGCAAAACCTGGCAAAACGTCGTCGACGGCATTCCCGATGGTGCTTACGTCAACTCCGTGAAGGAAGACCCGGTGACGAAAGGCCTGCTGTACGCGGCGACCGAGCTGCGCGTCTACGTCTCGTTCGACGACGGCGATCACTGGCAGTCGCTCGAGAACAACATGCCGGTCACCTCGGTGCGTGACATCATCGTCCACGGCGACGACCTCGACATCGCCACGCACGGGCGAGGTTTCTGGGTGATGGATCAGATGAGTGCGCTGCGCCAGATCGCCGCCAAAGGCGCAGAGATCGAGGCCGCGAACGCGTACCTCTTCAAACCGGGCGAAACGCTGGCGGTTCCGGCCAGCGGACAGGACGGCACGCCCCTGCCGCATGAAGAGCCGACGGAAATGAATCCTCCGCCCGGCGTGCTGGCGTACTACTGGCTGAAGACTGCGCCAACCCAGCCGCTGCGCATCGAACTCGTCGACAGCACGGGCCAGGTCCGCGCCTGCGGCGCCAGCGACACGCAGGTGCCGCCGATCGATACGGAGAAGATCAACGTGGAGGCGATCTGGGAGGAGCCGGCGCAGCTGCCGCCTTCCGCGCAGCCCGGGATGCATCGCTATGCACTCGATCTGCCGCAGCCGCGTTTCTTCGGTCCGGCACAGAGCGAGCCGGGCCACGACGCGTGCTCCGGCACGATGAAGCCTCCGGTCCGAATGCGGGGATTCCGCCGCGGACCGGAGGCGCTGCCGCCGGGTGAGTACACGGTGCGCCTGACCGTGGACGGGCAGACCTATACGCAGCCGGTGACGTTGCAGCCGGATCCGCGCGGCACCGGCCTCGACAACTCCACGCCGGGAGCCAACACCAGCGAATAGGCGCGGGTCGGCGCTGAAGCTGGAGGCAGTGCGGGTGCATGGCAGCGCCACCGGCAGCACTCGTCGGCTGCTGCCGCCGCCCGCGGTCGCGACGTCGTGGCTGCGGCTACTTCCCGGGCGGTTTCACGCGAAAGCTGTAGAGCACATGATCGCCGAGATCCTGCTTGACGCCGAGATCCTCCAGAGCCTTCTTTGCGCTGGGGGGCAGGTCTTTTCCCACCTCGAAGACCACGGCCTCGTCGTTCCACCTGCCAACCAGCACCTCCGATAAAAACCGGTATGCCGGCGTCGCCCTGGGCACGGCCACAAAGATCACGTCGCCCGCGTGCCAGGGGATCTCCGCACTCCCGTGAGAGAGCGGCAGAAGGTCGCGCACTTCGAGGTTCACCTGCAGCGTCACGGCAGCCCCGTGGCTGACGATGTGATATCCGATGGTGTTCGGATCGCGGAGGGTGAGGTCCGTCCGGTCCAGGGCGTCGCAACCATGCAGTTTCGGTACCGTTGCGACACATACATCCCGCGGCGTCCCGAAGGAATCGATGACCATTTGCGCCGGCACGGTGGTGTCGCCGCTGAGGTCCGCCGGTTCGCGCTCGGTCCCTCCATTCACTGCGATGGACGGAGACGGCGTGAGCAGGTGGGTGGTCTCCGACGGTTCCAGAACCGTAATCACCAGCGAATAGCTGCCGAGGGGCTGGTCACCCTTTTTGTCGTCTGCCGTGGAGGGCGGTGCGTTTCCCGGTCCTGACGCCTGCATGGCGTGACCAGGCACGCCCAGCCACCATCCGGCCGCCATGACCAATGCTGCTGCGGCGGAGGTGCCCCGAGCGGCAATCAGCTGCCAGCCCCGCCATCTGCCTGTTATCGCGCCCATTCCGAGAGGATCATAGCTCCGTCCCGGATCGTGGCCGCGGCAACGTGCACCCACTCTGCACTCGTCTTCCCGGAACGGAATGCACTTCCCCGTTCAGGAATCGGACCTGGGCTTCCTGCCGCGAGCGAAGTCGGCACCGGAAAGAAAAGGCGGCAGGGTTCTGCCGCCTTCATGCATCGTCCCGCAAGGGACCGGGTTCAGTGTCCGGTCGAGGCGTACCAGTCGGCCAGGTCGTGCTTGAACATCTTCAGCGCATCCACGTTCAGGTACACCATGTGGCCGGAGGGGTAGTAGACGAAGCTGACGTTCTTCGCCAGATCGGGGGTCAGCATCATGTGGGCGATGTCGTACTCGGTGATGAAGAACGGCGTCGCCAGATCGAAGTAGCCGTTGGCGGAAAGGACCTTCAGCTTCGGGTCCTTGCGCATGGCGTCCGCCAGATCGCCGGCGAGATACGGGAGCGATGCGCGCCCGCCCCCGCCCCCGCCGAAGCCTCGCTGTCCGGGCATGACATGGTGCATATCCCAGGGCACTTCGGACTCGGTGTGGACGTTATAGGTGTCTGTGGTCTCCCACTTGAGTTCCGTGGTGAGGTAGTGGTGGAAGGCGGAGACGAAGGCGCCGGTAATGCCGGTGTCGGAGGGATCGTAGCCGGGAAACTCGCCGGCGTTGTCGACGTCAGTGCCCTCGAAGCGGGCATCGTAGCGGCCCAGGATATCGCCGTCGTCTCGCATCAGCTCCTTACGGAAGCGGCTCGGGTTGATGCGCAGATGGGCGTCCTTGACGTATTGCACGCTGAGTCCGGTGTAGCCGGCCACCTTCGCCGCGATCGCGTCGTAGCGTTCCGGCGAGATCTGGTCGCCCTCGCGGAGAGCCTCGGCAAAGTCGCCGCGGGCAAAGGTCCGGACTTCCTGCAGGTAGGCCTTGAGGTCAGCGGGCTTGTTCTGCAGCTTGTTGTGGTACCAGGCGATCGCGGCATAGGAGGGCAGGGTACCGATGTAGTCCTCGTCGAGGCCGGGCGCCATGACGTTGTAGTTCAGGATGGAGGAAAGCAACACGACGCCGTTCAGGGAAATGCCGTCGCCCTCCAGCGCGTCGGCCAGGCCGCACGAGCGCGGCGTGCCGTACGATTCGCCGAAGAGGTATTTCGGCGAGTTCCAGCGCTGGTTCACGGTGACCCAGCGAAGGATGAACTTGTCGAAGGCCTTGATGTCCTGATCGACGCCGCGGAAGTCCTTGTCGGTCCCTTTGCCTACGGCTTTGGAGAAGCCGGTGAGCGGAGCATCGATGAAGACCAGGTCCGACTTGTCGAGCAGGCTGTACTGGTTGGGAATCAGCTGGTAGGGCGCCGGGCCCGTGGCGTTGGGACTGTCGGTGACCACGCGAACCGGACTGAACGAGCCCATGTGCAGCCACAGGGTGGCAGAGCCGGGCCCGCCGTTGTAGAAGAACGTCACGGGACGGGTGTTGGGATCGGCGCCGTCCAGAGTGTAGGCGACTGAGAAGATGCTGCCGTAGGGGTGGTCGTCTTCGCCATCGCGGATGAGCAGCGTGCTGGCGGTAGCGGTGTAGTGCAGGACTTTACCGTCGAGGTTCAGGTCGTGGTGGGTGACGGAGGATTTCTCGGGCGGGATGGCGGGCGTAGCTTCCGGCCGGTTGCCGGCCTCGTGGGACTCCTCGCCGCGCTGCGGGCGTTCCTGAGCGCGGAGCACCGGTGACGCGAAGAACAGGGAGACTGCGCCCAGCGCAAGGGCGCAGGAAATGCGCTGAAACTGGCTCAATTCGACCTCCGCATTGGTAACAGCTGGATGTGGGGTTGCGGTCAGGGGTTAACCGTGTCTGCAGTGACGAACGAACAGCGCAAACAGTCTCAGGCCGGAGGGGAAATTATGGGAAGGATAAAGAATGCGGAGAGCCGAAACGGATCGAGCCGGAGGCGCTCAGGCGCCGGTGCCGCGGACAACGACATTCGCCGTCTGGATGAGGATGCGGAGATCGAGCCAGAAGCTCCAGTTCTCGACGTAGGCCGTGTCGAGGGCGATGTATTTCGCGAAGGATGGATCGTGGCGCGCCTGCACCTGCCACAGGCCGGTCAGGCCGGGCAGGACCTCGAGCCGCCGGAAGTGCTCCAGTTCGTACTTTTCGACTTCCGATGCAATGGGCGGACGGGGCCCGACGATGCTCATCTCGCCGCGCAGCACATTGAGGAACTGGGGTAGCTCGTCGAGGGAATACTTACGCAGGATCCGGCCGAGGCGGGTGACGCGGGGATCGTTGGACACCTTGAAGAGGACGGCATCGCGTTCATTGAGGGCGGAAAGATCCTTCTTCAGCCTGTCCGCGTTGTCGACCATGGTGCGGAACTTGAAGCAGGGAAAGACTCTTCCGCGCTTGCCGATGCGGTCGGAGACGTAGAGGACCGGCCCCGGGCTCTCCAGCTTGATCGCAATGGCAATGGCGAGCATCAGGGGGGCGGCGAGAAGCAGCGCGAGAAGCGAGAGGGCCGTATCCACCACTCTCTTGCAGAAGAGACCGATGACGCGTTGCTGGGTACGGTGCAGCGAGGCAACGGGGAAGATACCCAGGTATTCCACCGGAGCATTCGCGGCCAGCTCCCCGTAGTATCCGGAGATGGCGCGGACATCGACGTCGAGCTCGCGTGCGTCCTGCACCAGACGGATGGCCTGTTCGGTGGGGAAGAATTCGGCGATCACCACCTCGTCGACGAAATGCTGGCGAGCCAGCTGGCGGATCTTTTCCACGCCGCCCAGGATCTGGTCCGGTGCGATGCCGGAACTGACCGGCGAGTCGGGCGCGATGACAAACCCGACGAAACGGTAGCCGAGACGGCGGTGGTCGCAGATATGGCGGCTGAGCGCGTAGCTGAGCTGGCTGGTGCCGAGGATCATCACGTTGCGCAGGTCGATCCCCTGCTCGTATTGCCGGTAACGCGCGGAACGCCAGACCATGCGGCGCACCGACAGGGTGACGACCGCCAGCCCGACCAGGAGCATGATCAGCACGCGGGAGATGGCAATGGCGTGGAACATGTAGAGCGCGCCGCAAAGCAGCAGACCCGCATTCAGCCCGGCCTGAATCACCATGCGCAGTTCATGGACGCCGGCCGCGCCCGGAACCGGTGCGTAAAGGCCATAGCGCCGGGCGACCAGCACATAGGCCAGCGAAAACCACCCCAGGTAGAACAGGTCCATGGCGCTGGGCCAGTAGCCGGCTCGAACCATCACCGCCGGAGCAAATCGGGCAATGACCACCGTGCGCAGCGCGAGCGCCAGGCCAAACGCCAGCAAAATCATCAGAGCGTCATTCGCTACCATGACGGCCGAGGTCACCGTTGCCGAACCGATGACTCCTGGGCGACCCGGCGCGGGAAGTTCCAAAACCGGGGCTGGTGATCGCTGCCTTCCTTTTCCGTTTCGCAGGTATTCCGATGTAGCCATGTCGTCGGCGATTCCTGGGTGGAAGTTACTGCCAGCAGTGCAGTCAATTTCCGATTATGCGTACCCCGCAGGGCACGACAAAAAACCTTCCAAGGTCTCGAATGTCTGATGCGAAATTGTGGTTCGTGTTGCTTTGGAAGTCAGTGCAACCATTTGTCCAGGTGCCCCGGGGTCCGGCGGGAACCCCGGCCTTGCTGCTTGCGGGACGTGCGCAGCCGCGTGGCCTGTTTCCGATACAAGAACCATACATCAAAACTCGACCCTTTGCATCACCGCCCGTTGAACGCGGGTCCTTTCGGAGGTGACAAAGCAGGCTACTTTCGTGCGCCCGCTCTCTGTGATCGTAAAAACGTCACAACCACGGTGCTGAAAGTCTTTGGTAATCGATCCAATCGGACGGGTGGCATTTCCCACATTGGCAAATTTGAGCCGCCGAAAACGATTTTGCGTTACAAACGTCCTATGTCAACCGGTTACATTCGGGCCCTGGTCGAATCCATCGAGAGCCAGTGCCGTCCCGTGGACAAGTTCGGACACCAGCCGCGGCTCGAGGCCCTCGCCCTGACCATCGGCGAAGGTCTCGAATACGACCGGGACGTGGTGGTGGCAGCGGCCTGGCTCCACGATCTGGGAGTCTTTGTTGGGCATCGCCCCGAGAATCCGGATCAGCTGGCCCAGTGGGATCACGTGGCCTATGCCTGTTCGCGGGCTCCTGAGATCCTGCGCCAGGCCGGATTCCCGCAGGACAGGATCGGAGCCGTTCTCGATGCGATCCGTCAGCACCAGGCAAAGGATGAGCCCACGACCGTGGAAGCCACGATCCTTCGCGATGCCGACATCCTGGAGCAGCTCGGCGCAGTCGGCATCCTGCGCGTCGTCAGCAAGGTCGGGCGCGACACCCGGTTTCCCCGATTCACGGATGCGGTGGCCCAGCTCCGCCGCAATCTGGCGGACCTCCCGGGCAAAATCCGCCTGGCCGCGGCCCGGCGACTGGCGGAGGGGCGTATCGCCACTCTTCGGGCGTTTCTGCAGGCGGTCGAAGAGGAAGCCGGCGCATGTCTGTGCTGAACTTCCGCGGTGAAGGGCCGATCCTCCTGAAAATCCTGGCGGATGCCCGGCTGGCTTGCGGAGAGGGAGTCATCATCGTAACGTGCAGACGCCTTCCCTCCATTGCAATCCAGCAGTTTCTGAACGACTCTGGAAAGAGCCGAGTTTCACGAGGGTTCCATGCACGATTTTCCGCGCATTCGCCGCCTGCCCGCTTACGTCTTTAACATCACGGGGGAGCTGAAGGCTGCCGCGCGGCGCCGCGGCGAAGACATCGTCGACTTCGGCATGGGCAATCCGGATGGAGCGACTCCACAGCACATCGTCGACAAGATGATGGAAGCGGCGCGGCGGCCGGAGACGCACCGCTATTCGCTCTCCAGGGGGATTCCGCGCCTGCGGCGGGCGATCACAAAGTGGTACGCCACCCGATACGGTATCGAACTGGACCCGGATACCGAGGCCATCGTCACCATCGGTTCCAAGGAAGGAATCGCGCATCTGTGCCTGGCTACGCTGGACCAGGGAGACGTGGTCATGGTGCCCAATCCCAGCTATCCGATTCACATCTACGGTCCGGTGATCGCGGGGGCGACGATTCGCAGCGTGGCCATCCACAAGGCCGATGACTTTCTCGCGGAACTGGAACAGGCCATTCCCCTGATGTATCCGCGCCCGAAGATGCTCATCCTGAACTTCCCGGCGAATCCGACGACGCAGTGCGTCGAGCTGCATTTCTTCGAGCGGGTGGTGGCGCTGTGCCGCCAGCACGGCATCTGGCTGGTGCATGACCTGGCCTACGCCGACATCGTTTTCGACGGCTATCGCGCGCCCTCGGTGCTCGAGGTACCGGGCGCGAAGGAAGTGGCGGTCGAGTTCTTCACGCTCTCGAAGAGCTACAACATGCCGGGCTGGCGGGTGGGATTCATGGTCGGCAACCCCGAGCTGGTTTCCGCGCTGGCGCGCCTGAAAAGCTACTTCGACTATGGCACCTTCACCCCCATCCAGGTCGCCGCCATTGTGGCGCTGGAAGGTCCGCAGGAGTGTGTGGCGGAAATCCGCGACAATTACCGGATTCGACGTGACTGCCTGGTCAGCGGTCTGAACAAGGCGGGCTGGCAAGTGGCTTCGCCGAAGGCGACCATGTTCGTGTGGGCCCCGATCCCCGAGCCCTGGCG
>DATJNE010000215.1:0-11712 GCA_035508305.1 Acidobacteriaceae bacterium | reverse complement strand
GAACACACTGATGCTGGTTTGTGCGGCGCTCGCGTCGCTGGCCCTGGGAGTTCTGCTGGCGTACGGCGTTTGCCGGGCTGCCTTTGCGAAGCTGCAGGAGCACGCGGGGGCAGTGGCGGCGCAACGCGCCAAGGCGCAGATCGCCCATCCCGACGCAGTCTAGATTTTTTCATCGGCGTGCGCTCACTGCGCCGATCCTTCCGTTCTCCTGCCTGCAACATTCCACACTGCTATTCGTCACGGATTGCCTCCATGGGATCGACAGTGGCTGCGCGTCCTGCCGGAAAAATAAACGCGAGCGTTAAAACCACAAGCAGCACCGCCAGGGTGGCCACGGCCACGAGCGGGCTCGCTGCAGTGACCCCGTACAGCAAAGACTGCAGCAGGCGTCCGGCGGCTCCGGCGAACGCGGCTCCCACGACAACACCAACACCGATACGCAGAGCAGCGCTGCGCGCAAGATTCGCGACGATTTGCTGCCTCCGCGCACCCAGCGCCATGCGGATGCCGATTTCGCGGCGGCGTTCGGTGACGGAGCGGGCGAGGATGCCATAGAGGCCGGTGGCCACGAGGGCGAGAGCGAGGAGCGCGAATCCGCCGGAGACGCTGGAGAGGAGACGCTGCTGGCTGAGGTTGTAGTCGATGGCGTCACGGAAGAGCCAGGTGCGCGGCTGCAGTGTTCCGGGAAAGACTTGGGCGAAGGCTTCGCGGATGGCGGTTGCAGCCATTTGTGGGCTGGCGGCTCGGACGGCGATGTTCGTATAGGACATGGGGCGCTTCTCGGCTTCCAGCGGCGTGTAGACGGTCAGCGGAGAGGACTGGAGAAGGCTGGCAAGGCGCGCGTCTTCCGCGATGCCGATGATCCGACAACGTTTCTGGTCAGACGCGTTCCCGATGCCGTTGCCGGAATTCAGAAAATGGCCGAGCGCGGCCTGTCCGGGGAAGAAATACGCTGCAGCTCCGGCGCTGACGACGCACGTGGGATCGCCGGAGAGATCCGCGGCTGTGAACCCATGGCCTTGAAGGATGTGCGTGCCCATCGCGCGGAAGTAGTCCATGGAAACCTGCTCCGGCCACACCTGCTCATTGACGTGGAGGTTACCGCTGGCGTCGCGGGTGTAGTAGTCGCTCGCGGCGAATCCGCCGGAGAGGGGGGCCAGGGCCATCAAGGCGGCGTATTGCACACCGGGCGCGGCCTGGACCCGATGGAGGAATTCCTGGTTGCGGACGGGCTGATCGGGCTGGGACATGCCTGCGTTGCTGAAGTCGAGTTCGGCCAGCAGAACGCGGTCCGCGGCAAAGCCTGCGTGCTCATGGAGGTAATTCTGCAGAGTGCCGGCAAGCAACAGGGCCGCGTAGAGCAGCACCACACCAAGAGCCACCTGCATGGGCAGAATCGAGCGGCCGACATGAGCGGTGGATCGCCCGGAGCCCGTCTGCTTCAGGTCGAGAGCGGTGGCATGGCTGGAAGCCCGCCACGCCGGCCAGAGGCCTGCGAGCAGTGCCGCACCAACGCTGATGACGGCGGCAAAAAGAAAGACGGCGGCACTGGCGTCGAGTTGGAGGGCGACCGGCGATCCTGGTTCTCCGATCATTTTTACGAGCAACCGGGCGAGTTCCCAGCCAAGAGCAACACCGCCGAGAAGGCCACCGACGCCCAGCAACAGTGTTTCAGTAAGGACCTGTGCGATGAGCCGGCCGCGGGTTGCGCCCAAAGCGTTGCGCATCGCAAATTCGTGCAGGCGCCCGCTGACTCGCGAGAGCACAAGAAGAGCGATGTTGACGCCGCAGAGGAGCATCATGAGGCCGCAGAGGGCCTCGAGGGCGAGCAGGGGTTTGCTGAAGCGGAAACGAAGCCAGGACTGGCCACTGCGTCCGGACTCGACGCCAAGTTGATAGCCGGAGAAGAAGCCGCCATTCAAAAACCGATGCGACGGGTCCGCTGTCTCGTTGACGCTCTGCCGAATGGAGGTCAGATTCGCCTGCGCCTGGCGGACAGTGACTCCGGGGCGCAGGCGGCCCATGACGATGAGCCAATAGGAACCGGAAGGGTTGTCGAGCATGGCATTCTTATGCAGCACGCGCTCGAACGAAAGCGGCAGGAGCACGTCGGGGCGCCGATCCGCCTGAACGCCGGTGAACCCACGCGGGAGGACACCGACGACGGACACGCTGCCGCTTTCAGGGCCGAAAACGTCTTTGAGATGGAGGATCCTGCCGATGACCGAAGGGTCGCCATGGAAGGCGGTCTGCCAATCATCCCAGGAGAGCAGGGCCTCGGGCACATACGGTGCGCCTGGTTCGCCGGCCTGGGGTTCGAAGCCATGTCCGAGCGCCGGGCGAATGCCGAGGATGCTGAACATTGAGCCGGTGGCCATGGCGATGGGAACCTTCCTGGGCTGGCCGTCCTGCTCGAGGACAGCGTCGCTCGTACCCCATGCAAATAAACCGGTGGCCACCCGCTGCTGTTGCTCCAGAGCCTGGTACTGGCGCCAGGAAAGACCGAGTTCGCTGTCGCCTTTGCGGAAGGTGTAGCGGATGAGCCGGCCGGGATCGGGGACGGGAAGGCCCTTGAGGAGGATGGACCAGGTCAGCAGGAAGATGGCGGTATTGGCGCCGATACCGAGGGCGAGGGTGACGATGGCGACGACGGCATAGCCCGGCGATTTGCGGAACTGGCGGAACGCGAAGCGAAGATCCTGGGTGAGTGAGAACATCGAGCCCTCTCCCGAGTTAAGAAATCGTGGTTATTCCGCATGCATGGTCTATTCCGTGCGCAGAGCTTCGATGGGATCGACAGCGGCGGCGCGGCGCGCGGGCAGATAGCTGGCCGCGACTCCGCACAGGCCGAGAGCAAGGACGACCAGCAGAATCGTGGCGGCGTCGTAGCCGGCAGCTCCATAGAGGTACGAGCGCAGGACGCTTCGAGCGAGCCAGGCCAGGGCGAGTCCGACGGCGGTTCCCAGAGCGAGCAGGGTGAGAGCATGGCGCAGGATGAGCCAGAGAATATCGGAGCGCTGCGCGCCGAGGGCGATGCGCACGCCGAGTTCGCGCGTGCGCTGACTGACCGAGTAAGCCAATAAGCCGTAGATGCCGGCGACGGCGATGAGCAGAGCCGCGAGGCCGAAGATGCCGAGCAGGCGGGCGGCGAGGGTCTGGCCGCCGAGGGCGTCATCGATGACCTGTTGCATCGGCTGGAGGTCCTCGATGGCGATCTGCGGCTGGAGAGCGTGCACGTCGCGGCGGACGGCGTTCTCGATGACGCCGGGGGCGGAACGCGCGCGGATGGCGAGATCCATGTGGAAGGTGGCGAGCAGGGGATAGAAGTCATCGGCGGGCCGCAGCTGCTCGAGGTTGATGTCCATCTCGGGCACGGCGGCCTGGCCGGGACTGTCCTGTTTGGCGTTTACGACGACCCCGACGATGGTGCCCCAACGGCGCGGCTTGCCTTCATCGCCGAGCTCGATCTGCCGGCCCAGAGGATTCGCGTGCGGGAACTGGCGGTGGACGAAGGCCTGGTTGACGATGATGGCGATGGGGGCGTCGGGGCCGTCTTCGCCGGAGAAGAGGCGGCCGGAAAGAAGGCGGATGCCCATCGCCTGGAAATAGCCGTCGGTCGCGGCCCGTACCTGGGCGTGGACCACCTGATCGGCAGGAGGGGTGGGCAGGCCGTTCACCTTGACGCTGTCATCGAAATTCCATGAGGGTTCGAGGGGGCGGACGGTGGTGAATCCGACGGCGACCACGCCGGGAATCTGGCGGAGTTTTTGCGCGAGCGGGTCGTAAAACTGCTGAACGATGTTCGGCGTCGTTTCCGGATGGGCGGATGAGGTCCACCAAAGGCCGTGCGTGGGCAGATAGAGCGATCCGGTGACGACGTTCCCGGCTGCGAAGCCGAGGGGCGCGCGGCGCAGGCTAAGCAGCGTGCGCATCATCAGGCCGGCGGCGATCAGAAGAGTCAGGGTGAGGGTAATTTCCGTAACGACCAGGCCGTCGCGCCAGAGGGCCTGGCGGCGGCTGGTGCCGGCGGCGGCAGAACCTTCGCGAAGGCCTTCCTGTGCGGGGGCTCCGGAGGCGTGCCAGGCAGGCGCGAAGCCGAAGAGCAGAGCGGAAAGGAGCGAAGCAAGCAGCAGAAACAGCAGCACGCCGGCGTTGATGTGAATGTCGGCACCGAACAGAAGGGCGTTGGCGAGGTAGTGCTGCAGCAATCGCAGCGCGACCCAGGCGATGGCCAGTCCGGCCAGGGCACCGGCGAGGCTGAGCAAAAGACTTTCGGTAAGGAACTGCTGCGCGATGCGGCGGCGCTGGGCACCGAGCGCGGAGCGAACGGCGATCTCCCGCCGGCGGCCGTTGGTTCGGGCCAGAATCAGTCCGGCGACATTGGCGCAGGCGATGAGCCAGACGGCGAGGACAGCCCAGTCGAGCGCAAAGAGCGCGTTCCGTGAATGCTCTGTGACAAACGCATGGTAATCGGTGAGCCGAATGGCCAGACCCTTCATCTCGTCTTTCGGATCATCGTGAACGAGTTGCTCGTGAATCCCGGTGAGTTCTCTTTGCGCCTGCTCGACAGAAACCCCGGGGCGCAGGAGAGCGATGGCCTGCAGTACACCGCTGCTCCGGTCCTGCAGGGATTTTTCTTCAGGATTGAGTGGGGTGACGATCTCCTCCTGGGCGCCCATGGGGAATCCGGAACCCGGGGCAAGCACGCCGACGACGGTGAACGGATCGCCGTCGATGGGCACAGTGCGGCCAACGATGGTGCGATCGGAGTGATAGAACTTCCGCCAGACGTCGTTGCTGAGGATGAGGACGTGGTTCTGGCCGGGTTGACTGTCAGCGGGTGTGAAGTCCCGGCCCAGCTGCATGGGGACGCCCAGCACTCCAAACAGATTGGGCGTGACCATGGCCTCCGGAACGAGCTGGGGATTGTCCATGCCGCCCAGGGTGGGGAACTGGAAGGTGTAAGAGGCAATGCCCTGGAGGGAGTGGGCGCGTGCGGCGTAGTCGCGCAGGTCGGGCAGGGAGAAGGAATCGGAGGCTTCGCCATTGCCGGTCGGGCGAACGTTCTGCATGGCGACCAGCCGGCCATCGTTCGTGTAGGGCAGAGGCCGCAGGATTACCTGCTCGATGACAGAGAACATCGCGGCATTGACGCCGATGCCGAGGCCCAGGGTCACGATGGCCGTGAGCGTAAAGGCGGGAGACTTTCTGAGTTGTCGCAGGGCGTAGCGAAGGTCCTGGGGCAGAGAAGTCATGCGCGCGTCTCTCCGAGTGGCTGGATCAGCCATTGTAGCGCCGCTCCCGAGCGAAGCCGGGCAGGGCGCAATCACTGACTCTTGGGACGAACGAGTGCTTCACAGGGACGCAAAGGCCGTCCGAATGCGGAAAGAGGTTGGGCAGCGGGCAGCGCCGATCCTGCTGCGCACTCGCGGAACCGACGACGAAGCCTGCCCCGGAAGAAACACCGGGGTAACGGGTGGAAAGGACGAAGGCCGGACGACAAGGTTCCGCCTCAATTAACCTGAACCAAGGTGGATTTCCCATGGCGACGATCAGGCAGGAAGACTTGATTCAGAGTGTGGCGGACGCGCTGCAGTACATCAGCTACTACCATCCGGTGGATTACATCACGAGCCTGGCGCGGGCGTACGAGCGCGAGCAGTCGCCGGCGGCGAAGGATGCGATGGCGCAGATCCTGGTGAACTCGCGGATGTGCGCGGAGGGGCATCGGCCAATTTGCCAGGATACGGGCATCGTGACGGTGTTTCTGAAAATTGGGATGGATGTGCGCTGGGACGCGACGATGACAGTGCAGGAGATGGCGGACGAAGGCGTGCGGCGGGCGTATCGGAACCCGGACAACACGCTGCGGGCGTCAATTCTGGCCGATCCGGCGGGTGCGCGGAAAAACACGCGCGACAACACGCCCGCGGTGGTGAGCGTGGAGATGGTGAAGGGCGGCGAGGTGGAGGTGACGGTTGCGGCCAAGGGCGGCGGCAGCGAGGCGAAATCGAAGTTTGCCATGCTGAACCCGTCGGATTCGATCGTGGATTGGGTGCTGAAGACGGTGCCGACGATGGGCGCGGGCTGGTGTCCGCCGGGAATGCTGGGGATCGGGATCGGCGGGACGGCGGAGAAGGCGATGCTGCTGGCCAAGGAATCGCTGATGGAGCCGATCGACATGCGCGAGCTGCTGGATCGCGGACCGAGGAACAACCTGGAAAAGATGCGCATCGAGCTTTACGAGAAGGTGAACCAGCTGGGGATTGGGGCGCAGGGGCTGGGCGGGCTGACGACGGTGCTGGATGTGAAGATTCGCGACTATCCGACGCACGCGGCGAATCTGCCGGTGGCGATGATTCCGAACTGCGCGGCGACGCGGCACGCGCACTTTGTGCTGGATGGGTCGGGGCCGGTGGCGCTCGATCCGCCGTCGCTGAAAGACTGGCCGACGCTGACCTATGACGTGTCGAGCGCGCGGGTGGTGCATCTGGATACGGTGACGCGCGAGGAAGCGGCGACGTGGAAGCCGGGCGAAGTGCTGCTGCTGCGCGGCAAGCTGCTGACGGGGCGCGATGCGGCGCACAAGCGCATGACCGACATGCTGAACAAGGGCGAGAAGCTGCCCGTGGATTTCACGAATCGATTCATCTATTACGTAGGGCCGGTGGATCCGGTGCGCGAGGAAGTGATGGGACCGGCGGGTCCGACGACGGCGACCCGCATGGATAAATTCACGCGGCAGATGCTGGAGCAGACCGGACTGCTGGGGATGGTGGGCAAGGCGGAGCGCGGGCCGGCGGCGGTGGAGGCGATCCGCGACCACCATGCTGTTTATTTGATGGCGGTGGGCGGCGCGGCGTATCTGGTGTCGAAGGCGATCCGCGCGGCGCGAGTGGTGGCGTTTGAGGATCTGGGGATGGAAGCGATCTACGAGTTCACGGTGGAGGACATGCCGGTGACCGTGGCCGTGGACGCGCAGGGAACGTCGGTGCACGAGACGGGCCCGCGGGAGTGGAGGCAGAAGATCCAGACGGAGTTTGTGGGCGTGCCGATCCTGGCGTGAAGACTTCGCCGTCGCGGCAGAAGCGGGACCCGGCATCACGGGCGGGCGCGCCGGCCGCGCGAACCATGGCGCAACGCGCAGCTAGGCTGAGCGGGCGAGGGCGAGGTCGACGACCTTGCCAATCATGTCGGTATAGGAGTAGCCGGCTTTCTTCGCAGCCATGGTGAATTCGGCGGCGCTGGCGAGCCATGGGTTCGGGTTGGCTTCGATGACGTACACCTCGCCTTTTTTGTTGACGCGCATGTCGATGCGGCCGTAGTCGCGCAGGCCCAGGGCGCGCCAGGCGGCGAGCCCGGTGTCCTGCAGTTTTTTGGTGATCTCCTCGTCAAGGTCTTCGACAGGCGCGGACTTTGTGACTTTGTAGGCCTCGGTGTCATGGTCGAACTTCACGTCCTGGCCGGCGATACGCGGTGTTCCCTTGGGCAGCCTGGAGAGGTCGAGCTCGATGAGCGGCAAAACTTCGGCATTGTCGTTGCCGAGGATGGAAGCGTAAATTTCGCGGCCCTCGATGTACTCCTCGATCAGCGCCGGGCTGTCAAATTCTTCGTGGATGTAATGGATGCGCTCCATCAATTCCTTCACGCTGTCGACCAGGGAGCCGCTGTCGATGCCGATGGAGCCGTCTTCGGAGACCGGCTTGACGATGAGGGGAAACTCGATGTCGTGGGAGTGATCGGTGCGGCCTTTGTAGGAGACGGCGAAATCGGGAGTCTTGATTTTGTGGAAATCGAAGATCTTTTTCGCGACGGCCTTGTCCTGGGCGAGGTAGAGAGCCTGGGGACCGCTGCCGGTGTAGGGAATGTGGACCAGCTCGAGATACGAGGCGATGTTCTTGTCCATGGTGTCGTCGCCGGCGTAGGACTCGGTGAGATTGAAGACGAGGTCGGCGCCGCATTTGGCGAGCGCCAGCAGGGACTGGTTCCTGCCATCGAGGAGGTGATAGGAAGGCTCGTGCCCGAGTTTCGTCAGGGCCTCGAAAATCTCTTCGCGATCGTGCAGCGGATATTTCTTTTTCCGCGCGCGTTTGCCGTTTTTGCCGCGCGGGGTCTTTACCGGTTCCGGTTCCGGCTCCGGCGGGCCTTCTTCCCAGACGTCGTGCAGGATGGTGATTTTCAGGCTTGCCATGGGGCCTCTGTGCTTCCTGTTATGATCTGCATCCTCCGTCCAGCCTCACTCAGGGCAGAATGAACTTGCCCCGCGTGATGTAATTCATCGCCAGCGCAGTCGCATACACCGAGACTTCGGTCAGATATTCTCTTTCACATCTTACGTCGGCGCGCAGGCCGAGGTCGCCGACTTTCGCCTCGATGTTTTCCACGAGTTTCTTGACCAGCGGGCGCTGCACACCGGTCCAGTAGTTCACCTTATCGATCAGCACCTTGCGATTTTCGCGGAGCAGGTCGAGCGCGGGACGGACGTTCTTCCTGCGGCGCTTCGAGACGTTAAAAATGTCGTGCAGATCGGTATCGAGGGGCAGCTCGCCGGGCGTGAGCTGTTGATCGAGGGCGCGCTGATAGAACTCGCCGACCGTCACAACCATTTCGTCGACCGTGATGTCGGTGTCACCGTGAGCGACGACGGGGTCGGCGTCGCCGTACCTGCGGCCCATGCGATCCATATAGAGCAGCTTCTTCATCGCGCCCCAGCCTTTGTAGCGCTTCCGCCAGTTGGAGCGGGGCGTCAGCCAGACCGCGAAAGTCTCGGCGAAGTCCTCGTCGGGATGCTTTTGCGCGTACCAGCCTTCCATGTGGCGCACGAACTGACGGGAGAAGGGAACCGGCTTGTAGTTGTCGCGGTAGGCGCGGCGGAAGGGCCCGAAGAGGTTGCGCCATTCTTCCGTTTTGTAGAGGGCGTAGGCGTAATTGAAGGCGTGCCCGGCCTCGTGGCGCAGGTACATCATGATCTGGCGCGCGTCTTCAATGTCGTTCATCTCGGATTCGAGGCGTTGCAGCTTGGGATCCGCCAGATAAAAGGGGATGCCGATGACGGGCTCCATGTTCGGACAGCCCCACTCGTCAGTGAGGTAGCATCTGGGACGAAGGCGATTGAGCCCCTTGGCGGCCAGTTCCCGGTAGAGCTGCTGGACAAAGCGGTCCAGAGGCGAGCCTTCCAGTTTCAGGCCGAGTTGCTGAATCGGCCGGGAGAGAATTTCCTGGACCTCTGCCGGTGCTTTTTCGAAGCTGGCCACAGATGGTCGCAATGTAGCACAGGAAGGACCGATCGCAGCGAGGGCCCGGGTGACCTTCCGGGTGCTCCCCGCCCGGCTCAGGGGAACCCTTCGGCAGCCTGAGGTGACAAATCCTTTGCGCCGCCGCATCATCTGATCCTTGAGGGTGAGGAATGGCAACGCGCAAAGAAAAAGATTCGCTGGGGTTCGTCGAGGTTCCGGCAGAGGCGCTGTACGGCGCCCAGACGGCGCGCGCGGTGGAGAATTATCCCATCTCCGGGATGCGCGCGCATCCGTTGCTGATCCAGGCGACCGGAATGGTGAAGCGCGCCGCGGCGGAGGCGAACCGGGATCTGGGTTTGCTGGACGCGCGACGCGCGGATGCCATCATCGCGGCGGCGCAGGAAGTGAGCGAGGGACGATGGAACGATCAGTTCGTGGTGGATGTGTTCCAGGCCGGCGCCGGGGTGAGCTTCCACATGAACGCGAACGAAGTGATCGCGAACCGGGCCAACGAGATTCTCGGGGGAAAACGGGGCGAGTACACGCCGGTTCATCCCAACGATCAGGTCAACTACGGCCAGTCGACCAACGACGTCTTTCCCACGGCGATGCGGCTGGCGACGTTACTGGCGCTGGAGACGCTGTATCCCGAGATCGAACGCCTGGCCGATGCGTTCGCGCGGAAGGGTGGGGAGTTCGACGGAGTGGCGAAGTCGGGGCGGACGCACATGCAGGATGCCGTGCCCATCCGTTTGGGACAGGAGTTCAGGGCCTACGGGGTTGCGGTGCGCAGGACCGGCGCGTTTCTCCGCCAGGCCGGCGACGGCCTGCGCGAAGTGGGCCTGGGCGGAACCGCTGTGGGGACCGGACTCAACACGGATCCGGAATACAGAGCAAAAGCGGTTACAAATCTGGCGCGCATCTCGGGGCAGCCGCTGTTTCCTGCCGAGGATCTGCGCTGGGCGATGCAGTCCCAGGGCGTGATGGCGCAGGTGAGCGGCGCGCTGCGGGGCCTGGCGCTGGAGACGATTCGCATCTCGAACGATCTGCGGCTGCTGAGTTCGGGCCCGAACACGGGATTCAACGAGATTCACCTGCCGTCGCTGCAGCCCGGTTCCTCGATCATGCCGGGGAAGGTGAATCCCGTGATGCCGGAACTGGCGGCGATGGTCAGCTTCCAGGTGATCGGCAACGACGCGGCCGTGGCGATGGCGGTGCAGGCCGGACAACTGGAGCTGAACGTGATGATGCCGACGATGGCCTACAACGTTCTGCAGAGCACGACGATCCTGGCGAACATGCTGCACGTTTTCACGGAGCGCTGCGTGGCCGGAATTGAAGCAAACGCGGAGCGTTGCCGGTACTATGCGGAAAGCACAATTGCGCTGGCGACGGCGCTGAATCCGCGCATCGGGTATGCGAAGGCAGCCGAGTTGGTGAAGGAATCGGTGGCGACAGGGGTGTCCATCGTGGATCTGGTGCGGAACAGGCAGCTGCTCAGCAATGCGGAGGTCGACGAGGTGCTGGATCCCATGAAGATGACCGAGCCGCGCCGACCGGAGAAAGGAAAAAGCTGATGGCGAAGATAGCTCTGCCGGACGAACCGGAATGCTGGCCGGCACTGCCGCTGGAAGCGTGGAAGGACACCTGCGAAACGCTGCATATGTGGACGCAGATCGTGGGCAAGGTTCGAATGCAGCTGACGCCGCTGGTGAATCACTGGTGGAACGTGCCGCTCTACGTGACGGCGCGGGGACTGACAACGTCGCGCATCCCGTATGGCGCTCGGGCTTTCGAACTGCATTTCGATTTCCTTGCCCACCGGCTGGTGCTGGAAACCAGCGAGGGCACGGTGCAGGTGCTCGCGCTGAAGCCGCAGACGGTGGCCGAGTTTTACGCACAGTGCATGGAACTGCTGCGGGGCGAAGGGATCGACGTGAAGATCTGGCCAGTGCCGGTGGAAGTGCCCGATCCGATTCCGTTCGATCGGGACACGGTGCATGCTGCCTATGACGCGCCGATGGTGGAGAAGTTCTGGCGGATCCTGCTCAGTGTCGATGCGGTCTTCCAGGATTTCCGGTCGGAGTTCATCGGCAAGGTCAGCCCGGTGCATTTCTTCTGGGGAAGCTTCGATCTGGCGGTGACGCGGTTCTCGGGACGCAGGGCCCCGGAGCGCCCGGGCGCGGACCGGGTGACGCGCGAGGCGTATTCGCACGAAGTGAGCAGCGTGGGCTTCTGGCCGGGAAGCGGCAGCGTGCCGGCTGCGGCGTTCTATTCCTACGCGGCGCCGGCGCCGCAGGGATTTGCCGAGGCACGCGTTCGGCCGGAGGCGGCGGGCTGGGACAAGGGGCTTGGGGAATTTCTTCTGATGTACGACGACGTGCGCATGAGTGCTTCGCCAAGCCGAACCCTGCTGGAGTTTTGCCGCAGCACCTATCAGGCAGCGGCACGCTTTGGTCAGTGGGATCGCGGCGCA
>DATJNE010000214.1:0-6411 GCA_035508305.1 Acidobacteriaceae bacterium | reverse complement strand
GAGCCGCTGGAGCCGTAGCCATCGACCTGGAAGTTGGTGAGAAGCGTGGGAGCCCATCCGAGGGCGAACGCTGAGTTGACGGTGGCGTTGATGGGCATGGCGAGGCCGTCGAGATAGACGGTGTTATAGGTGACCTGGCCGGAGTCGTTGCGGGAGTAGCTGATCTGGACGTGGTGCCAGACATTGATGCTCCAGGTGCGGGGATTGCAGTACTTGTTGGAGTGCACCCAGAGGTCGACGGGTTTGGAGGGGGAGCCGCCGTTCTCGGTGTAATCCCAGGTGCTGGTCCAGCCGTCGCACTGAAACCCGAAGATGACAGTCTGGCCGTTGGGCATGACCTGATTGAGGTCGAACTCGAGGTTGGCGATGTTCGAGGATGTGCTGTTGAGATACACGTAGGCGTCGTAGAGGAAATTGGTGGAAGTGGTGTCGTCGCCGAAGGTGGCGTAGTAGCGTTCGGAGCCGGAGTTCCAGAAATTGGTAACGAACTCCCGCGTGCTGCCGGCCAGGGAAGGCGACCCAACGATGGTGGTATAGCCGGTGGTGGAGCCCGAGCCTGCGGAGTCGTTGACGTCGACCCAGTTGCTGAGCGCCTGGATGCTGCTGTTGAGGATGGCGTCGACGGGGATGGCGAGCGCGTCGAGCACCGAGCCGGGCTCCACGGTAATGGAGACATCGGTCACGCAGGCAGCGCCCTGGTTGCCCCAGGCCTTGACGTGGAGCACGTGGGCGCCGGTGGCCGAGGTGACCGAGACATCGATGGAACTGGCGTCAATGATGGTGGTGGAGGTGCTGTTGTCGAAGGAATAGCCCATGGCACTGATGGGCTGCGCGGAGCAGTTGGGTGCGTTGGCGGAGAGAGTGAAGGGGGAGGAGACCTGAGCGCCGTTGCCGGGGCTGCTGACGTTGACGCCTGCGAATGCGGGACTGGCCAGGAGGACGAGCACTGACGAGCCAAAGAGCATCTTGCCGAACAAGTTCATGTGGAGTGCACCTGCGTGTCGGGATTGGGTCGTGCAGACTGGCTGGAGGCTGCGAAAGCCCCTCACGTGGGCGGACGCCGGCGCACTGCGGGTCATGGGCCCGACAGGGATCGGAGACCGGGCGGAGCGACCCTCTTCTGTCCGCGTGCACGACAGCAAGGGAGCAATATTGCAGTCAGTTATTAAGCGAATCGTACACAGGTTTTGCGAAAAGGGAAGGCTTTTTTCAGGGTTTGGAGGGGAAAATCTGAGGATAGGAAGTACCCTGAAGTCACCTGTGCAAAATGTGCGTCTCCGCTCGTGAACTTTTGACGAGCAGGCGGTGAAATTACACAGGTTGGGGCAGGAAAACCCCGGCGAAGCCGATACGGGCAGACGGAAAGGGACGCCCGGCAGAATGGATACGGCCGAGCGCTTTTGATTCCGACCTTGTCTTCGCGGAAAGCGAAATCGTTTGTCGAAGGCTCCGGCGGGCCGAGATACCGGTTCGCGGGAATCGCCTGCATGCCGGCCTTCGTGCAAAGACGACTCCCGCCAAAGAAGCGGACCTCAGGCGCTGTTCTTACGCCGCCGCCTGAACGAATTCCAGCTCAAGGCTGATGTGAACGTCCTCGCCGACCATGACCCCGCCGGTTTCAAGGGTCGCATTGAAGGTGAGGCCGAATTCGCGCCGATCGATCGTGGTTGTGGCGGTGACGCCGACGCGGGTATTACCCCACGGATCCTTCACGGGCGGGGTCGGTCCCTCGACTTCGAATTCAACATCGCGCGTGACGCCGTGGATGCTGAGCGGGCCGGAAACGCTGATCCTGCCGTCGGCTTTGCGGGTGACTTTGGAGGAATGGAAGGTCAGGGCGGGGAACTTCCCGGCATCGAAGAACTCGGGGCTCTTGAGGTGGGTATCGCGCTGGGGATCGTGGGTGTCAAGGGTGGCGACATCGATCGAGGCTTCGACACGAGACTGGGTGACATCGCCCGGGTTGAAGGTGAGTTTGCCGGCGACGCCGGTGAAGCGGCCGCGGACGTTGGAAATCATCATGTGTTTCACGCGGAACTCGGCGACCGAGTGAACGGGATCGACGTTCCAGGTGGTGGTGCTGGCGGGCGAAGGGGCGGTGGTGCTCATAGTGGGGTATCTCCTCCTTGGCTATGGATGCCGGACCGAGATAATCGTTGCAACAAATGTGTGTCATGACCGCCGGCTGCGGCTAAGAAGCGCCGGCTCAAAGCCGGTCGGCTGACGGGCGGTGAGCGACGAGGCGAGTGAAAAGGCGGGCAAGGGAACGCGTCAGACGGCGTCGCGGACGGCCAGGAGCAGGCGGGAGAGCTGACGCAGCTGGGTCCGGCTAAGGTGGCCGAGCTGGCGGCGGTGGAGTTCGCAGACGGGCTGCTGGAGGCGGTCGAGCAGAGAAAGGCCGGCGGGAGTGATGCGGACGAAGACTCTGCGCCGATCGGGGTCTTCGCGACAGCGGCCCACCAGGCCGCGTTTTTCGAGGCGATCCAGGAGGCGGGTAAGGTCCGGATCGCGGGAGATCATGCGGCTGGCGATGTCGCCGCAGAGGAGCCCTTGGGGCGCGCCACGCAGGATGCGCAGGACGTTGTACTGATTCGAGCTGAGTTTCTGCTCTTTCAGCATCCGGGCGGGGGCCCGGGCGAGCACATCAGCCGTGCGCATGAGATCGACGAAGACAGCCTCTTCCGGACAGGCGGGAACGCTGCGAGATGGCGCGGGCGGGGAAAACATACCGAGAGGATGTTCGTTGCAACAGATAAGTTGCAGGAAGAACGGGAGGGGCGGTGGGCAATTCCTGGGAAGACGGGGGACGGGACGGTTGCCGGGGCAGGAATCGGGGGCGGCGACGCCGCCCGGGATCAGGAGGAAAGAGCGAGCTGGTCGCCGGGCTGAATGCCGAGGTGGTCGACCTGGCCGGGGGCCAGTTCCAGAACGCAGTGGGTCTTCATGCTGACGGGGGTGAGGCGCCAGGGACGCAGGCGCTGCCAGGTGCGGAGAACGCGGAGGTTCTTGTCGAGGGCGACGACGTCGATGGCGAAGCGCATCCACATGGTGTGGATGCCGGAGGAGGGGCGAATGAGAAGCCCAGCGCCATCGTCGAGCGAGGATTTCCCGAGAAGGCCGAACAGGCGCGTCAGGAACGTGTCCGCAAGCCCAATGCGCGCGCCGATGGTTACGGCCTTCTCCGGGATGGTGATGGTGAGATATTGCATACGGCCGCCTCTTCCGCCGGTACTGGGCGGTCTTTGAGTTCCGGATGGCGAGAGATTCGGGCGGCGAACCCAACTCCTGGTTCGCGGCAGGGAACCACTCGGCAGGTTACGGGTTGGGTCCTGGGCGGTCCGGGCCACAGGACGAGAAGCGAGATCGACGAAGGTGAGACGATCAGGCCGTTCTTTTTCTGCGCAGAATGATCACGCCGAAAACAAGAACCGCCAGAGCGCCGGCAACCGCCCGGATCATAAGGGATCCATCCATGGCATCCTCCTTTCCCGGCACGTGCCGAAGTTGAATCCCGGTCCCCGCGGGGACCGGAGAGCTAGGCAGACTTCTGCTTCCTTCTACGCAGGATGATGACGCCGACGACGATCACGGCCAGACTGAGGGCAACCACGCGAACGATCATGCTCGATTCCATGAGGGTGAATCTCCTTTCCGGTGGGCCCGACGGGCGCAGGCGCACACAATTTCCGATAAAGTCACAGTTTCTGGTTCATTTCAAATTGTTGCTCAGGGTGATGATGGCCGGAGCCAGCAGCACGATGAAGAGACAGGGAAAGATAAAGAACACGAGCGGAAACAAAATCTTGATTTTGGTTTTGGCGGCGGCTTCTTCGGCGCGCTGACGGCGGGCGGTGCGAATCTCCTCGGAATAGCGGCTGAGAGCGCGGACGATGGGGGTGCCGAAGCGGTCGGTTTGCTGGAGCATGGTGACGAGGGAATTGAATTCCTCGAGTTTGGTGCGGTCGGCCAGACTCTGCCAGGCGTCGAGGCGGGGTTTGCCGGCGCGCTGCTCGAGGTTGACCTGGTTGAACTCCTCGTTCAGTTCGGGATAGCTGACCGAGATTTCCTGGCCGATGCGGAGCAGGGCCTGGTCGAGGCCCAGACCGGCTTCGACGCAGATGACGAGCAGGTCGATGGCGTCGGGGATGCCCTTCTGAATCTTCTTCTGGCGGCGCTTGACGGCGCGGGTGAGCCAGATGTCGGGAAGCAGGTAACCGACGGCGGCAAGCGCGAGGCACCAGAAGGCGGTGTTGCTGTGGATGAAGCTGCCGCCGATGGCGCCGGCGGCCGGACCGACGAAGCGCGCGGTGAAATACAGATCGAGCTGGCTGCCGCCCTTCAGGCCTGCGGCGACGAAGCGCTCGCGGAGTTTTTCGTCTTCGGAGAGGCCCAGGCGGGCACGGAAGGCCCGCGCCAGGGAAAGCAGCCGGTCCTTGGCCACTTCCTTGCTGCGAATCTTGCGTTTGTCCGGGCGGTCGCTGGTGACGATATCGAGAATGCGGCGGGCCTGCTGCGACGGGCGCAGCAGGAAGGGAGCGCAGAGCAGCGTGATCACACAGAAGACGGTGAGCGAGAGCGCGATATAGAAGAAGATCATCATGGCGGCGGCTCTCCTACACTTCGATCGAGTTGATGATGCGGTTGATGACGAACCCGCCCAGGAGGATCAGGCAGGCGCACAGGAGCAGAAGCTTATGGCCGAAGGGATCGCGCAGCAGAGGCTTGGAATAGCCGGGATCCATCACGTTGATCAGGCCCATGACGACGACCGGGAGCAGAGTGAGGATCCAGCCGGTCAGGCGGCCCTGAGCGGTTTGTACGCGAATCTCGCCCTGGATGCGCTGGCGTTCGCGGATGACGAAGACCGTGCGGTCGAGGACCTCGACGAGGTTGCCGCCGGTTTCGCGCTGGACGACGATGGCGGTGACCAGAACGCGCAGGTCCTGCGAGGGCACGCGATCGAGAAGCTGGAGCAGCGCATCGCGCAGCGGCAGGCCGAAGTTCTGCTGGCGGAAGACCTCGCTGAACTCGGTGCTGGCGGGTTCCGGCGCGCCCTGGGCCATGATTTCGATGGCGGCGGCGGTGGAGTGGCCGGCGCGCAGGGAGCGGGCCATCATATCGATGGCGTGGGGCAGGGCTTTTTCAAAGGCGCGAAGGCGGCGGTAGCGGGCGAAGGCGATACGGGCCCAGGGCAGGGCGGCGCAGACCAGGGCGGCGAGCAGCTCGACGGCCAGGGTCGGCGCGAAGAACATGGTGATAATGAAGCCGATACCGGCGGCGGCGGCCGTCTGCACGAACAAAGCCGAGGGGGTGGTGTTGAGAGCCGCCTGCGAGATCCACTTCTGCAGCGACGCCATGGAGACGTATTTGCCCAGGGACTCGGCGATCCAGTCGAAGCGGCTGGAGGCGGTCTTGCGCAGCAGCTCACTGGCCTCGAGGGAGCTCATGGCGACGCCGCCGACTTTATCGGAGGTGACGGCGGCGAGGCGATTCTGCAGCGTCTTGTCGACGCGGCTGGGCGCGGTCGCGAAACTGACGACCGCGAAGGTGATCAGCAGGACGGCGAAGAAGCTGGTGGCGATCAGGATCATGAACGTGTGTCCTCAGACTTCCACCGAGTGGTCGACGAGGCCGGCAGGAATGGGAATGCCGGCCGCTTTGAGACGTTCCGTGAACTTGGGAACGATACCGGTGGAGCGAAAGCGTCCTCGTACTTTGCCGGTGTCGGTCAGGCCTTCTTTTTCGAAGACGAAGATGTCCTGCATGCTGATGACATCGCTGAATGCGCCGGTCAGTTCGGAGATATGGGTGATGCGGCGGGTGCCGTCGCTCATACGGGCGGCCTGGACGATGATATGAATCGCCGAGGCAATCTGCAGCCGGATGGCCTTTTCGGGAAGGCGAATATCGCCCATCAGGCACATGGTTTCCAGACGGGACAGGGCGTCACGCGGGGTGTTGGCGTGAACTGTGGTGAGGGAGCCGTCGTGGCCGGTGTTCATGGCCTGGAGCATGTCCATGGCTTCTTCGCCGCGGCACTCGCCGAGGACGATGCGGTCGGGGCGCATACGCAGGGCGTTGATGACCAGCTCGCGCTGGCGGATGGCGCCCTTGCCTTCCACGTTCGGCGGCCGGGTCTCGAGGCGCACCACGTGATCCTGGCGCAGCTGCAGTTCGGCCGAGTCTTCGATGGTGACGATGCGTTCCTTCTCCGAAATGAAGCAGGAGAGGGCGTTGAGCAGGGTCGTTTTACCGGCGCCGGTACCGCCGGCGATGATGATGTTCATCCGGGCCTGAACGGCGGCGCGCAGCATGTCGAGCATCGGATTGGTGAGCGCCTTGTTCTGGATGAGCTTTTCGGCGGTGAGCGGAGAAGAGCCGAAGCGGCGGATGGAGAGGATCGGCCCGTCG
>DATJNE010000213.1:0-90499 GCA_035508305.1 Acidobacteriaceae bacterium | reverse complement strand
TCGTCGTCGACGCCGTCCGCCGCCAGCCTGCCGCCGGCGAAAGCGGCCCGCTCCAGCTCGATCGCGCCAGCGAAGAAGCCCTCGCCTTCGAGATGATCCGCGGGATCGACTGCCCGGTCTTCCTCGTCATCACCAAAATCGACCTGGTCCCCAGGGAGCGCCTGCTGCCCCTCATCGAGGGCCTGAGCGCCCTGCACTCGTTCGCCGAAGTCATGCCGGTTTCGGCGAAAACCGGCGACGGCCTGAAGCCGCTGCTGCACCGGATCGCCGAGTTCCTGCCCGACGGCGAGCGCTGGTTCCCGAAGGACCAGTTCACCGACCAGCCCGAGCGCTTTCTCGCCGCCGAGCTGATTCGCGAGCGCATCCTCGTGGAAACCGGCGAGGAAGTTCCCTACTCTTCCGCGGTCATCGTCGAGCGCTTCGAGGAGCCGGAGCCGCAACCGCAAAAAGGCCGCCGCCCCAACGGCAAGTCCCCGGTCACGCGGATTTCCGCGGCGATCTACTGCGAGCGCGAAGGCCAGAAAGCCATCCTCATCGGCAAAGGCGGCAGCAAGCTGCGCGAGATCGGAACCGGCGCGCGGCGGGCGATCGAGGCGATGCTCGGCACGCGCGTGTATCTGGAGCTGCATGTGCTCGTGCGCGAGCGCTGGCGCGACTCGCGCGTTTTCGTCGAATCGCTCGACTGGCGCAGGCAGCTGGAAGAGATCGCCGAGCGCGAGCAGAAAGGCGGCCGCTAGCTTTCCTCTCCACGCTTCCCGCTTCCGGCTTCCGGCTCGGTTCGCTGCATTCTTTTGCGCATCGCTTCCACCTGCTCGCGCAGCTCGAGCGCAGCGCTCTTTCGGTCCGGATAGATGAATCGGTCGGGAAAGAACTCCACTTCGGCCACGATGCCCGGTCGAGCGAGCGTTCGCAGCAGATGCGGCAGAAATGGCGCATCGCCAAACCAGCAGACATCACGCTCTTCGCCTTCATCGGCGCGATAGCCAATCGCCGCGGCGGCGATCTCCTGGCCGAGCTGGATCGCCGGTTCCAGCAGCGTGGGGTGGAAGCGCAGAACCTCGCTGCCGTCGGTGCTCGTTCCTTCGGGAAAGAGCAGAACCGCAACGCCGCTTTCGAGCACCGCAGCCATTTGCCGCGCTGCTTCGTCCGCGCTCCTGCGGCTCTGCCGATCGAGGAAGATCGTTCCTCCGCAGCGGGCGAAGAAGCCGAAGATCGGCCATCGGCTCACCTCGCGCTTGGAGACGAAGACGCACGGCGCGGCCGCGGCGTAGACCAGAATGTCGAGGTAGGTGAGGTGGTTGGAACCGATCAGCCCGCGAGCCGGCCGCGGACCGCGAACGTCGACCCGCATGCGCAGCCGCCGCAGAATGATGGTGCAGGCCTGATGCAGCCACTGCGCGCGCCGCCAAAGCTCCAGGCGCGACCCGCGTCGCAGGCGAAGAACGACGTAGCGACCCGCGACCTCCGCGAGGCTAACGAGCAGAGCTAATAAGTGCAGACTGGCGCGGAGGAAGCCGGCGACGACGCGGATTCCGGCATGAACCGGTGCCTCGCGGCCGGCGACAGCTGAGCCAGATCGAGAAGAGTCAGAAAGTCGATCGTTCCGAATTCGCGATCCCATGCCGGTGCGCCGCAAATTCTGGCTCCCACTGCAATATACGTCTTGAGCAGCTTGGGAACCTTGACGTCGTCGGCCGTTTCGGATTGCGGCGCAGGCAGTTCATAGGCTCGCGTCGGCTGCGTGCGCCGTTCCTCCGGAGCGAGAAACGGCAGGAGTTGCCGGTACATCGACCAGCCTTCGCGCGGATCGCGGGAGTTGAGCGAAGAGCAGCCGATGAGGTAGCGCAGCCGATAGAAACGGGCATAGTGCGCGATGCCGCGCCAGAGCAGAGTAAGAACCTCGCTGCTGCGGTGCTCGCGGTCGATGGAGGCTCGACCTAGCTCGAGAACTTCGGCGCGGATGGCTTCGTAGGGAGAGAAGTCGAATTCCTGCTCACTGTAGTAACCCATTTTCTGTGCAGCGGTACTCCCGGATTGCATGCGATAGGTACCAACCACTTCGCGGCGAGCGCGATCTTCCACGATCAGGTGATCGCAGAACAGATCGAAGTGGTCCTGATCCATGCCGGTGTTATAGGACGATTCGAGGCCCTCGCCGAGCTCTATGTTGAAGACCTTAAAGCGCAGGCGGCAGGCGGCCTCGCGCTCGGCCAGTGTCTCCGCAAGACGGATCTCGTACTTTCCCAGTTGGAGAGAAAGATGCGGAACGCTGGGGACAAACAGTTCCACGACAGGGGTTCGTCCCCCTGCCTGGCGGTCCACAGGGGTATCCACACCGGACGCAAACCGGCGGGGCACTACAGCACGCTGGACGGTGTACACGCCATGATCTTGCCCTGAAGGAGCCCGTGGACTCTTACAAACGGGAGAAAAGACTGCAAATTGTAAGTGAATGTGCCATTTCCGAACAATGATCGGGAGGGGGGCTCTGGGCAGGTTCGCAGGCGAACAGATTTTTTTGTAACAAACTGCTCAATTTGTTATGGTAGGCGATGTTCCATCCGTTCCCTGGATAACTGACTTAAACAAAGAGAGAAAAATGACACGCGAAGACCTAGTTGCTGCAGTCGATGAAGAAATCAGCCGCCTCGAGAAAGTTCGTGCCTTGCTCCTGAGTACCGGAAGTTCGCGGATCGGTACTTCTTTTGGCAATAAACCTCGCAAAAAGCGCTTCCTCAGCGCCGATGCACGTGCACGAATCGCGGCTGCCCAAAAACGCCGCTGGGCCAAGCAGAAAGCCGCTCAGAACGCGAAAAAGTAGCTTTTCGGATTCCAGGATCGTCCGTTGCCGCTGGTTCTCTCTGCGACCAGCAGATAGCTCGTGCCCTCGCGGAACGCTCCCGGTCTCTGTCCTGCCGGGAGGGCCGGGCGAGGCACGCCGGCGCCTTGGTGCGGCTGGAGCCGGCAGAGGCGCGCCCCGGCTGGGATTCGCCGAAGACGGCGGGTCGATATACTAAAATGCCTGTCGATGGCCTGGAGTTAGATCGAGCCAGGCCAGACGAGTTGTTTCCGGACGGCCGGGTTAGGCAAATGCACTCTCCCCGGCCAGAATCCGGCTGCGCTGCCCTGGGCTGCGATAATGCCGATCCACCTCACGTTCGCGTCACCCATGCGGTCCATGGGAGACCTGCTGGCTGGTTCCGCGAAGGCGTTTTACCCGGGAACCTTACTCGGCTGGATTCTTGTCCTCTTCCTGGTGGTCGTTCTCGGCGGCGGGTGCGTCCTGGCGTGGCGGTTTTTCAAACTACGCCTGCATGGACCCGGAGAGAACTTCCCCGGCGAGCTGGCGACCCTGCGTGCCGTGATGGCCAGCGTGCCTGACCTGATCTATGTCAAGGACCTGCAGAGCCGCTTTCTCTTTGCCAATCAGGGTACGGCGGATGTTATGGGCGCAGCCACCGGCGAGGAACTGCGCGGCAAGTCCGATTTCGACTATTACGCGAGTGAGATTGCCGCCGGCTTTTATCAGGATGAGCAGAAGGTGATCCAGTCCGGTGTGCCGCTGGTGAGCCAGGACGAACATATACGGGAAAACGGCGGCCGGATTCGCTGGCTGCTCACGACGAAGGTTCCGTTCCGCGACAAGGAAGGAAAAACGATCGGGATTGTCGGGATCGGACGCAATATCACAGCGCTGAAAGAGACCGAGGCGGAGCTGAAGCGGGCTCGGGAGAACCTGCATTTCAAAGCGACCCATGATTCGCTGACGTCGCTGCTGAACCGCGAGGCGATCCTGGATATGCTGGGACGCGAGATAGCCCGGAGTTCGCGCGAGCACAGCCCGACCGCGGTGCTGCTGGCCGATCTGGACCATTTCAAGACCGTCAACGACCGCTTCGGGCACCCCATCGGCGATGAGGTTCTGCGGGAGACGGCACGGCGCTTCCTGCGCGCGGTGCGCACCTACGATCTGGTGGGGCGTCTGGGCGGTGAGGAGTTCCTGATGATCCTCGGCGGTTGCGGCGCCAAAGAGGCGCTGACGCGTGCGGATCAGCTCCGCCGGAGCATCGAGGAAACCCCCATGCCGACGGCCTGCGGGCCGATCGCGCTGACGATCAGCATTGGCGTTCTCCCCGCGCGGGAATGGGGCTATCCGCGGCGGGAGGACGTGCTGCGCGAAGTCGATGTCGCCCTCTACGCCGCCAAGGCAGATGGCCGCAACCGCTGCAAACTGGCGGTCCCGGCCGAAGACGATACCGGAAGAGTGAACCGGCCCGGCCGGAACTGAGTCCCGGCATCAGCGCGTTGCTCTTGGCGTGGCTCCCTGACCGCGCAGATAAGCATCCGTACCGGCGATCCAGTCGGCGCGCGGCGGCGCAAAGACGTCGAGGTCGACGGTATCTTCCAGTGCCTCCGCCTGGTGCGGCAGGTTGGACGGAATGACCAGCACCTGGCCTGCGCTGACGGTGAGGATGCGGCCGTCGCCCAGGGTGAATCGCAGTGCGCCTTCGAGGATATAGGTGATCTGCTCGTTTTCGTGGCTGTGCGTGGGCACGATGGCGCCTTTGCGCAGAATGATCCGCGCGAGCATGGTGCGCTCGCCATGGACAAACTGGCGGTCGATCAGAGGGTTCAGGTGTTCGAGAGGAATGCTGTCGAAGCTGGTGTGCTGCAGGTTCGTCGTGTCGGGCAAAGCAGTATCTCCGCAGGGCTGGATCGGATTCTGTGGGGATTTGTCTCGACTATCATAGGGCGCATGGAGACGGGACTGAAAGGCAGAGTGGCGATGGTTGCCGGATCGAGCGCAGGCATCGGAAAGGCGACGGCGCTGGCATTTGCCGCGGAAGGGGCGCATCTGGCGCTGTGCGCGCGGCGAACGACGGAACTGGAACAGGTGGCAGCCGAGGCGCGCAGCCGTTTCGGAGTGCAGGCTCATACGCAGGCATTCGACGTCGGCGATCCGGCGGCGGTACAGGCCTTTGTTGGGGTTGTCCAGGAGCGGTTCGGACGGGTCGATGTCTGCGTTCCGAATGCGGGTGGGCCGCCGGCGAAGCCGTTTCTGGAGACGACGCTCGACGACTGGGAGCGGGCCTGGCAGCTGAATCTGCGCAGCGCGATTGTCTTTGCGCAGGCGGTGCTGCCGCACATGCAGCAGCAGCACTGGGGGCGGATTGTCACGCTGACGTCGTACACGGTAAAGCAGCCGGTTCCGGAGCTGGTTCTGTCGAACACGATCCGCGCCGGGATGATGGGCCTGGTGCGATCGCTGGCCGGGCAGTTTGGAAAGGACGGAATCACCATCAACAATGTGGGACCGGGCTTCACGGCGACGGACCGGTCGCGCAGCCTGCTGGAGATGCGGGCGAAGAACCGCAATGTTCCCTACGAGCAGGTGAAGAGCGACCTGGAGCGGGAGATCCCGATCGGACGGATGGCAAAGCCGGAGGAGGTTGCGGCGACGATCGTGTGGCTCGCGTCCGAGGCGGCGGCGAGTATCACCGGGCAGACGATCCTGGTGGACGGGGGCAGCTATAAGGGGCTATAGACCGAGGGCTGTCGGCTCGGGCTTTTTGCAGGACAATCGGATCCGTGCGGCTCCTCGTGCGGCTACTCAGTGTCCGGCCGCTTATACGGCGTCTGGAGCCAGTGGCGGGCCTCGTTCAGCGCGCCGGCGGTATTGTCGTTGGTTTGTATCGCTTCGCGGTACTCCTGGATGGCACGGTCGCGCTGGCCGGTGAGATCGAAGATCTTGCCGATGGCGATGTGGCTCCAGACTTCGGTCCACTTCGGCTCGTCGTCGCCGTTCAGAGCATCACGATAGGCATTCACGGCGGCCTGGTAGTTGCGCATGCTGAAGAGCAGTTCGCCGATGCGGTAGCTGGCCAGCGAGCTCTGGGGGTTGGCCTTGAGGGCCTTCTGATATTCGGCGAGCGCTCCGCCGTTGTCGCCCTGAGCCGCGAGTTGCTGGCCGCGCAGGATGGAGACCCGGACCTGCAGGTCGGGCGTGTTCTTGAGGACCCAGTCCTGCGGATCGATGGTGACGCGGCGGGGGCGGCCGAAGGTATCGATGACATACTGGGAGTCGGTGCCGACGACATCGACGCGCTTGTCGACGGTTTTGCCCTCGGTTTCCACGCGCAGATCGATCGGCATGTTGAACAGGTCCATGTCGCTCTGCACCTCGCCGATGGTGCGGAAACCCTTGTTGTTGCCGAGACGGTAGACGGCGTACTTATCGGTGAAATCCGGCGCGCCGGTTCCATCCAGCCACTCGGAAAAGAACGGAGTGAGCTGCTGCTGGGACTGTTCCTCGGCGAGGCGCTCGAATTCGCCGGTGGTGATGCCTTTGTCCTTGTACTGGGTGAGAACGGCGCGCAGGATCTTCTCGAAGCTGTCGTCGCCGACTTCCCAGCGAAGCATGTGGAAGACCATGGCGCCCTTGTCGAGGGTCATGGACTGAAACTGGGGCGAGTAAGCGGGCAGGGTCCCGGCGCTGGAGAGCGGGATGGTGTCGTAGGCCAGGGCGCTGGCGGCAATGTCGGGCAGGGCGGCCTGGAGAGCGGAGTGGCCGGCGTCGTCTTCGAGGTACATCAGCTCGCTGTAGCGCGCCATGCCGTTGGCGATCCAGGTGTCGTTCAGGGTTGCCGGGCTGACCTCGCTGCCCCACCACTGGTGGGCGATGGTATTGGCCAGGAGGCGGAAGTCGTTGCGGCCGCCGATGTGCGCGCCGGCAACGGCGGCGATCTCAGGGCCCCAGGCGACGGGGACGGTGTCGTCCGGGAGCTCGACGACGTTCAGCTGGTTCGACTCGGGAAATCCGAAGGTGCTGGTGAAGTAGGCGAACTCACGCAGAGCCGTGCCCGCGTAGTCGAGGGCCGCGGCTTTGTGAGCGGCGGTGGTGTAGACGTGGATATTGGGCGCCGCGCCGGAAACCGGGGCGTCATATTTACCGGCAATGATGGTGCCGGGAAAGCCGGGCTTATCCCACTTGAATTCCCACTCCTCGCCTCCGCCCGGCGCAGGTTTCGGTTTGCCGGTGCTGCCGCTGCCCACCACGCGATAGCCGGTCGGAGCGGTGACATGAATGTCGGCGGTGAAGCGGTCGGTCATGTAGCCGACCATGGGAAACCAGCGCCCGGCGTAGAGCAGATAGGTAATGGGGTCGCCGACGTAGGCGAGCTTGAGCCCCTGGACCGGCCCCCCCGCGTCGCTCTCGAGCTTGCCGGAGTAATGGAAGGTCCAGGTGACGGACTGGCCTTTTTGCAGCGGCGCTGGCGGGGTCACCACCAGGGTGGCGCCGGGACCGCGTTCGCCGTTGAGGGCGGCGCCGCCGGCATCGGTGACTTTGTCCACCAAAAGGGCGCCGTGGAGGTCGAAGATCGCCGTCGGAATATCCTCGAGGGGCGTGAAGGTGACCTGAGTGGTCGCGTCCAGCGAGTGATCCGCGGGCTTGATCTCGACGCTGATGTTGTAGGCGGTGATATTCAGCGTGGGTTTGGGGGCAACGTTCTGGGCGGCCGACGGGCCGGCCGGCAGGAAAGCGGCAGCCAGCATGCAGGCAGGAACCGCAAAGCGCGGAAGGCCGAACCGATCCGGCGCGTGGTCGAACAGGAAATGCTTCATGGAACCTGGCTCTGTCTTTCTTCCGGCGTGGATTTTGGTTTCAGCATCTCGCAGGTGATCCGGGCAACGCGGCCGACGGCGCTCTGCTCACCGCGCAGCATCTCTCCCACGCGCCGCAGGTTCGCCTGCATTCGGGCCCGCGCCTCCTGTTCATCCAGCAGAGGTCTGAGTTGTGAGACGACCTTTGCAGCCGTAAAGTCACCCTGAATCAGTTCCGGGACGATACGTTTTCCGGCAATCAGGTTGACCATAGCCACATGAGGGACGTCGACGACCCGCTTCGCCACCGCATAACTGAGCGGTGAAATCCGGTATACCACGAGAAACGGATTGCCGATCAGGGCGGCTTCGACGGTCGCGGTACCGCTGGCAACCATACTGGCCGCGGCGTGGTGCAG
Source organism: Acidobacteriaceae bacterium (assembly GCA_035508305.1). Lineage (GTDB taxonomy): Bacteria > Acidobacteriota > Terriglobia > Terriglobales > Acidobacteriaceae > Palsa-343. The sequence continues at coordinate 82,478 of DATJNE010000213.1, read as the reverse complement.
GACGGCCCGGGCGTCGTCGACCAGGGCGATCTTCGGGGGATGGGGCTCCGCCGCCAGAAGCCCCGCCAGCAGGGCGCGGATGTGATCGCGCTGGGGGGCAGTCAGCGTCGGCGCCAGAGGCAGCAGGAAGTCGGCCTCGGGCGCAAGCATGGCCGCGGCCCGCACCATTTCGGGCAGGTTCAGGCGAATCTCCTTGCCGCGGCTGCCGGGGAGGAGACCGATCCAGGTGCGGGAGGGGTCGAGCGCGGCCTGGCGGGCAAATTCGTCTCGAGAAACCGTGGGAGGCTCCTGTTCGGCGAGGGGGTGGCCGACGAATTCGGCATCGACGCCGTGATCATGGTAGAAGCGTTCTTCGAACGGGAAAATGGTCAGCATGCGATCGACGTAATGCTGCACGCTGCGGATGCGGTATTTCTTCCAGGCCCAGAGCTGGGGGCTGACGAAGTAGATCACGGGCACGTTCTGGCGTTTGAGGCGGCGGGCCAGGGAGAGATTGACGTCGGGAAAGTCGATCAGGATGGCGACGTCGGGCCGTTCGGCCGCGATGGAGGCGCGCAGCCGGCGGTATTCGCGATAGATGCGCGGCATGTGGCGCACGACTTCGGTGATGCCCATGACGGCGACGTCTTCGGCGCGCACGATGGGCCGGAAGCCGAGGGCTTCCATGCGGCGGCCGCCGAGACCGAAAAAGTCCGCAGCCGGACAGAGTTCGCGCAGAGCGCCGATCAGCAGCGTGCCGTAGGTTTCGCCGCTGGCTTCACCGGCGGAGAGAAAGATTTTGGGATGTGCGTGGTGGGCCGCCATCTTGCTATATACTAAGGCATATGCCAGGGGTGAGGGGACAGCCCGTGCAAAGAACCGCCAAAATCTTCATGAATAACAGGAGCCAGGCGGTGCGTCTCCCGAAGGAGTTTCAGTTGAAAGCGCGCGAGGTGTTCATCCGCAAATCGGGCAGCGATATTGTGATTTCCCCTCACCCGGCAGACTGGTCGGCCTACTTCGAGGAGGGTCCGGTGGCATCGCAGGATTTCATGAGCGATGTTGACGATCTTCCTCACCAGGAGCGGAAAGTCTGAAATGCCCCGTTACATGCTGGATACCGACATCTGCTCGTACCTGATGAAGCGATCCAGCCCCGCACTTCTTCGCAAAATGCGGCATATCGCCATCGGGGACGTTTGCATCTCCGTCATCAGCAAGGCCGAGCTGCTCTATGGAGTGGAAATATCGCCGCGCCGCGCAGAGAACGAAGCGGCACTCGCCCTGCTGCTGCTGCACGTGGAAGTCATGGACTTTCCTGATGAAGCGGCACTGCACTATGCGCGCATACGAGCCTCACTGAAAACCCGCGGGGCGATGATCGGAGCCAACGATCTGTGGATTGCGGCTCACGCCCGGAGTCTCGGCCTGACTCTGGTGACCAACAACACCCGGGAATTCGGGAAAGTGGCCGGCCTTAAGACGGAAAACTGGACGGTGGGTGGGAAAACAAACTGAGGAACTCTCCCAGTAGTCGCCGCTGGCTTCACCGGCGGAGAGAAAGATTTTGGTCCTGGCCAAATCAGTCCGTTCCCAGCGCCAGGGACGGTGTGAGCCCCGGGGCAGGCTCGCCCAGTTCCTGGTCTTTGTACTGGAGCTGGTAAAGCTTCCAGTAGATGCCGTGCAGGGCCAGCAGCTCCTGGTGGGACCCCATCTCGCGCAGCTGGCCGCGATGCATCACGAGGATCACGTCGGCGCGCTGAACGGTGGAGAGGCGGTGGGCGATCACCACGGAGGTGCGGCCTTCGACCATGCGCTCAAGGGCGGCGCGGACGCGGAATTCCGTGTCCGTGTCGACGCTGGAAGTGGCTTCGTCCAGGATGAGAATGCCGGGACGGTGCGCCAGGGCGCGGGCAAAGTTGATGAGCTGTTTCTGGCCGGTGGAGAGGCCTGCACCCCGCTCCCGCAGAGGTTCGGCGTAGGCTCCGGGCAGCGAGCGGATAAAGTCGTCGACGTTGACCTGCTCCGCGGCTATTCGCATGCCGTCGTCGTCGATGTGCGCTGTTCCCAGGCGAATGTTGTCGGCCACCGTGCCGCTGAACAGGAAAGGATCCTGGAGGACGACGCCGAAGCGCTGGCGCAGGCCGGTGAGATCCTGGTCGCGCACGTCGACGCCATCCACCAGCACCTGGCCGTGTTGGATGTCGTAAAAGCGCATCATCAGGCTGGTGATGGTGGTCTTCCCTGCCCCGGTATGGCCGACAATAGCCGCGGTCTGGCTGGGCTCCAGGGTGAAGGAGACGCCGCGCATGACCCAGTCGATGTCGCCCATGGCCTGCAGCTCTGCGGTCGAGGCGGCCGCGACGCGCGCATTCGTTTCGGGATCGAGGCGCTGATAAGTGAACCAGACATCGCGGAATTCAATCCGGCCCGAACCGTCGCCGGGCTTCGGGATGGCGGGCGAAACGATCTCGGCGGGCGTATCCAGCAGCCTGAAAATACGCTCGCTGGCCGCCATGGCAGCCTGGAGGGTGTTGTACTTCTCGCTCAGGTCCTGGATGGGCCGGAAGAAGCGCTGCGCATACTGGATGAATCCGACCAGGGTGCCCAGCAGCACCGTGCCCCGCAGGACACCGCCGCCGCCTTCCCAGATGATGAGCGCGATGGCGAGCGAGCTGAGGAACTCCACGGCCGGATAGTAGAGGGCGTAGCAGAGAATGTTGTCCTTGTACGCCTCCATGTGAATGCGGTTGATCGTGGAGAAATCGCGAAAGGCGCGCTGCTGGCGATTGAAGAGCTGCACCAGGGACATGCCGGAGATGTATTCCTGGGTATAGGCGTTGATACGGGCGATAGCGACGCGAATGCGGCGATAGGAATCGCGGACGTATTTGCGGAAGATGCGCGTGACGATGAGGATGAGCGGCAGAACGGAAAACGCCAGCAGGGCGAGCCACCATTTCATGCGCAGCATGACGAAGACAATGGCCGCGAGGACGAAGACGTCTTCGAAGATCTGAAAGACGCCCGAAGTGAACATCTCGTTGATGGCGTCGACGTCGGTGGTCAGGCGCGTGACCAGGCGGCCGACAGGATTGCGATCGAAGAAGCCAATGTGCATGCCCTGCAGGTGGCGAAAGATCTGGCTGCGCAGATCGAACATGACTTTCTGGCCGGTCCACTGCATCAGCCAGGTCTGGGTCGCTTCGAGGACGTAACTGAAGACCAGCGCGCCCAGCCACAGCGCGGCGAGTTCGCTGACTCCGGTCCAGGCGCCGCCCGCCGCCCACGGACTGAGCCAGTGCGCCAGAAAGGGATGCGCCGCGGCACCACGGGCGGCGTCGGCAGCAGCGGCCTGCGCGGACCGGTCGGCCGCCGGGTTGAGGTACATATCGACGGCGACCATGGTGAGATACGGACCGAGAACGTCGGCGCCGGCCTTGAGGAGGATGGCAACGATGGAGGTGAAGCAGGCCGACTTATAGGGGTAGAGGTAGGTGATGAGCCGCCGCATGAGCCGGCTGTCATAGGCCTTGCCGATAACGTCTTCGTCCTGTTGCGTGGAACTGGGCCTGGCTGGCGGCTTCGCCTCAGGACCGGTTCTCTGAACGGCGGGCTTGCGGGGTTGGGGCTCGGAACCGGGCATGGAACGCTCTTCTTCATCTTACCGGGGAGGGGCCGGGGAGACGACTTACGGATGACCGGCACGACGGCTGGGCGTCTAACGGGGAAACAGCTTTATGCCAGAGATCCGGCAGTGCCGTGCCGATGAGCGCGGTGCGATTCTGACGATCATCAACGCCGCAGCGGAGGCGTACCGCGGGACCATTCCCGCGGATCGCTGGCACGATCCCTATATGCCGGCGTCAGAACTGGAGGGCGAGATCGCCGCCGGCGTTGCATTCTGGGGCTACGCTGCGGGCAGTTTGGCCGGGGTCATGGGGATCCAGCCGGTGGACGATGTGGACCTGATCCGGCACGCCTATGTTTTGCCCGGCGAGCAGGGGCGCGGGGTGGGCAGCGCTCTGCTGCATCACCTGCGCGGCCTGAGCGCACGGCAGATGCTGGTGGGGACGTGGGCGGCGGCGACCTGGGCGATCCGTTTCTACCAGCGCCATGGCTTCGAGCTGGTGAGCCCCGCGGTGAAAGCGAGCCTGCTGCGCCGCTACTGGACGATCCCGGAACGGCAGGTTGAAACCTCCGTCGTTCTTGCGCATCCTCCTTTCAAAGAAGCGTGATTGGCCGCGGGCTGGAGCCGCTGCAGGCATCTGTTACTGCCTGCTTGACATCTTTGGCTCCAGCAAGCAAACTTCGCCTACGGGAAAAAGTCCCCGGAAAAAGCCGCCAATCGCAAAGCGAGGAAGGGCATTTGACAGGACAGCAGGCAAGCCGCGTGACCTATACTCTGGATTCCTCGCTGGACAGCGTGAACAAAGTCGAGCAAACCGCCGAGCAGATGGCCCGCAAAGCCGGTGTGGACGAAGACGAGATTTTCCGCATTTCGATGGCAGTGCGCGAAGCGGCGGTCAACGCAGTGCTGCACGGCAACGCCTACGACCCGGAAAAACGGATGACGGCATCGTTCGAGAACACCGGGACTTCACTGGTCATCCGGATAACGGATGAAGGCAAGGGTCTCGACCCCTCGACCCTGCCCGACCCGCTGGCTCCTGAGAACCTGCTGCGCGGTTCGGGGCGCGGCATCTTCCTTATACGGTCTTTTATGGATGAGGTACACTTCAAGCAACTGCATCCGGGAACCGAGCTGACACTGATCAAACATCTGGGGACCGCTCCGACCGGCGCCTGACTTCCCCGCATTTTCAAGTTTTCCAAGGAGGAATTTCTCGTGAGCATGAAAATCAGCACCCGTCAGGTGGACGGGGTAACGATTCTCGATCTCGGCGGACGGATCACCCTCGGCGAGGGCAGCGTGCAGTTGCGTGATTCGGTCCGCGATCTGCTCGCCAAGGGCCAGAAGAAGATTCTGCTGAACCTGGGCGAAGTGAATTACATTGACAGCTCGGGGATCGGCGAGCTGGTGAGCGCGTACACTACGGTGCGCAATCAGGGCGGCGAGCTGAAGCTGCTGAACCTGACCCGCAAGGTGCACGACCTGCTGCAGATCACGAAGCTGTACACGGTGTTCGACGTGAAGGACGACGAGGCCAGCGCGATCGCTTCCTACGCGCACGCCTGAAGCGGATTCTGTTTGAGAGAAAGGGCTGCCCAGGGGCAGCCTTTTCTCTTTGCAGCGGTGCGTCGCCGCGTGCTTCCCTTCTGGTCTGTACGTCTGCTCCCGATTCCTGTTGCTTTTGGCCCCATGGTTCGCAAAGATAATCCCAACCCTTCCGGACATGCGTAAATCTCAGGCTGTTCCGCTCACCCTGCTCGCTGCTGCCGCCCTTACTGTTTCGACGGGTTGTGATCACCCGACCCAGATGCGTAACTGCGTCGACGCTCAGAACCACATCGTTCCGGACAACAGCTGCGATCATCCCGGCTCCACAGGCGGAGGCGGCTATCACTACATCTACGGCGGGGCCAGCGGCGGCCGCAATGGCGACACCGTGGTGGGCGGGGCCGCAGAACCGGCTGAGGGCGCACGCGTCGTTTCCGGAGATACGGGGGCGGTGGTCCGGGGTGGCTTCGGCGGAGGCGAAGGCGGTGAAGGCGGTGGACACGGCGGAGGCGAAGGCGGCGGCGAGTAACGGACGCGCTGTTTTCTGTCGCATTGTTCACCTGAGGTCAATCATGCAAAGGCATCGGATTCTGGCGCGCCCGGACTGGCAGAAGAAGGTCGAATCCGTTGGGTTGACCTACCACACCGTCAACGGCCAGACCTACTGGGACGAATCAACCTATTGGGAATTCACAGCCGCCGAAGTCGACCGCATCGAGGCTGCGACCGCCGAATTGCAGAAGATGTGCCTGGCGGCCGGGGACTTCATTCTCGACCACAATCGACTCGGAGATCTCCGCATCCCTGACGTTGCGGCAGCGCAGATCCGCGCAACATGGAATGCGGAACCTCCGGCGCTCTACGGCCGCATGGATCTGGCGTATAACGGGCGCGATCTGAAGCTGCTCGAATATAACGCCGACACGCCGACGTCGCTGGTGGAGGCAGCGGTCGCGCAATGGTACTGGCTTGAGGATTGCTATCGGGAAGCCGACCAGTTCAACTCCATCCATGAGCATCTGGTGGCGAAGTGGAAGGACCTGTCCGCCTGTGTGCATCCGCCAGTCCATTTCGCCTGTGAGCGCAGCGACGAAGATGCGATGACGATCACCTACCTGCGGGATACGGCGCAGCAGGCCGGCCTGCGCACCGCAGCGATCGCGATGCCGCAGATCGGATGGGATCCGAAACAGCGGTGTTTCGTCGATGCTTCGGGCGCGCCGATCAGGACAATCTTCAAGCTCTATCCATGGGAATCCATGCTTTCCGACCGATTCGGCGCTCATGCGCTGGAAACGATGGCGGCGACGCAGTGGATCGAACCGATCTGGAAGATGTTGTGGTCGAACAAAGCGCTGCTGGCGATCCTGTGGGAGATGTACCCGGTTCACGATCTTCTGTTGCCGGCATATCTCGACGGCCCGCACGCGATGGATGCCTGGGTGCGCAAACCTCTGCTGGGCCGCGAAGGCGCCAACGTGACGGTGAAGCTGAACGGCATTACCGTGGAGGACTCGACGGGCCGTTATGCGGACGGTGGCTTTGTCTGGCAGCAGTACATCGAACTGGCTGCTCAGGGTTCAAACCGCATCGTGATCGGCAGCTGGCTGGTCGACGGCGAGCCCTGCGGTATGGGGATTCGCGAGCCCGATGGCTACGTGACGAACAATACCAGCCGATTCGTTCCGCACCTTTTCCGTTAGCGCTTCGAGGATGGACGAGTGTCGGCGGCGAAGGCGCGACTACCTGGACGGCTTGTTCAGCGCTTCAGCAGGTCCACGGGCTCGTCGGCGCTGGTCACGCGGAAGTAAGGGGCCAGCGCCGGATGCCTGCGCTCGACGGCGCGATACATCTCCCAGGCGACGCGGCGGTAGGAGAAATGCCCCTGGGGGGCGGAGCGCAGCTCGGCGATGTAGAGCGCCTCGGCGAAGTCCATTTTGAAGAGGGCGCGGTTCTTCGTTGCCAGGGGGAGAACATAGCGCGCGGATTCCGCCGCTTCGAGCGCTGATCCGGCAGCCAGCGTTCGACAGGCAGCGTGGGCAGCGTGGATCGTCTCCTCATAGAGCGGCTGCACGCCGGCCTCGGCGAGACCCTCGGGAATCGCATAACCATGCGCCGCAGTGAAATCCTGCAGGATCTGCACGCAGCGACGGTGGCGATGCATGTCGCGGAAGCCGCCGATGTCCATGAGGATGTCGAAGCGGAGAGACTGGCCGGCCGCGAATTCGCGCAGCAGTTCGTCGTGGCGGCCGCGATGACGAATGCCGAGATCGATGATCTCGTTACGGCGCGCCTCGGTGAGAGCGGCAACATGAGCGCGAATCTGCCGATACGGAGCATGGCATTGGCTGTACAACAGGGTCGCAGCCAGGTCGACCTCCAGCGAATCCGCATCGTCAATGAGGTCGACGAGCGGCGCCGGCTCGATGGCCTCGGCGTGCAGCAGCTCGGCCGCCGCCTGGCGAAGCTCTTCGCGGGTTCGCGTCTGGTAGTCGTTGACGGCGGCGTATTTCACCAGCGTCGGAGTGGTCTTCACTTCACGCGTGAGCAGCGCGGCGGCACGCTCGCCGAGCGCCGGATCGAGCGCGGCGATGTCTTTCTGCAGCGCGGCGAGTTCTTCAGCATGGACGTTCCAGGCAGGGCCGGACGCGGCGGCCTGTAAGCGGACTCCCAGCTGGCGCACCTCTGCGAGGGGATGCGAGAGGAGGCGGGAAATTTGCGTTTCGAGGGTGCGCGCATTCACGATCTGCCCCAGCGACGTATTCGTCGCCAGGGGGAGCAGGTAGCGAGCGACATCGAAGGCGCGGGCTTTCAGGGTGCGGTCGTAACTCTCCTGCTTCATTTCCGCGGGCTTCGGAACCTGCTGTTGCAACGAGGCGAAGACAGCTTCAAGAACACTGTGATAGGTGGCAAAAAGCTGCTCAATGGTTTCGCGATAGCGGCTCGCCGAGGCGGCGTCCGCGCCGAAGTCCGGCATGTACCACCCGCTCTTGCGGAAATTCTGGTAGCGCGTGGAGCGTTCCTGGCCGTCCCAGCGCTGCTCGTCGACCAGGACGATGGCCGCCAGCAGAGAGAGCCGCTCGACGGCAAACGCGACGTGGGCGAGATCGGCGATCGACCGGTGGCCGTACTGGAAATAGAAGGTGCTGAGGAACTGCTCGGCACGCTGGGTGCTGATTTCGCGCAGCGACTCCTTCATGGAGAGCGCGGACCGCGAGTATTTGGCCATGGCATAGGCCAGAACCTCAGGGTCGGCCCCGTGCACGGCGAAAACCTCGGTCTGGTTGTTGCGGCTTTCCGCCGCCCCAGGCGTCCCGGTCGCGGCTGGAGGAGTCTCAGTCATGGAAGGCATGGAGGAATGCTAAACCCAGGGGTTGCGGAAAATCGCGGGCGCATCTCCGGAGTCACCCGGGCGGACGCGCATCGTTATGTGCCTGCAAAGAAAGAACGAGTACTATGAGAGTGTTTTTGGCCAGATCCTGTCAGGCACGCCTGCCGGGGAAGGCCCTTGGGCATGAACAATATCCTCTCGACGACCGAGCATCGTCCATGGCCGCTTCCAAAATCGCCGTGGAGGATGACCCAGCGCTGGAACGATCTCCTGTTTGCGCACTGGCCGATTCCTGCGAACGAGCTGACGGGGTTGGTGCCGGAAAATCTGACAGTGGACACGTTCGAAGGCTCGGCCTGGGTGGGCGTGGTTCCCTTCTGGATGGACCAGATCCGCATGCGCGGCATGCCGAGAATTCCCGGCGCCAGCCGCTTTCCTGAGCTCAATCTTCGGACGTATGTGCGGGAACGGCATACCAATCAGGCCGGCGTCTATTTCTTCTCCCTCGATGCGGCCAGCCCCCTGGCTGTTTCCGCGGCGCGCGTGTTCTACAAACTACCCTATTACTGGGCGCGCATGAAGATTGCTGCGGATGAGAGCCGGACCTTCCACTACAGCAGCGAACGCCTCTTCGGTCCTCGCCCCGCCAACTTCCGCGCGTGTTATCGCAGCCTGGGAAAGCCGTGCGTCAAAGGCGGCATCGAGAGCTTCTTCACCGAGCGCTACGCTCTCTTCACCCTGGGACGCCACCGTGAGACGGCCCGCGTGAATATCCACCATTTGCCCTGGCCGCTGGAGATGGCTGAAGCGGAGTTCGAGGTCAACGATCTGCCCCAGGCGCACGGAATCCGGCTGCCGGATACCAGGCCGCTCCTGCAGTACAGCCGCGAGCTGGTGGTCTATATCTGGGCGCTGGAGAGCATGGGGTCGCCGGCAGCACGGCGCGCCACGGCGCCGGTCCCGGCCGGCCCGTGAAACAGAGAGCAGGCCGCAGGGCACGCAGTACTCCAGGCCCCGCTTAACTCCCGGCGCGCGACCCGAGGCGCGGTGCGACAGCGTAGTTGAGCTGGAGTACAAAGATAAAGGCCACGCTCCATCCTGTTCCGAAAATGCACAGCGCGGCGCCTGCGGCGTAGAGTGTCTGGGCGATGGTGACGCGGCGGCAGATCGCGGCGCGGATCTCCAGCGGAGTATCCTGCCGGATCATTTCGTGGCGGGTGACATATTTCCAGCTGGCGTAAAGCAGCAGCCCGGGAGCGAGGATATTCGCCCAGTAGATCAGCAGGGCCGTGCGGTAATGCAGGAACTCGGCAAGCATCCGCGTGGAGAACGGCATGAGTGTAATGGTGAAGAGAAATGCCAGGTGGATCCACGTGAGATCGCGGTCGCTGCGTTCGACATAGTTGAGCTGCGTCTGCTGACCATTCCAGAAAATGCCCAGAGTAAGGAAACCCATGAGGTACATCAGCAGATTGGGTCCCATGGCGGCCAGGGCATGCCAGAGTTCGTGCTCGGAGTGGACGAGTTCGGCCGAAGGGGTACGCAGATCGAGGACGAGCAACGTCATGGCGAAGGCGAAAACGCCATCGCTGAGCGCGGCCAGGCGGTCGAGGCTCTGGTTCGCAATGCGGTTGTACAGCGTCGGCATGGTCAACAGCTTACCTGCAGAGGCGCTGGTTCCGGCCCAGGAATTGCTGGGTTAGGCTAGAGACATGTCTTCACTTCAGGGAAAGACCGCTCTGGTGACCGGAGCGTCGCAGGGCATCGGGCGCGCATGCGCGCTGGCGCTGGCTTCCGCCGGCGCCAGAGTCACGCTGGCCGCGCGCAACGAAACGAAACTGAACGAGGTGGCGGCGGAGATTGCTGTAGCGGGCGGTGCCGCAGCGGTGTTTGCGCTGGATCTCGCCAGCGAGGAGTCCGTGAAAGCCTGCGCCAAAGCCGCCATCGCTCACTTTGGCAGCATCGAGATCCTCGTGAATAACGCAGGCGTTACGCGTGACACGCTGGTGCTGCGCATGAAGCGCGCGGAATGGGATGAGGTGCTGCAAACCAACCTGACGGGCACGTTTCTGATGACGCAGGCCGTCGTAAGTTCCATGCTGAAAGCGCGCTGGGGGCGGATTATCAACATCTCCAGCGTCGTTGGGGAAACCGGCCAGGCCGGCCAGGCGAACTACGCCGCCAGCAAGGCGGGGCTGATCGGTCTGACCAAATCGCTGGCGCGGGAACTGGCTTCGCGCAACATTACTGCCAACGCAATTGCTCCGGGATACATCGAAACCGCCATGACCGCGGTTCTGGACGAGAAGCAGCGGGAGACGATGCTGGCGCACATCCCCCTTGGACGTGCCGGGACGGACGCCGACATTGCGAACGCCGTGCGGTTTCTGGCTTCGGACGACGCGGCTTACATCACCGGCCACGTGCTGGACGTGAACGGCGGAATGTACATGGGCTAGATCACAGCGCCCGGGCTCCAGGCTGAACTACCATCTTTTGCGATGAAGATTCTGACTGCCGACGAAATGCGCACCGTCGATCGCGTGACGACCGAGCGGTTCGGGATCGCGTCGCTCGACCTGATGAATAACGCCGGGGCCGCGGTAGCGCGTTTTGCGATGCGCGAATATCCTGCCGCGCAGCACATTGCCGTGCTGTGCGGCAAAGGCAACAATGGCGGCGACGGGTTTGTGGCGGCGCGGCAACTGGACGCGGCCGGACGGAAGATCCGGGTTCTGCTGCTGGGGTTCCCTGCCGATCTGAAAGGCGATGCGAAGGCGGCGTTCGAAGAAATGAACCTCGCGCCGGTGCTTGCACCGGACGAAGCCGCCCTCGACTCTTCCGAGGTGCAGAACCTGCTCGCCTCTGCGGATTTGTTCGTGGACGCCGTGGTTGGCACCGGCTTCCAGCCGCCCCTGCGCGGAGTGGCAGCGGCGTTGCGGGAGCGAGTGAGCGTGCTCAACACACCGGTCATCGCAGTGGACCTGCCCTCGGGATGGGACGCCGACTCGCGAGCCTACACGGCGGAAGGAGCCTTTCCGGCGACTGCGGTCATCACGTTTACAGCGCCGAAGCTGGCGCATGTCAGCGGCAACCTGACCGGAAGCGCGACAGGGCCCATCGTTGTGGCGCCCATCGGATCGCCGGACGAGTCCATCCTGTCCGCGACGAACCTGGCTTGGGCCGGAACGTCAAAGGCGATCGCTGAAACGCCGCGCACTCCGGATTCCAACAAAGGGATGTACGGCCATGTTCTGATCGCGGCCGGTGGACGGGGCAAGTCCGGCGCACCGGCCATGGCTTCGCTGGGGGCGCTGCGGGCGGGAGCCGGCCTGGTCACTGCGGCCGTGCCCGCGTCGATCCTGCCCACGGTAGCGGCCATCACGCCGGAACTGATGACTCTGCCGCTTCACGAAGGGCCCCACGGCGAGATCGACAAGTCGAATCTGGAGCCCGACCCGTTTCGCCGACTGACCGAGCGCGCAACGGTGATTGCGATGGGCCCCGGCATGGGCACGGAGCCGGAGGAGTTTGTCCTGGGCGTGCTGGCCAGGACGAAGCAGACGCTGGTCCTCGACGCGGACGCGTTGAACATCCTGGCGAGGCACCTCGACAAACTCGACGGCAGAAAACGGACGGTGGTTCTGACTCCGCATCCGGGCGAGATGGCGCGCCTGGCAGGGATCGGCACCCGGGAGGTCCAGGCGAGGCGCGAGCCTTTGGCACGCGAGTTTGCTACCCGGCACAATGTGACAGTTGTGTTAAAAGGCTGGCGAACCCTCATCGCGCATCCCGACGGCCGGATGGCGATCAACACGACGGGGAATCCCGGGATGGCCAAAGGCGGGAGCGGGGACATTCTTACGGGCATCGTCGCAGCCCTGCTGGCGCAGTTCCCGGACCATGCAGCCGAGGCGGTCGAGGCCGCCGTGTACCTCCATGGGCTGGCGGCTGACTTTGCGCTGCGGGAGCAGGATGAGCACACGATGCTCGCCACCGATACCATTGGTCATCTTTTTCGCGCTTTTCACTTCCGCTCCTGGGACGAAGCGGGATATGTTTGGTTGCAGGGGCTTCCTTCCTCCCCGGCGAGGTGGAGATGACACAAACGGCGGATGTGAAAGTTCATCAGTTCGAAAGCCACAGCAGCCAGGAAACGATCGCCGTTGGCCATCGCATTGCCGAGTTGCTGGCGCCGCCGAAGTTCCTGATCCTGCGCGGCGACCTCGGCGCGGGCAAGACCACGCTCGTGAAAGGGATCGCCGAGGCACTCGACGCCGCCGAGCCGGATGAGGTCACCAGCCCCACGTTCACGCTGATCCACGAATACGAAGGCACGCGCACGGTGAACGGGCGTAAGGAACCGGTGATGCTGTATCACCTGGACCTCTACCGCATTCAGAACGAGCGGCAGCTGGATTCACTGGGCCTCGATGATCTGGCCAGCCCGGAGAGCATCGTCCTGGTGGAGTGGGGCGAGAAGTTCCCCAGCGTGGTCAAGCGCAGCCAGGGCGAAATCGAGATGCGGACCACGGGCGGGGATTCGCGCAGCATTACCCTGTCCGTGAAGGACTGAATCTCGAGACAAGCGACGACGCCGGCAACACCCTCAAAAATGGTGGATCTTTTCCGGCTGGGCAGTCTCGACCGGACGCGTGGCTTCTCGTTCCAGCGAGCGGCTGACCAGATCCCGCGAGCCCAGGCCCACGGCCAGCGCGAGAGCGAAGACGATTCCGCCAAAGAGGATGCCGAACCCCAGTTCAACGATCTCCCCGCCCAGCGCGAGGTGATCGAGCACCATGGCGCCGGTCAGCACCAGGATCATCCACCTGGCCCCCATGCTGAGCAGGCGGGCATAGCTGAGGTTGAGATTGACGCCGGTAATGAGCACGCTGCGCGAGACAAAGCGCGCCAGAACATTGCCGGCCAGCAGCAGGACGGCTGCCCCGACCAGGCGCGGCACGTAGCCCAGCACCCAACCGGAGAGGACATTTTCCGATGTGCCGGCTTCGAAAGCGGAGACGCCGACGACGACTCCGGCGATGACGAAACACCAGAAGACGATGCGGCCGATCAGAAGGGACGGCGTGGTGCGCGGACTCCATTCCGCGATGGCATTGGTGCCGCGGCTCATGCGCTCGTCAAATCTGAGGGCTGAGAGGATGCGGCTGACGAGGATCGACAGCAGCCACCCCACCAGAAGGAAGACAAGAAACGCAACGATGAATGCCAGGATGCCGGGCAGCAGTGTGGCGATTTTGTTCATCACCCGACCCATCGATGAATGAAGCGATTGTTCGACCTGCTGCCACATATCCTCTTCTCCTTTCGTCTCTGCTCAGGGGTTGAAGCGATCCGGCCATCTCCAGCGCGAAAGCAGATACGGCTTCTTCTCTTCCCAGGCGCGGGCAAACCCTTCCAGGCGTTGTTCGGCCGCGGCGGCGCCCAGACTGGAAACCTCGCGGACATACGACGCAGCCCAGCCCAGATACAGCGGCGTGAGAGCACCGAGCAGATGCACGCGACTGATGGTGCGCAGGCGGTAGGCCAGCGCAAAGTCATACACGATGCCGGCCCACAAATCCTCGGGCATGCGGAATTGTTCGGGCGCAAGCCGCGTGAGGCGCCGCAGCTCCAGGAGCGTGTTGGGCGGCAGGATAAGACGCCAGACTTCATCCAGGTTCTTCGACCCAAGCAGAAACGAGTCCAGCATTGGCTGTGGATCGATGGCCTGCCCGTCCGGAGGGCCGTCGCCGGCATTACCCCACACGACGGTCGGCTGCGAGCCGCGAATGCGCTGCCAATGGGACGCACACAGTTCCATCTCGTGAAAGAGAGAGCCGGTGAGCTGGCCCAGGACGGCGCTCAGTTCCAGCCCTTCGGTCGCGACGCTGTGATGCACATCGATGTACACCTGGCCGACCGGGACCTGCGCATGCTGCGTCGCAGCCACCGTGACAGGCCACAGCAACGCGTTCCCGGAGGCCTGGGCGGCGGCATTGGTTTGGGCGAGGCTGGCGCACAAGGCGCCGGACGCCGCAAAATCGAAGGTCAGGGGAAAGCGGACTCTCCTGCCGTAGAGTGCGCGGCTGAGGGGCGAAAGGATGCCGCTGTTGATCAGGCCGTCGTTTTTCGCCGCCGGATAGACAGGCATGACGAGCCCGCACTGCCGGTCAAGAACGGCGTAGACAAACAACTGGATCGCATGCGCGTCCAGAGCGGCGAGATCCGACCCCAGAACGATACAGGCCCGCGCATTCAGCGACGACGCCAGACTGAGAACGGCGCGCTGGTGCGCAGAAACACCGGCCCAGAATTCCGCGCCGCCCTGGGCAGGAGGCGAAAAGGGCAGCATCCTGAGCGGCGAATGGTCGCCCGCTTCAACAGCGGTGTCTGACGCCGTTCCCGGCCAGGCAAAGACAAAACGCATCGCCGATGCGCCGGAGCCCAGCTCCTGGAGGACTCGCTCCGCGCGAGGGCGCAGGTCGTCGGGAGAGACCGTACCGGCCACGCCGACCACCACATCGGCGGAGCCGATCCGCTCGATCTGCTGTTTGGTTTCCTCCGTAATTTCGACCGGTACCATCTCAGCGGCCTGATTCCTCGGTCACAACGGCAGGGACAAAATGCCGTGCAGTGGGATGCGAATCCATGTCGGGCGATTGTTCAGTTCGTAGACCAGCTCATACAGCCCCTTATCCAGCATATAGATGTGGAGCAGCGGGTCGAAATTGCCGGGGGCTGGCGGAACAATGGGCGAATCGGCGACGGTCGCGCGATACGCGTGCAGGAATGCCCCGGAAACTGACGTCTCCCAAAGGCGCGCCCAGGACTGGAGCTGCGCGAAGTCTTCAGGACGCCGAGTTGTGTACTGGGTGAGGCCGACGAACGCTGCGTAACTGAAGGAGCGCAACATTCCGGCTACATCCTTGAGCGGAGAGTTTTTCGCCCGCCGCTCGGCGAGTGAGCGGGCCGGTTCTCCCTCGAAATCCAGGATTACGAAATCGCTTCTTGCCCGCAGCACCTGCCCAAGGTGATAGTCCCCATGGATCCGGATCCACCGCCCAACCGCCTTGAGTTCGGCCAGCGCGCGGAGTTTTGTCAACAGAACGCCGCGGCGACTGAGCGCCAGGCCGGCGGACTCGATCGTGTCTTCCGGCAGCCGGGAAAGGTTGGTCTTCAGCAGGTCAAAAGCATGAGCAGCGTGACCGGCCAGATGATCGCGCATGGATTCCAGGTCGCCGGGCTCGGGCGCCATTGGCGCAAAGGCCGCGTCATGACCCGACGCGAGCGCCAGATGCATCTCCGCGGTTCGCCGGCCCAGCACCGCTGCGGCGTCCAGATAGATACCTGCGTACTCGCGGGCGGCGGGATGCGACGCCGCAGGTACGCTTCCGTCAGCCGGAATCGCGGGAGACTTCAGGGTTGCAGTGCTCTCGTAGTAGCGACCCAGTTCCTCCAGGGTCCACTGCCACCCGTCGCCTTCGTTCTGCACCAGCCCCTGCAGCAGCACGATCGTTGACGGCTCCTCACTCGGGCGGCGCACCTCAATCGATCCTCCGAACGGCGGGATGTTGGGGAACTTCGCCTCCTCGGTAAGAAACCGGCCGATCTCGACGTCGGGGTTCTCGCCCTGCTGCTGGCGGCGGAAAAACTTCATGATGAGCCGATCGCCGAAGATCGCCGAAGTGTTGCTCTGCTCCGCGCTGCTCACACGTGGGGCGAGCGGCTGCGTGCCGCGCAGGGTGGTTTGCACGGAACTCGGCAGACCGATCAGGTTCCCATTCCGCGTGCGCAACTGCTGGCCGCCGCTCAGGATCTCGAGCAGCGCAAGGGGCGCATTTCCCGTTAATCCTTCGTGCAGAATTCCGGTTCGGGTCGCCGACCCGGCGGTGGCGATCACCTGGCCTGGCGTGGATTCGCGCAGCCCGGCCGCCGCCTCGTCAAAACTCATCGTCAGACATAACAGCCAGGAATCCGAATCCTCCTCGAGATAGTCGACCGACACCCACACCAGCGCGGATCGATAATCGTCGAAGAGAACCGAGTCGGCGATCTTTGCACGAACAATATTCTTTGACTTACTGCCGAACCACCTCTGGCGCTGCAGCCAGGCGGGAAGAATCGCTTCCAGCCGGCGCACCCCGTCTCCCGAGACGATGCTCTGCCAGTCGCGTTCGTTCTCTACGTAAAAGGCGGGTTCGCTTTCCGCAGAAGGAATCTCGTCGGCCGCGTTCGCCGACGGCTGAATCTCGAGCCACAGGAATCCATAGGGACCCAGCGTGAGCGAGTAGGGAGCCTTTGTGATCGGCGGGAACTCAACGTAGCCCAGCATCTCCACCGGCGTCATGCCTTCCATGCCGGACAAGTCCAGCTGCACCGGTTGCGCGAAGCGTGAAAGGTTCGCTGCGCAGAGCACAGTCTCGCCATCGAAATGCCGAATATAGGCAAGGATCTTGCGGTTGGAGGGCTCGAGAAGACGCAGCGATCCGCGGCCGAAAACCTGGAACAGCTTGCGCAGCGCGATCATGTTACGCATCCAGTTCAGCAGCGACGAAGGGTCGTTCTGCTGCGCCTCGACGTTGATCGCTTCATAGCCCCACACCGGATCCATGATGACCGGGCTGTAGAGCTTAGCCGGGTTCGCGCGCGAGAAACCGGCATTGCGGTCCGGAGTCCACTGCATGGGGGTGCGCACTCCGTTGCGATCGCCCAGATAGATGTTGTCGCCCATCCCGATCTCGTCGCCGTAATAAAGGATGGGGGTGCCGGGAAACGAAAACAGGATGCTGTTCAGCAATTCGATGCGGCGGCGGTTGTTGTCGAGCAGAGGAGCCAGACGGCGGCGGATGCCGATATTGATGCGCATGCGCGGATCGGCGCTGTAGGCCAGATACATGTAGTCGCGCTCGTCGTCGCTCACCATCTCCAGCGTGAGTTCGTCGTGATTGCGCAGGAAGAGCCCCCACTGGCAGTTATCGGGGATCGCCGGGGTCTGCGCCATGATGTCGGTGATCGGCAGCCGATCCTCCTGGCGGAGCGCCATGTAGATGCGCGGCATCAGGGGAAAGTGAAACGCCATGTGGCATTCGTCGCCGTCGCCGAAATAGGGGCGAACGTCGGTCGGCCACTGGTTGGCTTCGGCCAGCACCATGCGCCCGGCGTACCCCTGATCGATCGCCGCCCGGATTGCCTTGATCACGGCATGGGTCTCGGGCAAATTCTCGCAGTTGGTCCCGTCACGCTCGACCAGATACGGAATTGCATCGATGCGCAGCCCGTCGACCCCCATGTCGAGCCAGTAGCGCATGACATGAAGAACTTCCCGCAGCACTTCCGGGTGGTCATAGTTCAGATCCGGCTGATGCGAAAAGAAGCGATGCCAGTAGTACGCCTGCGCCACAGGATCCCAGGTCCAGTTGGACTTCTCCGTATCTGTAAAGATGATGCGGGCGTCTTTGTATTTCTGGTCGGTGTCGCTCCACACATAGTAGTTGCGCTCGTTCGAGCCGGCGGGCGCGTGGCGCGCGCGCTGGAACCAGGGATGCTGGTCGGAGCTGTGGTTGATGACGAGCTCGATCATCACCTGGAGACCGCGGTCATGGGCGGCATGAAGGAAGTGCTGGAAATCCTCGAGCGTCCCGTAACTCGGGTGAACGCTCATGTAGTCGGAGATGTCGTAGCCATCGTCGCGCAGGGGCGATGGAAAGAACGGCAGCAGCCACAGGCAGGTCACGCCCAGATCCTGCAGGTAATCGAGCTTCTGCATCAGTCCTGGAAAGTCGCCGATACCGTCGTTGTTGCTGTCGCAGAATGCCTTGACGTGAACTTCGTAGATGATCGCGTCCTTGAACCAGAGCGGATCGGCCACGCTCCCCGGCCTGCGAACGATGAACTTCGTGTCCGGAATGGAGTCCTGCGTGCTCATTGGTAGTAATCGAAATCTCTTTCCGAACGCACCCTGCGCAGGACGCGGAAGATGTGCGCCGGAATCTTCGCCGGGTCGAGTTCGACATAGTTGCGCGGTCCCTGCCACAGATAGCGAGCGCCGGTCAGCTCATCGAGAACCTGAAAGCTTTCGTCGGCGCGCAGACCGAGGCGATCCAGATGCAGATGAACCCAGCCCGACTGCCGGTGAAACGCATCGAGATTCACAACGGTCAGGACGCGATTCATGCCGTCCGCGCTCGCCTTGCTGCAGGCGATGAGACAGGGGTTGTCGGTCGGGTGAAAATGGAGATCGTGACTGGCATGGAGCGCCGGGTTCTCGCGGCGGGCGCGATTGATGGTCGTGATGATGCCGGCAATGCTGCCGGGATCGTCGAGGTTCCAGTGGCGAATCTCGTACTTCTCTGAATTGAGGTACTCCTCGCTGCCGAAACGCAGAGGCTTGTTCTCGAGCAGTTCGAAGGCCGGGCCGTAGATGCCGTAATTCGGACCAAGCGTCGCCGCGAGCACGATCCGGTTGATAAACGTGGGCCGTCCGCCGACCTGCAGCGTTTCGTGGAGGATGTCCGGCGTATTCGGCCAGAGGTTGGGTCGCATATACTCGCAAACCGGGGTTTGCGTCAGTTCGGTGAAGTACTCGATGATTTCCTGCTTCGTGTTGCGCCAGGTGAAGTAAGTGTAAGACTGCGAGAATCCCAGCTTGGCCAGCCGTTGCATCACGCGAGGGCGTGTGAAGGCTTCGGCGAGAAATAATGCGTCGGGGAAATCGCGCTTCAGCTCCGCGATGCACCATTCCCAGAAGGGAAAGGCCTTGGTGTGCGGATTATCGACACGGAAGATGCGCACGCCCTGCTCCAGCCAGAAGCGAAAGACATCGCGCAGGGCATCCCACAGGCCAGCCCAGTCGCTGCTTTCAAAGTCGAGAGGATAAATGTCCTGGTATTTCTTGGGAGGATTCTCGGCGTACTGGATGGTCCCGTCGGCGCGGTGCCTGAACCACTCCGGATGCTCCGTCACCCAGGGGTGATCGGGGGAGCACTGAAAGGCAATATCCAGGGCCAGCTCGATGCCTTTGGCGGCGGCTGCGCGGAGCAGACTTCGAAAATCCTCGAGACTGCCCAGTTTCGGATGAATCGCGGTGTGGCCGCCCTCTCGGGCCCCGATCGCCCAGGGACTGCCCTCATCGGCCGGCTCCGCAGTCGTGGAGTTGTTCTTCCCCTTGCGAAAGCTGAGGCCGATGGGATGGATCGGTGGCAGGTAGAGCACGTCGAATCCCAGCCGCGCGACATAATCGAGCCGGGCCTCGCAGTCGCGGAAGCTCCCGTGCCGCCCGGGCTCCGCTGCCGTCGAACGGGGAAACATCTCGTACCAGGCGGAGTAGCGCGCCTTCTCGCGATCCACGGTGACGCGGAGCTCGCGGCAGTAGCGGTTTTCCAGCGCCGGATCGGGATACCGCGCCATCAGAGCGGCGAGCGCCGGATCCAGAGCAGCCTCCTTCGCGGATTGCGCATCGTTGGTGGAACGGAGCAGCATCGCCGAGCGCCGTAGTTCGTCGCCGTCGTCGCGGCCGGCGCGCTCCGCAGCCTGCTCTGCCAGCACAGCCCCGTTGAGCAGATCGACGCGGATATCCTGGCCGGCGGCAATGCGCTTTTCCAGGTCGCTGCGCCAGGTATCGAAGTGATCGATCCAGCCGGCCACGGTGTACCGGTATTCGCCCATGCGCGCGACCGGAAACTCCGCACGCCAGCGGTCATTGCCCAGCGGGCGCATGGGGATGGCGGTCCAGTCCGCGATTTCATCGAAACGAAACAGAAGCCGCGCGGTCACGTGATCGTGGCCATCGGCGAAAA
This sequence comes from Acidobacteriaceae bacterium, assembly GCA_035508305.1. Classification (GTDB taxonomy): domain Bacteria; phylum Acidobacteriota; class Terriglobia; order Terriglobales; family Acidobacteriaceae; genus Palsa-343. Next base: position 62,188 of record DATJNE010000213.1, on the reverse strand, counting down.
TATCCGCCTCCACTGCGACGGAATCGCCCATGATGCGCTTGATCGGGTAACGGCCCGCCTCAATTTCCGGCTCGACGCTCTCGATGACGACGCGCTTCCGTCCATCCGCGGGTTTCTGCATGGCTGTGATTGACTCTCCGGCGGAGCACCGGCTTCGCGCTGCCGCGCATGCCAACGACTGCGCGCGTCAGCTAGCGAGATTATACGAAGCCCAAACCAAAATCCCGCCTATGAGATTGGACGCGCGCGCGAGTGGGTTGCCGTGGGAGGTACCCGCCCTGCTCTTAATTGTCGGGCAGAATATTCGATTCTTCGGAGGCGCGCAGCCGCACCAGCCGATCGATCGTGTAGGGGGCTCGCTGCGTGGCGGCGTGGTAATGGCGCACCTGCAGCTCGCCGAGCAGGCCGATGGCCAGCAACTGGATGCCGGCAAGAATCATGACCGCGGCAACGACAAAGAGCGGCCCGTGCTGGTCCATGACGTGCTGATGGGTAAAAACCTTCAGGGCGAGGAGGAAGACCGACAGGCCGCTCCCCCCCAGAACTCCCAGTGCGCCGAAGAGTCCGAAGAAATGCAGAGGGCGCGTCATGTACTTCAGCAGGAAGCGAATCGTCATCAGGTCGAAGAAGACCCGGAAGGTCCGGCCGATGCCATAGTGCGACTTGCCGCCGCTGCGATTCACATTGGTGATGGGCACTTCGCAGATGCTGGCGCCATACCAGGAGGCCAGCGCCGGAATGAAACGATGCATCTCGCCGTAGAGCGGGATGTTGTGGATGACCTCGCGGCGGTAAGCCTTGAACGTCGTGCCGAAGTCGTGGATGTCCACGCCCGACAACTTCGCCATCAGCCAGTTCGCGCAGCGCGAGGGGATGCGGCGCATGACGAAATTGTCGATGCGCTCTTTGCGCCAGCCGCTCACGACGTCGTAGCCCTCTTCCAGCTTTTCGAGGAAGACGGGAATCTCGCCCGGGTCGTGCTGCAGATCGCCGTCCATCGCCAGAATGAATTCGCCTTCGGCATGGTCGAAGCCGGCCGCCAGGGCGCACGTCTGGCCAAAATTGCGCCGCAGCTTTACCACGAGCACGCGGCTGTCGACGGCGGCAATTTCTTCGAGCAGGCGGCAGGTACGGTCATTCGAGCCGTCATCGACGAAAACCAGCTCGAACGACTCGCCGACGTGCTCCATGACCTCTTTCAGACGGTCATACAGAGCTGTAACGCTGTCTTCTTCGTTATGAAACGGAACGACGATGGAATACTTCGGCATGTGTCCTGATTATAGTCTTTTCGATGCACCGAGCCGGTGACTCGGCTCACGATTCACTGCGTTTTCATGCCTGCTTCAGGAGTTCAGCGGTAATCCGGGCGGCTTCCTCGCACGCCGCCCGGTCGACATCGCGATGGGTTACAAATCGCACGCTCTCCCTATAAACCGATCCGGCCAGAATTCCGCGTTGTTTGAGCTTCGCCGCGAATGCGTCCCCGTCGCCGCCGGGCACGCGAAAGATGACGATGTTGGTCTGTACAGTGGTCAGGTCGATGGCAGCCGGCGTTTCGGCGATGGCTTCGGCCAGAAAGCGCGCATTGGCGTGATCTTCGTGCAGGCGCCCAGGACCTTCTTCGAGAGCGATCAGGCCCGCAGCCGCCAGAATGCCCGCCTGGCGCATCCCTCCGCCCAGCGCCTTGCGAATCAGCCGCGCGCGATCCATCTGATCATGCGTGCCGACCAGCATCGATCCGACCGGCGCGCCCAGCCCTTTGGACAAACAGAACATCACGGTGGTGAATCCGCGGGTCAGCTCGCGCACGCCCATCCCAAGCGCTGCCGACGCATTGAAGATGCGCGCCCCGTCGAGGTGAACGGGCAGCCCACGCTCCTTCGCCCCGGTCAGGATCTCTTCCATCACCGCCGGCGGTGTGACGGTACCACCCGCCATGTTGTGGGAGTTCTCCAGCGCGATCAGGCCCGTGGGCGCCCGGTGATAATGTTTGCCGGTGATGTGCGGTTCGATGGCCTGCCACGTGAGGATGCCGCGTTCTGCCGGGATCGTCCGCAGCTGGCATCCGGAGAAGGCCGAGGCCATGGCGATCTCCCACTCCACGATGTGGGAGCGGGCCTCGCAGATGACTTCCTGGCCGTGCTGGGTGTTGAGGCGGATGGCGGTCTGATTTCCCATCGTGCCACTGGGCACGAACAGTCCGGCCTCCCGTCCGAAGATCTCCGCGGCCCGTGCCTCGAGCTTGTTGATGGTCGGGTCTTCGCCGTAGACATCGTCGCCCACTTCGGCAGCAGCCATCGCAGCGCGCATCGCCGCTGTGGGTTGGGTCACGGTATCGCTGCGCAGGTCGATCAGAGCAACGGAAGCAGACGCAGCGGCAGCGTGCTCGGCCAACGTAACCGTGTCAGAAGACATCGATTCCCTCCAGAAACCATCCGGATTCGAGTATGACTCAGGCGACCGCTGGTTCCGCCAGGAATCGCCCGAAGACCTCATTGGACAGCAACCGGCCGCGCGCGCTCAGCGCGACGCGATCACCGTCCCGCAGAGAGACAAGCCCTTCCTCTTCCAGTTCCGCAATCGTCGGGAGAAGATCACGGACGGCATAGGACGAAAACTCGCTGCGCAGTGCGCCGAGGCTCACGCCATCATTCATCCGCAGTCCCAGGAACCAGGCCTCTTCCATTTCGTGTTCGCGACCCATCGGGATCGGGTCATCCCAGCCGGGACCTTCCAGGTATGCGTCGAAATCATCGGTCGTCCCGAAACGCAAAGCCGCCCCAGCGCGTGTGCGCAACATGGAATGTGCGTCCAGCCCGAACCCCAGATAGGGTTGGCGGCGCCAGTATTTCAGGTTGTGCCGCGACTCGTGCCCTGCGCGAGCGAAGTTCGAGATTTCATATTGGGCAAGGCCATGCCCGGCCAGAAAACCGATGGCCTCGGTGTACAGCTCCGCGACGAGGTCCTCGTTGGGAACCGCTTTCGCGCGATAGCGCCCTCCGCTCACGAGCAACTCGCGGCCCAGACGGGAGTCCTCGTCCACTTCCAACATATAAATACTGCCGTGATCGGCTCCCGAATCGACAAGAACGCCGAGCGATTCGTACCAGGAGTTCAGGGTCTGGCCGGGCAACCCCGCGATCAGATCGACGCTGATATCGCCGATGCCGGCGGTGCGAACCCGGCGGATATCCTCCAGGGCAATGGCGCGGCTGTGCAGCCGTCCGGTGGCTTTGGCCTCTTCATCGACAAACGACTGCACGCCAAAGCTGATGCGCGTCACTCCGCACTCCGCGAAGGCCTCGAGGACAGAGGGCTCGATTTGACCGGGAGCGCACTCCACCGTGATCTCCGCTGTCGGCAGCACAGCAAACTCGCGTCGCAGCGTCATGAAGAGACGCCGGACGAGTACAGGCGAAAGGAGCGACGGTGTGCCTCCGCCGAGATAAATGCTGTCGACGGCCTGAGGCAGACGAGCGCCCCACTTCTTTGCGGATTTCGCGATGCAGCGCAGGTCGGTTTCGATGCGGGAAATGTAGCGAACGTGATGGTGTGCGGAATAGACTCCCGAAGCAAAATTGCAGTACGTGCATTTGGAACGGCAGAACGGAATCGACACATAAAGCCCGAGCATTTCCATATGTCCTTATTTTCCCACCATCGCCGTGTCTCTCCTATAGCATGAGCACTCCGTCATCCTGACAACGACTCAGAGCTGTGCGTTCTTCACCGCAACAATTCGTGCGCACCTGCGTTCACTTGCTGCAGAGACGATCCGGAGCAAGGACGACCGGATGAGAGGTTGGGAACTTCGAGAGCAGTTCGAAGCCAACCCGAGGAGGTCTCCAATGAAAAGCGTTCTTCTGAAAAACACTCTTCGCGCACTGGCATTGACAGGCATCCTGGGTCTCGGCGCCGCGGGCGCACAGGCTCAGACACGAGTGGTCATCGGCGTGGGCGCGCCGGTCGTCGCCGTGGTTCCGCCCTGCCCGGGTGTGGGCTATATCTGGACTCCCGGCTATTATGCCGGCACAGTGTTCGTACCAGGCCGCTGGATCTATCGCGGATACGATCGCGATCGCGTCGTGGTCGTGCGCGACTTCCATCGCGACGTTCGCTACGGTCACGACTTTCACGGCCGCAGGTAAGACAGCAGGATGAGGGCCGCGTCCCCAAAAACCGGCCCATGCGCACCCGTCGAGGCTCCCCGCTTCCGGGTGCGTTGCCGCCTTCTGACCTCGCTCTTGATCCTCGACAACCCCGCTCCGGACCGTTCCGGCGCTATTCCTGATGGAACAAAGTTCCAGGGTTCTGCGTATGGATCGGTGAAAGCGATCCCGGAGGCGCCTATGGCCGGACTCCTTGGCGTTGCCCTTTATTTCCTGCCCTCGCTGGTGGCGGCAGCCCGTCAGACCCACAACACAACGGGCATCTTTCTGCTGAACCTGTTCCTCGGCTGGACAGGCATCGGCTGGATCATCGCGCTGCTGCTGGCCATTTGCTCCAGCCCCTGCTACTACCACCCCTGCTGGTACTATCCCCCGCCGCCCCGGCGCTGGTGAGAGGCCTTGCGGCTGGCGGCGGGTTTCCGGCACCGGATGAGTCATTTAGCCGGTTGGAACAGCCTTGAAGCTCCGCAACATTTTGGGGCGTCTAACGTTAGTAGAAGCAGCAAAGCTTCCGGGTCCTCTGAAGGGCCGGAAAGCGGCGTCAGATCGACAGAAAATCCATGAGGGCGATCTGACAGGAGGTTCGATCATGCGCGTTCTGCGCTACGCTTTGTTCCTTGGATTGCTGGCTCTGCCACTCGCACTGGCAAGGCCGGCGCAGGCTCAGGTCGCGGTTGGTATCGGCATCGGCCCGGACGTGGGCTACCCTGGCTATTATGGGGTCGGCGGCCCGCCCGTCTGCGAGTGGGGCTACTACTCCTACTACCCCTATGCCTGCGCACCCTATGGCTACTGGGGTCCTGACTGGTTCTACGGCGGTGTCTTTATCGGAGCCGGTCCGTGGTTCCATGGCTGGTACGGGCGTCCGTGGGGCTGGGGCTACGGCCACATCGGCTACTACGGCGGCTGGGGTCACGGCCTCTATGGATATCGCGGCGGCTACGGATACCGGGGTGGCTACGCCGGCGGCTATCACGCTGGCTACACCGGTGGATTCCGTAACGGCTACGCGGGCGGAGTCCGCAGCTATGGTGGGGCATATCACGGTCCGTACACCAACGGCTTCCGCGGTGGAACGCCGGCGATTAATGGGTTCCATGGCTACAACGGTGGATTCCGCGGCGGGTACTCGGGCGGCTTCCACGGCGGCGCAGCCGGTGGTTTCCATGGCGGGGCGGCCGGTGGATTCCACGGCGGCGGAGGATTCCACGGTGGCGGAGGCCATGGTGGCGGCGGACGCCGGTAATCTCAGGGATGCCTGACACCTGGAGGCCTGCTCTTTCGGAGCAGGCCTTCATGTTTCTGGATCGACTTCAGAACGACTCCTTCGGGATCGTACGCCCGTGGTTAACTATTTAGTTATCTAAGAGGGGTTCGACCCCTCTGCAAGCTATTGATTCCATTCGTGCGTTCCCCGGGTTCACCCCCCCTCAGATGGCGGAATCGCGATCCTGTCTTACCAGCCCCATCGCCAGGCGCGCAATCCGCTCCGCCGCGTCCGGATGAGCCAAAGTTCGCGCCGCCTCCGCCATGGCGTGCAGGCTCTCCGGCCTCGCGAACAGATCAGCCAGCGTCCCCTCGAGTTGTTCCGGTGTCAGATCGGGCTCGAGCAGCACGCGCGCCGCTCCCGCCTGCGCCATCACCTCGGCATTCCGGCGCTGGTGATCGTCGGCTGCCGTAGGCAACGGGATCAGGACCGCCGGCTTCCCGGCCGCGGCCAGCTCCGCCACCGTCGACGCTCCGCTGCGCGCCAGAACCAGATCGGCTGCCTCGAACCGGCGCGGCATGTCATCGAGGAATGCCTCAACCTGCCATCGATCGCTCGGCGCTCCGCTCTCGCGATACGCTGCGAGGGTCGCTTCGGCGTGGCGCGCTCCTGCCTGGTGCAGGATGGTGAGACCTGGCACCTGTTCCAGCACAGACCTGGCAACCCTGGGCATCAGCGCATTCAGAGCCCGCGCTCCCTGGCTGCCGCCAAAGACCAGCAGACGGGGTGGGGCTCCCGGCAGCCGCGCCGCCAGCCGAAAGAATTCCGCACGGACCGGGATTCCGGTGACGTGCGCATTGCGGAAGTAGCGCGCCGCGGGCTCGAAGTTCACCGCCGCCGCTTTTACTCTGGCGCCGATCAGCCGATTTGCGAGGCCCGGCACCGCATTGGGCTCGAAGGCAAGCGTGGGGATGCGGAGCAGGATGGCGGCGCCCATCACCGGACCGGAAGCGTACCCCCCAACGCCGATGACCGCATCGGGACGGAATTGCCGCAACAGGCGCACACACTGCGCCAGGCCCAAAGGCAGGTCGACCAGCGTCCGCAGCCGAGTCGCCAGCGAGACCCGGTTCAGTTGTCCAACGCGAATCAGCTCCAGCCGATAGCCGCCCCGTGGCACCAGCCGCGATTCGAGTCCCCGGGAGGTGCCGACAAACAGAATGTCCGCGGCCTGCAGGGCCTTCAGCTCGTCGGCGATGGCCAGCGCCGGGATGATATGCCCCCCCGTGCCGCCGCCGGCGATGAGTACGCGTGGAGTCGATGGCATGGTTCAGACGGGCTGGCCGCTAATCCACTTCACGGGTGACATTCAGCAGAACGCCGACCAGCGCCAGCATGATGAAGAGCGAGGTTCCGCCATAGGACACAAACGGAAGCGTGATGCCTTTGGTCGGCACCAGGGCCAGCACCACGCTGATGTTGAAGAACGCCTGGATCAGGATGGTCGCCGTAATCCCGAAGGCCACGAAACGCGCGAACGGATCCCTGGACAGGATTGCCGCCCGCATCCCGCGCCACCCGATAAAGACGAAGAGCCCGACAACAATCAGGGCCCCGATCAGACCCAGTTCCTCAGCGATGTTCGCAAAGATGTAGTCCGTATGCGGCTCGGGCAGATAGAACAGTTTCTGCCGCCCATCCATGTATCCCAGGCCGTGAAATCCGCCGGACCCAACCGCGATCAGCGACTGGATAATGTGGAAACCCTTGCCGAGCGGATCGGCTTCCGGATTGATGAAAGCCAGCATGCGGTCGCGCCTCCACTTCACATCGAACAGCATGAAGTAGAGCACTGGGGCGGCCGCCAGCGCCGCGTACCCGAGATATTTTGGGTTCATGCCGGCCAGCCACAGCATCAGCGCCGTCACGCCGGCGCAGACAAGAGCGGTCCCCAGATCCGGTTCCTTGAGGATGAGAGCAATGAAGATCAGACTGGGAAGAACCGCGGGCAGCAGTGTTCCGCGCCAGTCCTCCATCAGATGCATGCGGTTCTGGAGAAACCAGGCCAGAAACAGCACCAGGGCCGGCTTGGCGATTTCCGAGGGCTGGAACGACAGCATACCGACGCGGATCCAGCGATGGGTGTTGTGCGAGTCGCGCATCAGGAATGCGGCGAGCAGAAGAATGATGGTCACGCCCACCACCGGGAAGACGACCGACGGCCGGTTGTACCGGGTGTACGGCACCCGGATCAGCAATGTCATGGCCAGCAGCCCAATCAACGCCCACAGCGATTGGCGAACGACGAAGTAGTAGGGCGATCCAAAGCGGTCCCCGGCCATCACGGCCGAGGCGCTGAAGACCATCGCCAGACCGATGACCACCAGCACCAGCGTTGCGAAGTACAGCCACTTGTCGACGCCCACTCGTTTTGCCATAAGACTCGCTTCTTCTCAGGTTGTTGTGAGGGCGGCCAGACCGCGCCGTGCCAGAACAGTCTCTTTAAATACCCTTCCCCGATGCTCGTAGTTCTCAAACTGATCGAAACTGGAGCAGGCCGGCGCCAGCAGCACGATCTCCCCTGGCTGTGCCGCTGCGGCGGCCTTTGCTATGGCAAGGTCCAGCGTTCCCGCGCTCACGATCGGCACCGCGCCTTCGATATGTGTGTGGATCTTCTCTGCGGCCGCTCCGATGGTGTAGACCGCCTTCACCCGCTCCTGCAGCAACGGGCGCATCTGCCGGTAGTCGGAGTTCTTGTCCTTGCCGCCCAGGATCAGGTGAATGCCGCCAGGGAACGCGGCGATGGCTTTCATGGAAGCGTCGACGTTGGTGGCCTTCGAGTCGTTGTAGTAGTCCACGCCGTTGATTTTCGCGACAAACTCGAGGCGATGCTCGACGGCATGGAATTCCGTGATCGCTTTGCGCATGGCCGCAGGCTCCACGCCCGCCAGCCGGGCGGCACAGACGGCCGCGAGCACATTCTCGACGTTGTGCGCTCCCTTCAGGGGAATCTCGCTGACCTTCAGCACCGGCTCCGGCGGCGCCTGCTCCGAGGCGCGCCAGGCGATAACGCCCTCATGCACGAAAGCGCCCTGCCGCACCACGCGCTTCTGGCTAAACCAGAAGATGCGCGACTTCGCACGGGCCGCCGCTCGAGAGGCGACCTCATCATCGGCATTCAGCACCAGCGCATCGTCGGTCATCTGCTGCGCGAAGATCTTTTCCTTTGCCGCCACGTAATTCTCGAAAGTGCCGTGGCGATCCAGATGATCCGGCGTGATGTTCAGGATCACGGCAATCTGCGGGCGGAATTCATACGTCGTCTCCAGCTGAAAGCTCGAAACCTCCAGCACAGACCATCCGTCGACCCGCGAGGCCTCGACCAGCGCAATCACCGGTACGCCGATGTTTCCACCGACCTGAACCGGCAATCCGCCCGCACGCAAAATCTCACCGCACAGCGTCGTCGTGGTCGTTTTGCCGTTGGATCCGGTGATCGCCAGAATTTTGCCCCGCAGATAACGCGAAGCCAGCTCCACTTCGCCGATGATCGGCAGCCCGAACTTATGCACCTGCGTCAATTCCGGCGTATCCACCGGAACCCCCGGGCTCACCACGATCAGATCCTGGCGGCGGAAGGTCAGCAGGCCGTGACCGCCGGCCTCGACCGCGATGCCCTCTTCAATCAGCGCAGGAATTTCCTTCGCCAGCTCTTCTGCGCTGCGCACGTCGGAAACCGTGACCTGCGCGCCCTGGCGGCGCAGAAAGAGCGCCGCAGCCAGCCCCGACTTGCCCAGGCCGACGACCAGTACCTTTTTCCCTTTAATTTCCATCGAATACTCGCGAGCGCCGGCTGCGTTCATTGTGTCACGCCGGCTCTACCCTTTATCGCAGCTTCAGCGTGGTGAGTGCAAAGAGTGCAAACACCAGCGCGGCAATCCAGAAGCGTGCGATCACCTTCGACTCCGACCACCCCATGAGCTCGAAATGGTGGTGCAGGGGAGCCATGCGGAAAATGCGCTTTCCGCCGCGCAGCTTGTAGCTGCCTACCTGCAGGATGACCGACAGTGCTTCGATGACGAAGACACCCCCGATGAAGGGGAGGAGCAACTCCTGCTTGATGATCACGGCGACGGTGGCAATGGCCCCGCCCAGCGCCAGGGATCCGACATCGCCCATAAAGATCTCAGCCGGATGGGCGTTGTACCAGAGGAATCCGATGCTGGCCCCGGTCATCGCGCCGCAGAAGACCGTCACCTCGCTGACCATCGGCATGCGCTGCAGTTCCAGATAGTCGGCGAAAATGACGTGCCCGCTCACGTAGGTCAGAACGGTGAGCGCCCCGGCGGCAATGATGGTGCAGCCAATCGCCAGACCGTCCAGACCGTCGGTCAGATTGACGGCGTTGCTCGACCCCACGATGATCAACATCACAAACACGATGAAGGGCAAAAATGCGAGAGCACCGAAATGCGGAAGATGCAGGAGCGCGGGGATCGAGAGGCGCGGGCGAACAAACTTGATGAAGGGCACCATCAGGCGCGTCGAGTAGCTTCCCTCGAGGTCCATGAAGACCAGGACCAGCGCCACCGCGGCCGCCGCCAGAAACTGATAGGCCATCTTGGCGCGGGCCGTCAGTCCGAGATTGCGCCGGTGAACAACCTTAATATAGTCATCCGCAAACCCAATGGCGCCGAAGGCCGCCGTCGAGAACATGACGACCCAGATAAACGGATTCGACAGGTCGGCCCAGAGGAAGGTCGGCAGCAGAATGGCGATGCAGATGAGCACGCCGCCCATCGTCGGAGTGCCAGCTTTTTTCTGATGGGCTTTGGGCCCCTCTTCGCGGATGTACTGGCCGATCTGAAACTCGCGCAGCTTTTCGATCACGTACGGCCCGATGATGAGCGTGATCAGCAGCGCCGTCAGGGACGCGAATGCCGTGCGAAACGTGAGATAGCGGAAGATCCGAAACGGACTGAAGTAGAGATAGAGCTTCCGATAAAGCAACCAGTAAAGCAAACTTCCTCCGCCGAACCCTGTGGGATTTCCGCCTATCTTATCGCGGCGCGTGCCGCCAGCCGTCGTCTTTTTCCTGCACCTGAAGACCTTCCAGCGCGCGCTCCAGCTTCACGCCCCGCGAGCCCTTCAGCAGGACCGCATCCCCCGTTTTCAGGTGTTCCGCCAGCCATTGCCCCGCGGCTTCGGGCGTCTCCAGAAACAAGGCGTTCGCGCCGGCCGCCTGCGCCGCAGAGACGATGAACCGGGCGTTGCCGCGCACACCGACAATCAGATCGATGGCGGCATCGGCCGCCGCCTTGCCACATGCCGCGTGCAGGGCTTCCGTCTCTCGGCCCAGCTCCAGCATTTCTCCGGCTACCAGAATCCGCCGCGTTGCCGGCGTGCCCGCCAGGGTCCGGATCATCGAGCGCAGAGCCTCGGGGTTGGAGTTATAGGCGTCATTGATGATCGTTGCGCCGCGCATGGTCAGAACCTGGCCGCGCTTGTCTTCGGATCGCAGGTTCGGGAGTGCGGCACAGCACTCCTCCAGAGGAATCCCGGCCTCGACACCCACGGCAATCGCCGCGAGGGCATTCGCCGCGTTGTGTTCGCCTGGCAGATGCAGTGTCAGCGTGCAGCGTTGTTCGCCGGCGCGGACGAGCATCCTCAGTCCCTCGACGCCCAGCGTCTCCACGCCATCCGCGTGGGGATCGCCGCAGGGCCCGCGCCCGTAGTAGACGACCTTGCCTTCAAAGTCGCGGCCAAACTGGGAAACGTAGGCGTCGTCGCAATTCAGAAACGCCACACCATGCCGCGGCAGCGATTCCACCAGCTCGTACTTCGCCCGGGCCACTCCGGCAATGCCATCCGGGAAGAACTCGGTGTGGGCGTGACCCACATTCGTCACGACTCCCCAATCCGGAGCCGCTATCCGGCAGAGGGCGGTAATCTCCCCAGCGGCCGACATCCCCATCTCGATCACGGCAACGTCGTGTTCCGGCTCCAGCCGCAGGAGCTGCAGCGGCAGGCCATATCCATTGTTGAGGTTGCCCTGCGACTTCAGCACACTGCACCGTGCTCCCAGCACGGCGGCGATGGCTTCCTTGGTTGTGGTCTTCCCCGCTGATCCAGTGATGGCGACGACCCGCTTGCCCCAGTGCCGGCGCACCGCAGAGGCCAGATGCTGCAAAGCTGCCAGGGGATCGTCCGTTGCGAGGAGGGGATATTGCTTAGTGACATCCCGAAGTCCAGTCAAACGCTCTCGCGCAATAACCGCCGCACAGGCACCCCGCTCCAGGGCCGCCGCAACAAAGTCGTGCCCGTCAAACCGCTCGCCGCGAATCGCAAAGAAGAGGTCCCCGGGCCTGAGTGTCCGCGAATCGATCGAATAGCCGGTTGCGAAAATCGACTCCGCTGTACCGGTGGGCTGCACCTCTGCCGCCGACCAGCGTGCAATCTGTTCCAGCGTGAGCTTCATGCGCGCACACCCACCACGTCGCGGATGGCAGCCGCTGCGACTTCTGCATCGTCGAACGGAATCGTTCCATGGCGGAGGATCTGCTCCTTTTCATGCCCTTTCCCGGCGATCAGCACGATGTCACCCGGATGCGCCGCTGCGACAGCCAGACGAATGGCATGGACCCGATCCGGCTCAGCGACAAACCTGGTTCCTGTCGCCTGCAGTCCTGGCAGAGCATCCTCCATGATCGCCTCAGGATCCTCGCTGCGCGGATTGTCTGACGTCAGCACGACGAAGTCGCTACCCTCGCCTGCCGCTCGACCCATTTTGGGCCTCTTCGCCTGGTCGCGATCGCCGCCGCAGCCGAAAAGTGTGATCACCCGCCCCTTGCCGGCGACAAATTCGCGCGCCAGGGATGTCAGGTTCCGGAGCGCGTCGTCGGTGTGCGCATAATCGACGACGACAGTGAACGGCTGCCCCTTGTCGATGATCTGGAACCGGCCTGGAACAACTTGCAGGGCAGCCGCGCCCGCGGCAATCTGATCGAGACTCAGGCCACGCGCAGCCGCCGCACCGGCGGCCGCCAGCAGATTGTAGAGGTTCACCTTGCCGGTCAGCCGGGTCTTCACTGCGATGTCGCCCTGGAGCGTGCACAGCCGGAACTTCATCCCGGATGCGCTCATTGTCGCGTCTTCGGCGCGAAAATCGCCCCCACGCAGGCCATAGGAGAACACTTGTGCCCCGGCTCGCTGCGCGGTCCCCACCAGCTCAGTTCCGCGCACATCCTCTATATTGATCACCGCCACTCGAGGCGGCTTGCCCAACTCGCCGTCGAAGAGAACCTGCTTCGCAGCGAAGTAGTTCTCCATGGTCCCGTGGAAGTCGAGGTGATCCTGCGTCAGGTTGGTGAAGATGGCTACATCATAGGGAAAGCCGAACACGCGCCCCTGCGCCAGCGCATGCGACGACACCTCCATGACCGCCTCGGTTGCTCCCGCATCCGCGCCCTCACGAAAGAGCGCGAGCAGGTCGCGCGACTCCGGCGTGGTGTGCGGCGCGGTCCGAACCATCCCGGCCACGTGATTTTCGATCGTTCCCACCAGAACGGTCTTTCTTCCCACTGTGTTGAGCATGGCATCGAGCAGGAAGACGGTCGTGGTCTTGCCATTGGTTCCTGTTACCCCGGTCAGCGCAAGTTGTCTCTCCGGATGTCCGAAGAACGTGGCTGCCACGGCCGCCAGGGTGCGCCGCCCGGCGCCCGCCGGAACTTCAGCGATCCCGATCAGAGCATACGCTTTCGCTGTTTCAGAAAACGTCGATGCCGAGTCGGTGATGATCCCCACCGCGCCCTGCTCGATGGCTTTTCTTATATAGCGATTGCCATCGGTCGTCTCGCCCTGCATAGCGAGAAACAGCGAGCCGGGGCGGGCGTGCCGTGAGTCGTACTCGACCCCGGCAATCTCCGGGTTCGGGCCCGCACGGCGCAGTACTTCTGCCCCGATCAGCAGCTCTTCAAAAAGCATATCAAGCTGATTGTAAGCGTCACAGCTCTGGCAGGACTTTTCGGCTTTGCGGTGAGTCACTGCGCAAAGCGCACGACAATCTCGGTGCCCGCAGGCACCATGGTCCCTGCCGCCGGCGCCTGATCGCGAGCGATCCCGGATCCGACGACCTGAACCCCCAGCCCCGCAGCGCCAGCATCGACCACGACTTCGCGCAGCGACTTGCCCAGGAATGAAGGCACGGCGACCCGCTGATTGGCGACTTTCACTGAACCAGCCTCTATCTTCGGTGCTGCGCCCGCCGACGGCAACGTTCTTGCCGGCGGGGAAGGCGAGGCCAGCTGCGGCGTTGTGGCAGGCTGGTCCTGTGCTGCGGGTCCGGCGCTCTGCGCGCTCGCTTGCTCCCGCAGCGGATCGTCTGCCGGGAGATGATTCACTTCAGCAAAGAGCGACTCCAGTGCTTCGCTGGATTCCTGCGGTTCGACCTCTTTGACGGGCTTGCTGTTTTTCGCCAGATCCTTAGCCGGTTTCAGGTCCTGATCGTGGGGCACGCCCAGGTACTCGAGGATCTCCTGGGCGAGACCCTGGAACACGGGGGCGCTGACTTCATGGCCGAAGTGTCCGCCTTTCGTCGGTGAATCCATCACGACAGCGATGGTCACAGCCGGATCGCTGACTGGAGCGAATCCCACAAAGGAAGCGACGTACTTCGTTTTCGAATATGTGTGCGTCGCGGGATCGATCTTCTGCGCTGTTCCCGTCTTGCCTGCGGCGCTGTATCCATCGAGCTGGGCGGTGGTGCCAGTACCGTAGAGCACGACGCCCTCCATCATTTTGCGCATCTCCGCCGAGGTCATCTCGGAAATCACCCGATGCGCCCCGAACGGGAGAGGATCCGGCAGTTCCCCTTCCGGATGGAAGACCGCCGGCTGCAGGCTGGCGCTTCCCCGCATTTCACTGGTGCTCTCAAGCACAATGTGCGGTGGCAGATAGACGCCCCCATTTGCGATCGCGGACGCCATGGTGACCAGCTGAATAGGCGTGACCGCGATTTCCTGGCCCATGGGGATCGATCCAATAGTCGTCGGCTGCCAGCGCGATGGCGGCTTCACCAAGCCACGTGTCTCGCCGGGTAGCTCAATCCCGGACTTCGATCCAAACCCGAAACCGCGAATATATTGATAGAAGCGCTGCGGGCCCATGCGCATTCCCAGCTTGATCGCAGCCACGTCGCTCGAAACCTCGAGCGCCTGCGTCACGGTCATCACGCCGTTGTAGTGGTCATCGTGCACGGTTCGACCGGCCACGACAATTTTGCCGCCCTCGCAGTCGATCATGTCGTCGGGCTTCGCCACGCCGGAATCCAGTGCCGCCGAATATGTCACTAACTTGAAGGTCGAACCGGGCTCGTACACATCGCTGACGGCGTGATCTTTCAACAGTGCCGGGTTGTCGTGCCGAAAATCATTGGGGTTAAACGTGGGCCGAATGGCGAGAGCGAGAATCTGCCCGGTGTGCGGATCCTGCACCACGACGGTGCCGTTTGCCGATCCGGTTCTCTCCATATTGCGATCCAGCGCCTGCTCCGCCATGAACTGGATATTCGCGTCAATGGTCAGAACGAGGTTCTGCCCCGGCAGCGGGTCGCGCTCCTCACTGTCGAGGACATGCCGGCGAGCGTCGATGGCCGTCAGCATTCGCCCCGGCGTCCCGTGAAGCTCCTTGTCGCGCTCTTCCTCGACGCCGGCAAGTCCGTCGTCGTCCATGCCGACGTAGCCCAGCACCTGAGCGGCTAACTGCTGGTCCGGATAAAAACGCTTGAATTCCTTTTGAAAATAGATGCCCTTGAGACGGAGCGCCTGGACTTTGGCGATGACTGCTGGAGACTGCTTGCGTGCGATCCACGCGAAGTTGCGCGAATCCATCAGCCGCGCCAGGATCTGCTTGTCGGAAGTGAACCTGTCTTCCGGATCCGTGTGCACGATCTTCGCCAGCATCGCTGCATCCGTGGCGCGTTTGTCACCAATTTCGGAGGGAACCGCGTAGACGGACTGGGCGACGACCGTCATCGCGAGTTCGTGCAGGTCGCGGTCGTACAGGATGCCACGCCGAGGAGCCACGGTAAAGGTCCTCTCCTGCTGGCGCGCGGCACGTTCCGCCCACTCGTTGTGCTGGATCACCTGCAGCCATACCAGCCGCACGACGATGAGCACGACCCAGCTCAGGAAAATGGCCAGCATTGCCAGAATGCGCGTTTGGCGCATCGGCGTTACGAGGAATGGTTTGCTTTTAAAGGGGAGAACTGAGGAAACCCCACCCCGTCGATCATGGGCGTGGTGGGGCTTTGTGGGCGTTGCGCTGTCACCATGATCCGGTGACGGTTCAGAGGAGAACGCAGGCAGATTCACAGCGAAACCTCTCCTCTCAGGGGGAAACTCAATGCATGACCGGAACCGCTGGCCGGGACGCCGCCATGACCGGACCGCCAAGATTATCCGCGTTTCCGTTCGGGCGAACCACCTGTCCGGGTTGGGGCGCTTCGAATCCCAGATTTCTTGCCATGGTATCGATGCGCGCCGGGTTCGCCAGTTGCGCTTCGGTCAGCCGCAATTGGCGGTTCTGCTCCTGCAGCGCCTGCATGTCCTGTTTTTCGCTCTCAATGCGATAGCCACATTCGATCGCGCTGAAATGCTGCCATCCATAGACCATGATGAGTGAGAGCAGGAAAATCATCGCGTAGGCAAAGCTGCGCATTTCACGGGAGCGAGCGGGATCGTTCGCCTTCACCAGGCGCGAATTGTCGATGCGTTTGGTGAAGAGCGCCTCCGGCGTAGGCCCGCGCCGGCCGCGCCGCTGCGACGCCAGCAACATCGCATTGTGCTCCTCGACCCACCGCAAATCCCGGTTTATTCCTCCGATGATCGGTGCCGCTATCGCCTGTGTCGCCATCGTTCGTCTCCCTCGACCTTCTCCACTGCCTGCCCGATCCCTGCCTGCTTCTTTGTTCTTTCCGCCGCTCGCAGCTTCGCGCTGCGCGCCCGCGGATTGCGATCCGTTTCCTCCGCTTCCGCCGTCATCGGCTTCCGCGTCAGCACTTCCCAAATTCCCTGCCGCGCTCCCTCGCGCAGCGCATCCTTTACGCGCCGGTCTTCGAGCGAGTGGAAGCTGATCGCTACCAGCCTTCCCCCCGGCTTCACCACCTCCGGCGCCAAACTGAGCAGCGCATCGATCTCGCTCAGCTCCGCGTTCACATAAATTCGAAGAGCCTGAAAGGTCCTGGTCGCCGGATGAATCCGTTCCTGTTTCATTGCCGGGGCCGCAGCCGCAACAACTCGGGCCAACTGCACCGTCGTTGTTATCGGCCGCGCCCGGACAATGGCTCTGGCGATTCTCCGCGACCTCCTTTCCTCTCCGAATTCGTAAATCAGATCGGCGAGTTCCTTTTCTCCGGCCTGATTTACCACTTGTTCGGCGGTCATCTCCTGGCGCGAATTCATCCGCATATCCAGGTTGCCTTCCGCCTGAAAACTGAACCCTCTGTACGCTTCGTCGAACTGCATCGAGCTGACACCGAAGTCCGCCAGCAGCCCATCGACTTTCTGCCCGGCCAGCACTTCGGCCATCTGCGAGAACTCCACATCGTGCAGGACCACCTCGGGCATCTCAGCTCCCATTTCAACGTGGAGAGCCTCCAGCCTCTGCTTTGCCAGCGCCAGCGCCTCCGGATCCCGGTCGAAGCCGATCAGCTTCCCATTCGGCCCCAGACGCCGCGCCATCTCGCTCGCGTGCCCCGCATTGCCAAGGGTCGCATCAACATAAACGCCACCCCGGCGTACGTTCAGCATTTGGATCGCAATTTGTAAAAGAACCGGCACATGCCTTAAGCCTTCCGTCATGTGCTCCCCCTGAGGGGTCTTGCCCTGCCTAAATC
The DNA here is from genome assembly GCA_035508305.1 of Acidobacteriaceae bacterium. Lineage (GTDB taxonomy): Bacteria > Acidobacteriota > Terriglobia > Terriglobales > Acidobacteriaceae > Palsa-343. The sequence continues at coordinate 44,916 of DATJNE010000213.1, read as the reverse complement.
CCAACCTTCGAAAGCTCGATCTGGTCGTCCATGGTCATCGGCTGCAGATCCTCTTCGTAATGGTCGTGGTTTTCAACCTTCAGATAGCCTTCGCAGCCGTAAACCACAACGTCTGTCATCAGGTTTGCCTTCTCCCGCAGCGTTTGGGGCAACAGCACCCTTCCCTGCCCATCCATCTCCGCGGTTTGCCCGAAATAGTTGAGCCACTTCAGCAGCTTCTGCTTCGCCAAATTAAACGTTGGAACCGCCGCCAGCTTCTTCTCGAACTCTTCCCACTCCTGCATGGGGTGAATCTCAGCCACTTTGCCGTCCCGGCTGGTGATGTAGAACCGCGGCCCGTGCTGCTCTTCGATCTGCCGCTTGAAGTCAGCGGGCAGTTTGAGCCGGCCTTTCTCGTCGACCCGCGTGATGTGGCTGCCGCGAAACATCGAATCCCGTACCTGAGGCGGAACCCCCGCAAAATGACTGCGCCGTCGCTGCCCGGATGGTGCTAAGGTGGAGCGCTGGGACGCTGTTGTGACGTCATTTGCGGAGTAAGAACTCTAGACCACTACACTCCACAATTGACCACCTGACGCAGCGTAACCGATAAGATTCTCCCTGCAAAGTGGAAAATCTGGTCGTCCCGCCGGTATGGCTGTTGCCGTAAGCTCCACGGCCAGCGCAAGTTACGAGGAAACAACACGACTTTGGTGTTTCCGGATTGCGGGCCACAAGATGTAGTGGTTATCGAAACGGATACCCTCCCTCTGAATTCTCTGGATCTGGCTCTTGTCATCGATCGCAAATCGCGCTAGTCTTCGCCAAACTTTCGCCCTCCCCTGCGGGCAAGCCGCGTCGAGGTCCAACGGACCCCAGGGAGCGAGGCGATCGCCGTACAGCATGCTCTGCTCGTCCGCAGTTTTAAGCTGAAAGCGATGAATGGCACGCGTCTCGACAAGTGGCTGTGGGCAGCGCGCTTCTTCAAAACGCGGACCCTGGCCGCCAAAGCCTGCGAGCTGAGTCGGGTCCAGGCGAATCAACAACCGGCCCGTTCTTCGCGCGAAGTCCGCGTAGGCGATCTGCTATTCATCAAAACCGAAGGGGGCGATTTCGAGGTTGAGGTCCTTGGACTGAGCGAGAACCGCGGACCCGCCTCCGTCGGCCAGCAACTCTACCGCGAGACGGAGGCAAGCCGGGAGGCCCGGCGCAGATTTGCGGAAGAGCGAAGAGCCGGACTCCACCATACGCCAGCCCCTGCAGGACGCCCCTCGAAGCGCGACCGACGTCTCATCCATCGGTTTCGCGGCGGCGCGAACAGGTAATCCGAGTTGTTGGTTCACCGGAGAGCCCGCCGCGGTGCGTCCGCGCAACGGCGTAGGCGGTTGGGTTACGGTCGCCCTTTGACCATTGCTGCCGGGGTCGATTTTCAGGTGCGAAAGTGGGGGTCCTGCCTGCTGCGGCAGGACCCTCCATCCGCACAGCTCAATTGCGCTTAGGGAATCGTGGCGATATAGATGTTCGACGGTGCGCTCTGGTTTCCGGAGGCGTCAACGCTCATGACCTCATAGGTGTACGTCGTTCCGCCCTGCACGCTTGTGTCGGTGTAAGCAATGGGCTGATAAGCCGAGCTATTCAGTTTTTGATACGCGCCGCCGCTCGCGGCACGATATACGTTATACCCGGCAACCGGATCGGTTGAGTTTGAGGGTGCAGCCCAGCTGAGTTGCACCTCATAACCAGCGGCAGTTGTGCCTGTGCCGGTGAGTGCGATCGTCGAGGTGCCACCACCCGCGGCGTTGCTGCTGATTGTCACCGTGCCCGTGTCCGTGCCCGCGACTGTGGGATCGAACTGCAGATCCAAAGTCGCGCTTTGACCCGGCGCCAGTGTGGCAGGCGTTGTGATTCCAGACATCGAAAAACCGGTGCCATGAATCATCGCCGCACTGATGGTCAGGGATGCGGTGCCGCCGGAGGTCAGTTGCACAGTTTGCGTCGACGGAGTATCCACGCTCACGTTACCGAAGGCCACGCTTGAGGACTGCAGCGTCAGTGCGGCGGTGCCACTGCTGCCAGGGGTCAGCTGCAGGGAGTAACTCTCAGAGTTACTGCCATCCGACGCTATGAGAGTCGCCGTCTGCGCCGAGCTGACCGCCGAGGCGGTCGCTGTAAATCCGGCGCTTGACGACCCGGACGCGACCGTCAGCGTTGCGGGCACCTTCACAGCGCTGCTGCTGCTGGCAAGGTCTACGGTAAAGCCGCCGCTCCCCGCTCTCTGCGCCAGCGTGACCGTACAGGCAATTGTCCCGACTCCGGTGATCGACCTGCCGGCACAAGTCAACGCACTCAACTGCTCCTGCGAGCCCTGCCCGCGAGAATCGTGATGACGCGCTGCATACATCGTTCCCGGGAGGCTGCAGGCCAGGACAGCGACGGTGGTGATAATCCGAGTGCACAAACCAGCTGATTGGTGTGCCGCCCGGGTTCGTGACGGGGAGATTGAAGAATAGCTGCAGGAATATGTGGTGTGAGCCGCGACTATGCGGACGAAGGGGGGAGGAACGCGACTGGAATCCATATGCTTTGTCACCTGAGAACGCCTGCGCACACATCCACCGTTGGCGCACGCAGGGCGACTGGCGCACCAAGCCTTTCTGCCCGCAGAAAGGCGCAGCTGAGTGTCAGGCGTGGTCTTTTTCGATCGGGCCCCGATGCGTCGTCGCGGAAGCGACAACCCTCATGGCTCGTCGAAACGAGACGCTACCTTTCTCTCTCAGACTGAGATACCAGGCTGGTTGCAAGTTTTCGGGGGACCCTGCGACTCTTCCATTGCGGCGACTGCTCAACGGCGATCCAACAAACAACGCGGTGACAACGGACAGCGTGGCGTAACACGGTCACTTCTGAGCCCCTACCTCACCAAGCAAAACAGGGTTCGTGCAATCCTTCGCGACGTTTCACCGAAGGTATTACAATAGTAGTACCCCTCATTAACGCAAGGTACAACCCCATTGCGGAGAAATTTCTGAGGAATTTCGCGCCATTCCGCGCCGGCGCCCGTTCCGGCTGTAAACGCGTGCAATTTGTGCTCGCGTGTGAGCGTTTCGGGGCAGTTTTTTCCCAGTGACGGGAGCGACCCTGGCGCCGTCGCTTAATCGGCCTTTACGGTCTCGCTGCAAACGACTGACCGTGACGGCTCGGCTCCAATCCTGTAACCTGTTCGACATGAAAAGTCAGGTCATCGGCACGACTATGCCGGTTCTCGAGTTCCTTCTCGAACCGAACGACGCGATCATCTCCGAGGCGGGAGAGCTCTCCTGGATGTCCGCCAACGTTCAGATGACGACCCACACGCAGTTCGCGGGAGGGGGCGGCCTCTTCGGCGTCATCAAGCGCGTTGCCGGCGGCGGCAGCCTTTTTATGACGGAGTACCGAGCCATGGGCGGCAACGCTGAGCTTGCCTTTGCAAGCCGTGTGCCCGGCCACATTGTGCCGGTTGAGGTAGCGCCCGGCTACGATTACATGGTTCATCGCCATGGGTTCCTCTGTGCGACAGCAGGAATTCAGATCAGCGTGGGGTTCCAGCAGTCACTTGGGGCCGGCATCTTCGGCGGCGACGGCTTCCTGCTGCAAAAAGTCAGCGGTCAGGGCACGGCCTGGCTGGAATTGTCCGGCGAGGTGGTCACGCGGGACCTCCAGCAGGGAGAGACTCTGCTGGTGCATCCCGGCCATGTGGGTGCGTTTACGGCGAGCGTCTCCTTCCAGATCACGATGGTCCGGGGTATCAAGAACCTGATCTTCGGGGGCGACGGAATCTTTCTCGCCGCCCTCACCGGTCCCGGACGCATCTGGCTGCAGACTCTGCCCATTTCACGTCTTGCCCATCAGTTGCAGGAATATATGCCGGCAACGCGAGAGGTGCGACAGACCACCGAGGCCGGCCTTCTCGGCGGTATTGTCGGCTCGGTCCTCGACAACATGAATCGCTAGAGGACCCCGGCTTCGGGGATTCTATGGTTTTCCTTTGACGGGCGGCTCTCACGTAACTGGTCTGTTTGATTCGGCGAGATACTCGTCGAGGGGAGGACCAAACCGGAACTCGACCATTACTTCGGTGAAGCTGAAGCCCCGCGGTAATCTGTTGTCGCCCGATTCGACAGACTATTCTGCAGCAAAGCCGCGGCCAACCCCTGCTGCTTCGCTGCTATGTCGGATTATGTGTCACGATCGGAACACGCTCTTGTTTCTGCGGTGATACCGACCCGAAATCGTCCTGTCTTCCTCGCCTGCGCGATCCGCAGCGCCCTGCGTCAAACCTGGCCGAATATCGAAGTGATCGTCGTCGTCGACGGTCCGGATGCTGAGACCGCGGCTGTTCTGGAGAAAATCACGGATCCACGTCTGCGCGTCGTCTTTTGCCCCACCTGCTGCGGAGGCTCCGAAGCTCGTAACGCGGGGGTTCGCGTTGCCCGTGGCGAGTGGGTTGGCTTTCTTGACGACGACGATGAGTGGCTGCCGGAGAAAATTGAAGCTCAGATGCGTGCAGCCCATGCCATGCCGGACTGGTTCCCCGTCGTCTCCTGCCGTCTCATTGCACAATCCCTTTCGGCCAGCCGAATTCTGCCGGCACACCCCTACCAGTCGTCGCAGCCCATCGCCGACTTCCTCTTTTGCCGTTCTGGTTTGCGGGATTCCGGCGGAGTGATGCAGACTTCCACCCTCCTTGCGCCGCGTGAACTCCTGCTCGCACTGCCTTTTCAGTCGGGACTCGACCTACATCAGGACTGGGACTGGCTCATACGCGCCGCGTCCTACAAAGGCGTCGGGCTCTCCATGGTGCGCAGGCCATTGTCGATCTGGCGCGTGGAAGATGCCCGGGAGACCGTGAGCCGGGCTCCTTCATGGCAAAAGTCTCTGGCGTGGATCCGCGCGTCGCGCCAACTCATTTCTCCTCGCGCCTTCTCCTGGTTTGTCGCCATTCAGTGTTGCTGGCGCGCGCAGCGCAGCCACGCAGGCCTCGGCTCGAGACTTACTCTTCTGCGCGCGTTTCTCTTCGAGGGCAAACCCGAATTCCTCGCTTTGCTGACTTTTCTCCTCTTTGCGTTCGTGCCAACTTCATTTCGCCAGCGGTTGAGGAGAGGCTTTCGCAGAAACGGATACCGTCCGGACTCATCATCCGGACTCCGTCTCGTTTTCACCCGCAAGGCGGCCGCTCCAATCCTTCGCAAGTCTTCTCTCTGATCGGGGCCGACGATGTCCGACCGTAACTACACCGCCGTCTATCTCTCCGAAGTGGCTTCTCTTGCGGCCCTTCTCGATACCACCGTGATCGATCGTCTGATCGATCATCTCGTTGCGGTCCGCTCCCGAGGGGGCCGGGTTTTTTTTCTGGGAGTGGGCGGGGGCGCCGGCCATGCCAGCCACGCCGTCAACGACTTTCGCAAGCTCGCGGAGATTGAGTGTTACGCCCCAACGGATAACGTGTCGGAGCTCACAGCCCGGATCAACGACGACGGCTGGGAATCATGCTACGCCAACTGGCTGCGTGGCAGCCGGCTTGGGCCGAAGGACGCGGTCTTCGTCTTCTCGGTCGGCGGCGGCAGCCCCGAACGTCACATCAGCGTAAACCTGGTTGAGAGTTTGAACCTGGCACGGCAAGTGGATGCCGCGATTCTGGGCGTCGTGGGGCGCGACGGCGGCTACACCGCACAGGTAAGCGATACATGCCTCGTCATCCCCACCCTCAATCCTGAAACGGTCACCGCACACACCGAAGAATTCCAGGCGGTTGTCTGGCACCTCATCGCCTCTCATCCAAGGCTCCGCACCCAGCCAATGAAATGGGAATCGACGGTATGATCAGGCCCGCCATCTTTCTCGACCGGGACGGCGTCGTCAACGAAACCGTCTTTAACCCCGCCACCGGACAAATGGAGTCCCCTCTGACGGCGAACGACTTCCGTCTGATCGATGGCGTTCTTCCCGCACTGCGGAGCCTTCAGCGTGCCGGGTATGCGCTTATCCTGGTGTCGAACCAGCCAAACTTCGCCCTGGGTAAATCAAGCTATGAGACGCACCGGGGCATTCAGCATAAATTCGTGACCATTCTGACCGCGGCTGGGGTTCATTTCACGCGCTTTTGCTATTGCCTTCACCATCCCGGAGGGATCACACCGGGGTACGTGGGCGTTTGTGGATGCCGCAAGCCTCTACCCGGCCTCCTGCTGCAGGCGCGCGAGGATTTTGCCCTTACACTCGCCGACTCCTGGATGATCGGCGACCAACTCACGGATACCCAATGCGGCCGCGCGGCCGGCGTCCGCACCATTCGGATCTCTCCCGACTCCTTAGTCGCCGGCTCCGCCCTGCAAGCCATTGACCCCTGTGCCGACTACTTCGCCCGGAATGTTACCGAGGCCGCGGAGATCATTCTCAACGGGACTCCGCCTCGAGCGGTCCGATCTGGAGTCCACCAGGGCCTGAATATCGATCTCGTACCCGGCAGCGCGCGCATCCTGATGAAACATCGCAACGGTTTCCAGGGAATACTGCTTTAGGTCTCTGCCAACGAGTTCAAATTTGCGCAGAATCTCCGGCGGCACGGTGATGATGTCGCATCCCGCGTCATCCGCCTGAAAGATATTCAGCAATTCGCGTGGACTGGCCCACAGCAACTGCGCTCGTGGCCGCCAGCGCAAAATTCTCCTGGCCTCCGCCATGAAGGGAACCGGGTCGACACCCGTGTCCGCGACCCGGCCTGCAAATACGGAGACGATCGCCCAGGTTTCCGGGACAAGTGCTTCCACAATCTGCTCCACCTGCTCCAGGGTCAGCACAGCGGTGACATTCAGCACAACACCCGCCTGTCCCAGCCTGCGGATGAGGGGTCCCAGAAACACCCCGGCCCGATTGGTTACCGGAATCTTAACGTTGACGTTGGATCCCCAGGTCGCAACCGTGAGCGCCTGCATCTCCATCTCGGTCTCATCGTCGCTGAACACCTCCAGCGATACCGGCCGGTCGGGCACCGCCCGCAACAGGGAGCGCGCAAAGGCCTCATAATTCCGCACCCCGGCTTTACGCATCAGGGTGGGATTCGTGGTGAATCCCCGAATCCATGGTTTGGCGTACATCTCCAGAATTCCGGCCAGATCGGCTCCGTCACTGAACAGGCGAATCCGCAAATCATCGATTCTCTTCATGGTCTAGTCCTGTAGTTGCGAGGTTTTTCCCTCTTAGCGTTCTGATACGTTCCCCGATTCCCCTCTTCAGCATCGTCAGTGTCTCCCAACCCCACTGTCGCAACACCAGCAGCGTGAACAGGGCATTTCCGATCAGATAGCGGCGCCACAGCCGGCGTGGCTCCATCAGAAGACGGAAGAGCCACTCCAGCCCGGCATCCTGACACCATCCCGGGGCGCGGCGACGCAGGCCGGCCTGGGTATCGAAAGCCGCTCCCACCGCCATCATGGCTCCTACAGGGAGCTGGTCCCGATTCTTCTGCATCCAGATTTCTTGTTTCGGCGCGCCGAAAGCGACGCAGAGCAGGTCGGGGGCAGCCGCGCTGATCTCTTTCCGAATGCGCAGAAGCTCGGCCGGATCTTTCTCAAATCCAACGGGCGGGCAAAAGGCGCCGCAAATCACGAGTCCGGGATAACGCAGGCGCAGTTGGTTCGCAGCCATGGTCGCCGCGCCTGGCAGACCTCCCAGGAAAAACAGCCGGAACCCGTACCGCGCGGCTTCGGCGCACATCCGCTCCATGAAATCGCCGCCCGTGACACGTTCCGGAATCGCGGTTCGCAGCAGCCGGGCCGCCAGAACGACCGAGATTCCGTCGGGTACGGCCAAATCGGCATCCCGCATCGCGTCTGCGAAGCGGTCGTCGCGCTCAGCAAGGGTGACCAGGTGCGCATTCGGGCCAACCACCGTCAATGGCGGCGACTCGCCTCGATGGAGCAGCGCCTCCACCATGAGCACGACCGCGTAATCCATGGTGATGCGGTCAACGGGAATTCTTCCCAGCACAAATCGCGGCGGCAGCGGCAGATGCTCAGGTATGCGAGCCGGGTCCGTCTCCCCTTCGGTTGTCGTTGTTTCTGCAATCAGGCCCACAACGCTTCCTTTCGTCTCCAAAACTTACCCGGCGGTACGCCATTGCCGATCGCAGCCTTCTTCCACTCGTCGCGTACGCGGTGCGACACGTAACCGGGCGATGCATGAAAGGCGTGAAGCAGCGCCCGCAGACTTGGCAGATAACGCTTATCGGCCAGCAGCATGTTGAATTCGCGCAGCGCTTCCTTCGCTTCGACGGCCGCAGGCGGAACGAACTTCGCCAGTGATTCGGCAACCTCTGCCAAAGGACGCGGCTTTTTTCCCCACAGTTCTGAGAGCAGGAGGTACTGCACATAAATCCCTGCGAGCTGCTGATTTGCCAGATGGTTGGAACTGATGCTCTCGGGATTCAGCCGGAACCCCACCAGACTCTCGGGGAGGCAATGAATCTCATACCGGAGGGCCATCCGCCACCATAAGTCCGCATCTTCGGCGTGGATGTTCATCCGGTATCCGCCCATCGCCCGAACTTTCTCTACATTGAGGGCCACGGAGGAGTGGCAAATCGAAAGCAGATAGCCGCTGCGAACCATCGCCCGCAACTCTTCGGCTGTGCCACGCGAGCACCGAAATTGTCCCGCACAGCGCTCGCGGGGATGATAGTCCGCAAGAGAATAAATGAGACCGGCATCCGGGTGTTCCTGCATCGCCCTTCCGAGGTTTGCGATGCGCGTCGGATACGAAACATCGTCGGCATCCATACGAACCAGCCACGGCGTGCGTGTCTCGTACAGGAGGCGATTCAGCGCGGCGGTCACGCCCGCATGTTCCTGCTCCAGAACCCTTAGCCGCGGCCAGGGGAATCCAGCCCTGGCCAGACGGTTCTCCAGATCGCGCAGCCAGGCTGCGCTGGCATCCGTTCCGCCATCCACGATGACAAGAATGTGAAACGTAGTCGTGCTTTGCCGCAGCAGGCTGTCCATCGCTTCCGGCAGCCACGGCATCGCGTTGTATACCGGCATCCCCACTGTGATGTCGACGTCAGTTGTTTCCATAGGTTCGCCTGTGCCGGCAGCAGCGGCTCTGTTCAATGAGGCTGCCAACACCAGAATCTCCTCGTTATGAGGGAACTTATAAATGGATTGTTTTCTCGGCAGGCTGTGGATCGCGGGCTCGCCCTATCGCAGGTAATGACGCAAACAGGTCATAACTCTCGCATTAACCTGACTTACGTAACGGCGATCATGCCAGAAATGGTTGCCTTCCTCGGTCGAACACCCAAACATAGGAGTCGCGGTTTTCATTCCGGGTTCAAAGACTCCCGCGAGTCTCGATTGGGAACCGGCTTCACCCTTTCGTAACAAACAGAGGAACCAATGCTCCTTTCGGAAGGAAGCTACTTTATGGTAGGCGGCGCTGGCTTCATCGGCAGCCACTTCACCGACGCGCTGCTGGCCTCCCCCAAGACGCGGCGCGTGACAATCTTCGACAACTTCTCGTCTGGCCGCGAATTGCACTATGAAGCACATCGAGGCGACGCACGCCTCAGCATCATCCGATCCGATGCCAGCGATGTGAACGCTCTCACCGCTACCATGGATGGCCATGACTGGGTCTTTCATCTTGCTTCCAACCCCGACATTGCCGCCGCCGCGGAGCACCCGGAAATCGACTTCTATCGCGGAACGCTGCTCACCAACAACGTCGTCGAAGCCATGCGCCGCACGGGCGTGCACCGTCTGTTGTACGCGTCCGGGAGCGGCGTCTACGGGGAGACGGGCGAAAGACCGGTTCCCGAGGACCATGCTCCGCTCATTCCGGTATCGACTTATGGCGCCAGCAAACTCGCCTGTGAGTCCCTGATTGCCAGCTATTGTTCGATGTTTGGTCTGCGCGCCTGCGCTTTCCGATTCGGGAATGTTGTCGGTGCGCGCCAGACCCATGGCGTCGGGTTCGATTTCCTGCGCAGTCTCCGAGCGATGCCAAGGCGTCTGCGCATTCTGGGGGACGGCAACCAGAGCAAGCCCTACGTTCACGTCTCCGATGTCGTTGACGCTGCGCTCTGCGCGGCACAGAGGGCAACGTCGCCGTTTTCGGTTTTCAACGTCGCAACCGATGATGCCGTCACCGTGACGGAAATTGCCGACCTCGCCGTGGAAACGCTGGGCCTCGCCGCAAGGCCTATCTTCGACTACACCGGGGGACGCTGCGGGTGGCGCGGTGACGTTCCTGTCGTCCGTCTCGACTCCACCCGCATCCGGTCGCTCGGCTGGTTCCCAAAACGAAACAGCCGCGATGCGGTGCGCCAATCCCTGCAGGAGCTGATAACCGATGTACGCATCCTTAATAACTGACTGCGGTCCTGTTCCTGGCATGGTGAGCATGGCAGCACCTGGCCGCGAGGCTTTTTTCGACGAGGACCACGACAACCAATCGGTTGCGAAGGACTTTGACCAGGGTGAGGCCCTCTGGCCTCCGCGCCTTGCGCTTCTCGCGGGTGGTCTGGCCACGCGTCTGCGGCCGCTCACCTCGTTTATGCCCAAATCGCTCATTGAGATTGCCGGCGAGCCCTTTCTGGCGCATCAGCTTCGTCTCATCCACGCGGGTGGCATTCGCGATGTCATCCTCTGCTGCGGCTTCCTTGGCGATCAGATCGAGGACTTCGCGGGCGATGGGAGCCGCTTTGGACTCCACATCACCTACAGCCACGACGGCGAACAACCTCTGGGAACGGGCGGAGCACTGTTGAAAGCCCTGCCTCTGCTCGGCCGGAAGTTCCTGGTCATGTACGGCGACAGCTGGCTCACCGAACCGATCGAACCTATCTGGCGATGTTTTCTCGATTCGGGCAAGCCAGCCCTCATGACTGTCTTCTGCAACCAGAACCGATGGGGGGCCAGTAACGTGGAGTTTCGCAAGGGCGCCGTCCTTCGCTATGACAAGCGCCGTCCCTCCCCAGCCATGCACCACATCGACTATGGCCTCGACGCTCTGGATGCGAATGTTCTTGCCAACTGGAGTAATCCCATCTTCGATCTCGGCGAGGTATGGTCGGGACTAGCGCACTATGGGCTCCTCGCCGGATACGAGACGTCGGAGCGCTTTTACGAGATTGGATCTCTGACCGGGATGCGCGAAACCGAAGCGGTTGTGGCAGCATCTCCCCGCGTGCGCCGCGTTCTTTCCTTCGCAAGATTCAGCACAACCGACCCGCAACGAGATACGCAGGTGGTGTGACATTGATCATGACCCGCACACCCCTGCGCATCTCCATCGGCGGCGGTGGAACCGATCTGCCTTCCTATTACCAGGAGAACGGCGGTGGCTTCGTCATCTCCGCGGCCATCAACAAATACGTTTACATCACGGTCAATCGGAGTTTTTTGCCCGGCTACTTTCTCAAATACTCCGAAACCGAACACGCCGATACCTGCGATCAGATCCGTCATCCCCTCATGCGCGAGGCCATTCATCTGCATCGCGCCCCAGCGCCGCTGGAAGTCGTGAGCGTCGCCGACGTACCCGCGGGAACCGGGTTAGGTTCCTCGGGAACATTCCTCGTGGGGCTCCTGCACGCCCTCTACGCGTGGCAGCGCGAGCCGGTCAGTGCGGAACTTCTTGCTCGTGAGGCGGTAGATATCGAGATGAACCGCCTCGGCGAACCCGTCGGAAAGCAGGATCAATACATCGCTGCGTACGGTGGCCTGCTCTGCCAGGAATATCTCCCCGGCGGTGAAGTCCACGTAACTTCCCTGCACATGAGCGAGGAGTCCCTGCGCGAACTCCGAGACTCCCTCATGCTGTTCTTTCTCGGCGAGTTGCGCAGTGCCTCGGTCATCCTCGGCGAGCAGAGGCGCCTTTCGGAAGCACGCGATCCGGCGATGATTGACAGCCTTCACTTCGCCCGGATGCTCGGTCGCGAAATTCGCAATGTCCTTGAATCCGGAGACGTTGCCTCGTTCGGCCGCCTGATGCACGAACACTGGATGCGCAAGCGCAACCGCAGCCGCAGCATGACCACGAGCCGCATCGACTCCCTCTACGACCTCGCCCGCTCCGACGGCGGTGCCACCGGAGGCAAGCTGGTCGGCGCGGGTGGCAGCGGTTTTCTGCTTCTTCACACCCACGATCGGCGGCGCCTGCGCGAAACCATGCTCCGCGCGGGGCTGAGCGAGATGGATTTCAGTTTCGACTTCGACGGATCGGTAGTGCTCCTGCGCAATGCATAACGTCAGGCCAGTCCCGGAGGCGCTGCCGTGAACCGACGCGCGCTACCCATTCGGGAGCCCCACTCAGAACCTCCGGTTGAATGGACAGTTATCGACCTGTTCGCGATCTTTGGCCGGCGCCGTGCATGGATTATGGCGTCCCTTTTCCTGAGCGGCGCGACAGCTCTGTCTTACTGGTTGTGCGCCACCCCTCGCTACCGCGCCACGGCAATCATAGAAGTTCAGAAGGAATCCCACGGCACGTTCGGTTTGGAAAATAACACAACGGACAAGCAGGCTACGGCCATCAGCGATTCCTTCGACGATAACCTCAACCTCCAGACCGAAATCGGCATTTTGGAATCCGACGCCGTGACGCTTGACGTTGTTGGCCGCACCCGTCTCGAAGACACTCCAGACTATTTCGCTCCCCGCAGTGGTCGCGCGGCTTTCCTGCATAAGGTCCCTCTCTGGGGCAAACCACTCGAACCACTTTCCATACCTTTGGAGTCCGCACCGAATCGGCGTTTCGCCGCCATCAGAATCTTTGCCGCCCATCGCAAGATCGCACCCGAAGCCGGAACTCGTCTCATCTCGATCAGTTATTCCGACCCTGATCCGAACCGAGCTGCCGCCGTGGTTAACGAGTTAATCCGGGCACTCTCCGACTACGATTTCCGGTCAAGGTCGACCGAGGCGGCGCAGGCAGCGTCCTGGCTTTCAATTCAGTTGGGAGGGCTCAAACAGCAAACCGATCTCCTCGATTCCCGTACCGCTGCACTCGATCGCACCGTGGGGGATTACAGTGATGACGCCTCCCACAACCCCGTCCTCGCTCGACTCGATTCACTGAACACCGCGCTTGCCGCTGCCGAATCGAATCGTATCGTACGCGAGGCAATTTGGCGCACGGTGCAGAGCGGCGACCCGGAAACCATCTCCGGCCTCGCCGGCACTCCCAATGCCGGGCCGAATACGCAGAATTCTCTCGCGCTGCTGCAGTCCCTTCGCGCCCAGGAGTCGGCGCTCCAAAGCCAGATCGCCGAATCTGCCAACCGCTATGGGGAAAACTGGCCGGCGTTCGCTGAACAACGCGCCAACCTCGAAAGTATTCAGAATTCCATCCAAGGGGAAATCCATCGACTCGGCGAGCGCGCCCGCACAGACTACGGGGTTGCGGTACAGGCCGAGGAGTCAGCGCGCGACGCCTACACCCAGCAGAAGAACCTAGCTTCACGGCTGACGGGGAATGCGCTTACTCTGCGACTGGCGCGACAGGAAGCTGACCAGAGCCGCGGTCTTTATACGACCCTTCTGGGTCGCCTGCAGGAAACCGGCATCCTCAAAGGTCTCCACTCGGACAACTTCGCCGTGGTTAGCCCGGCGTTCGTTCCCCCGCCCGATCGTCCAGCCAGTCCGAATTGGCCGATTCTGGCCACGCTCGCTGTTGGTGTGGGAACGCTCGTCGGATGCGGCGCCGCGATCGTTCGCGAACTAACCGACCGAGCCATTCACACGGCCGCGGAGCTCGAGGCTGTTCTCGAAGCCCGACTCTTCGTTGCGGTTCCACCCTACCGCCTTCCCGAGACCTGGTACCATCGATTGTTCAGTCTGCCCTCGCGATCACCTTTGGTGCAGGCCGGCGGGGATAACACAGGACTGGAAATGCCCCGGTCGGAAACTCCGTTCGTCGAAGCCCTCCACCGATTGCGCGCATCTCTACTGCTTTCACACAGCGAGCGGCCGCCTCAGGTGATCACCATCACCGGTTCCTGCGGCCCCGGCAAGGCGGCGCGCACTTCCCGGGGCTCGGGACCTCCCCTGGCTCTCGGGCTCGCGACGATCCTGGCGCAACGCGGCGACTCTGTCCTCTACGTGGACGCCGATCTTCGGTCTGCGCCTGACATCTGTCCGTCGGAGGAGCCCGGCCTTAGTGCGATGCTCTCAAGCGATCGGGTTGCTGTCTCGACTCAGTCCATTGCGGGCCTTCCTACCCTCTCCGTGGTGCATGCCGGCGCGCGTTCACCCTGCCCATCGGAACTCATCGCTTCTCCGCGCATGTCCGGCTTGCTGACGGCATGGCGCGATGAATTCAGGTTCATCGTTCTGCAGAGCCCCGCGGCCATTTTCGCCGATGCCCTTGTCCTGGCGCAGCTTTCCGATGCTGTTCTGGTCACGGCTCAAGCTGGAGATTCCGTTGATGAAATCCTGGCCGCGCATCGCACCCTGAGCGACCAGATATCGCATCACGCTGTACTCGGCGTGGTGCTTGAAAACGTTAATACCAGGTTCATCCATGCGCGCGCCTGAACTCACTTTGTACCTGTCCGTCTCGCTGGTGTCCGTTGGCTGCGTGCCCACAGTGCGGGCACAGGAACCGGCATCTTCTGCGCCACCATCCGCGTTCCAGGTCCTGGAGAAACAACCGCCTGCGTTGGCTGACACCGCCGAGCGGGGCGGGACGCCCGAGAAGGACCCTTCGGCAGCTGCTGAATCCCTCCTCATTGGACCTGGTGACCTGCTCCGCATCTCAGTGCTTCGCGAGTCGGAACTCGATCAGCGCCTCCGCGTCCGCGATTCGGGTGAAATCACTCTCATGCTCGCCGGCAACGTCGCGGTTCAGGGCCTCACCCCCGCGCAGGCCGCTGCCCGCATCGCAGAGAAATATCGCGAAGGCAGTTTCCTGCTACACCCCGAGGTCTCCGTTTTCATCGAGGAATATGCCACCCAGGAGGTTACAGTTGTCGGCCAGGTTGTTCACCCGGGGGGCCTGCGTCTCGAGACTCCGCACACGCTGATCGACGTCATCGCTCTCGCGGGCGGCTTCACCCCGGAAGCTGATCGGCACGTCATTCTCGAACGAGGCGGCGAGCGCATTCGAGCTTTCCTTTCAAATCACGCCGACGATGCGTTAAACGCCGACACCCTTGTTCGTCCCGGGGACACGATCATCGTTCCGAAAGCGGGTATCGTCTACGTCCTTGGCGATGTGGCGCACCCGGGTGGCTATGTGATGGAGAACGACTCCCAGCTCACTGTCCTGCAGGCGATTGCACTCGCCTCCGGCACTTCAAAAACGGCCAGCGAGAAACACGTCCGGCTCGTCCGCAGTATCGACGGCCTCAGCCGGTCCGCCGATCTGCCTCTGCGCGACATGGAACGTGGCCGGGCCCCCGACGTCGCCCTCCGAGCCAATGACATCCTCTACATCCCGTTCAGCCTTGCGAAGAACATCTCTCTCGGCATTGCAGACATCACTGCTGCGGCAAGTTCTGCTCTCATTTACGCCGCCAGATGATGCCGAGGCACAGACCCATCTCGCGTCCTCTGCTGTCACTCGAAGATCTGGCGTGCACAGCTCTCTTCGTCTTTTTCGCCACACAGGGAGCCATTCCCTTCATTGCGCCGGCTCAGTCACTTGAGATGACCGGTTCCGCTCCGACTCCCCTGAACACGATCGGGGGTATCGTCGTCCAGGCCCTCGTCAATACGGTCATCATCGCACTTTTGCTACGCCGCCCACGCCTTCTCCTTGATCAAATCGCGCAACTTCCATGGTTGATCCTGCCTGGCGTGTTTGCCGTCCTTGCACTTGCTTCCACCGTCTGGTCGCTGGACCCTCTTCTTACCCTGCGGCGCGCTTTGCCTTTCGCTTTGGCCGGCCTTTTCGGCATTTGGTTTGCGGCGAGGTACCCGTTGGAGCGCCAGCTTGCCATCCTTCGCCTTGCAATGATCGCACTTGCCGTTGCTGCGATCATGATCGTCCTCCTCGATCCTGCCACCGGCCTCGACCACTCACCTGGTCACGCCGCGGACTGGCAGGGCGTTTTCACCCAGAAGAACGCCTGTGGCCGGATCATGGTGCTCGCCTCCGCCGTAGTCCTGTTTGACGCACGCCGCAGCCTCATTCGACCCGGCCGTCTCACTGCGCTCGCACTCTTCCTTTTCCTCCTCTTCATGAGTGGATCGCGCGGCGCCTGGGCCATTCAGGCGGCTCTTTTGTTTCTGTTCTCTTTGCTTGCGATTGCTCGTCAGGCGGATCAACGCAATCGTCTGGTTCTGGCGGTAGCTGTTCCGCTTGCGACAATGGCAATCGGAGCCGGTCTGATCGTCGGGTTTCACCAGGTCGCACCACTTTTCGGGCGGGACATCACCCTTACGGGACGCACGGCAATCTGGATTGAGGTTGCACATTTCATCCGGCAAAGACCTCTGTTCGGCTATGGTTACGACGCCTTCTGGCGCGGAATGCAGGGGCCCTCCCTGCAGGTCGCCGCCGCTGTCCACTTTATCGTCGCCCACGCTCACAATGGATTTCTCGAGATCGCGCTCGAACTTGGCGTCGCCGGTCTCCTGCTTTTCGCAGTTAGTTGGCTTCGTGGCTGGTTTGCGCTCTGGTCCAGCTGGCGGTGCGGCGAAATTGACAGAATCGCATGGCCCCTGTCTGTGCTCGTCCTTGTTGCTCTCTACGATCTCGACGAGAACACCCTCCTCCTCTACAACGGCCTCTTCTGGGTCCTCTACGTGTCCGCCCTCGTTACCATCGAGCGGGCGGCGTGTGACCACCATCACACCAGGCTTCTCGCACCGCATGAAATCCTGACGTCGAGAGAACGGCATAGTTCATACCTCGCTCCCTCGGCGGCGCCAAAAGTCTCGTGAAACCGACGGTCCTCATCTACCGCTCCGATCTTCTGCCTGCCTCGGAAACCTTTGTCGCTGCCCAAGCTCATGCGCTTCGCCGCTATAGCCCTTTTTTTGCAGGACTTCGTCCCGCCCGTACCAGCCTCCTGATCGATCCCTGCAACACTACGCTTCTCACCAGTCGCGACCGCTTCTCCGACAAACTCCGCCGCCGCCTCTTCCTGCAAGCTGGCGTGGCGCCGCAATTCATCCGTGCACTCCGGCGCCGTCACCCCGTTCTGTTGCACGCCCACTTTGCCATTGACGCCGCCGCCGCCCTGTCCCTGCAGAAACAACTCAACGTCCCGCTGCTGGTCACCCTGCACGGTTACGACGCCACGATGTCGGAGCAGACGCTTCGCCGCTACTCCGCCGGCCGCACATACCTTCGCCGTAAGACCGAACTGCGCGAACGCGCCCGATTCTTCATCTGCGTTTCGGAACACATCCGACAGCGCGCTCTCGCGCGCGGTGTTCCTGAAGAAAAGCTCCGTACCATCCCGATCGGGGTTGATCTCGACTTTTTCGTGCCCGATCCGCTGCGCTCCCGAGACCTCGATCCGATTGTTCTCTTCGTCGGCCGCCTGGTCGAAAAGAAGGGTTGTGCGCATCTCATCCACGCCATGTCGCAGGTTGAGGCTCGCCATCCCCGTGCCAGACTCCTCATCGTCGGTGACGGCCCGCTGCTTGACTCCCTCCGGGCCCTGGCCCGTGCGCGGCTCCGTCGCTGCACCTTTCTCGGATCGCAGCCCCCCGGCGTTGTCCGCGATCTGATGTACCGCGCCGCGCTGCTCGCTGCTCCCAGCATCGTCGCCGCCAGCGGCGACAGCGAAGGGCTCCCAATCACTCTCTGCGAAGCCCAGGCCATCGGCCTGCCCATTGCAACCTTCGAGGGGCCCGGCGTATCCGAAGCGGTCGTCGCCAACGAAACCGCACTGCTGGTGGAGCAGGGAGACGAGCGCGCATTCGCCGAGGCCATTTTCTGTATTCTCACCGACACAGTACTCGCCCAGAGTCTCGCTGTCGCCGGCCGCCGCCGTGCCGAAGAGCACTTCGATCTGGAAAAGCAAACCGCCCGCCTTGAAGATCTCTACACCGAAGCGCTGCACCAGCGATAGAACATGCCTGAAGAATCGCTTCGTCAAAGCTCCCTGTGGATGATTTCCGGACAGGGGGTCGCCATGGCCGCCCAAGTGATTTATTTCATGCTGATTGGCCGCACCCTGGGCAGTCGTGAATACGGTGCCTTTGTCGGGGTCGCCGCGCTCATTGCCGCCCTCAGCCAGTTCAGCAGCCTCGGCATGGAGATGATCCTGGTTCGCAACCTCAGCCGGGATCGCGTTTCATTTGCTCGCACCTGGGGCCACGCCCTTGCCATCAGTTTCGCCGGATTCGTCCTCCTGCTCGGTGCCGCCACCCTCTACGCGCACTTCGCCCTGCGTCCGGCGCTCCGTCCGCTCGTCCCCTGGATCGCACTGGCCGACGGTCTCCTCGGGAGACTCGTCCAGCTCGGCGCACGCGCTTTCCAGGGTGCGGGCTGTCTTGCCTGGACCGCGCGGCTCACCGCGCTCACCAACATCGCGCGCGCCCTCACCGCCAGCCTTGTATTTGTATGGAGTCGTGCTCACGACATCCACGCCACGGCATTGCTCTGGGCCAGGGTTTACTGGCTCTCAACACTCTGCGTAGCCATTTTCGCGTTCGCGCTCATCACCATTCGCCTCGGCGTCCCGCGATTCGTTCGGATCCGTCGAACCGACCTGGAGGAGGGGCTCAGCTTTTCTCTTTCCAGCTCGTCCATCACTGTCTACAACGACATCGACAAAACCTTCCTCATCAGTCTCGGCCAGACCTGGGCCGCAGGCATCTACACCGCCGCTTATCGAGTCGTTGACGCGGCCAGTGCGCCCATTTACGCCATCTATGCTGCCGCGGCTCCACGCTTTTTCCGTGAGGGAGCCTGCGGCGTCCATCGCGCCCGGGACTTCTCGCGGGCCACGCTCGCACGCACGGTGCCTTACGCCCTGGGGACCTCGATACTTCTTGCTCTTGGCGCGCCGTTGCTGCCTTTGCTGTTCGGTCCGTCTTTTCGAGGGGCAGTCCCGGCCCTGCGCTGGCTTTGCCTGTTGCCCATCCTGCGTGCACTGCACTACGCCTGGGGATCAGCCATCACCGCCTCCGCCTCGCAATGGAACCGGACAGCAACACAATTCGGCGCGGCTGCCCTGAATTTGTGCCTGAATGCGCTGCTGATTCCGCGCTGGTCCTGGCGGGGAGCAGCGGTTGGGAGCCTCCTCACCGATGGTGCGCTTGCCGCCGCTAGCCTCTTCGTATTGTCGCGTCTCGTCCGCCGCGAGGCACGAGCCCTTCAGAAGACCTTGCTCTCCGTCACCGGCTCCTGAACCTCGATCACGCGGAGTTCCCGCAGGAGGAATGCGTAATCCAGCGCAATCTCTTTCAGATAGTCGTACCGCCCCGAGGCTCCGCCGTGACCGGCCGTCAGATTCGTATGCAGTAACAGATTCCGCTCATCCCTGCGCAGGGTACGCATCTTCGCCACATATTTCGCCGGCTCCCAGTACATCACCTGCGAATCGTGAAGCGATGTTTTTACCAGCATGGCAGGATATGCCTTCGCCTCGACGTTGTCATAGGGCGAATAGCTGAGCATGTACTCGAATGCCTCGCTTTCGTTCGGATTGCCCCACTCTTCGTACTCCGGCACCGTGAGCGGCAACGAGGGATCGAGCATGGTATTCATCACGTCGACGAAGGGCACGTGGGCAACGATCGCGCGGTACAGATCAGGGCGCAGATTCGCGATCGCGCCCATCAGGAGTCCCCCCGCGCTGCCCCCTTCTGCAGCGACCCGATCTGCGGCGCCCCAGCTGTGCGCAACCAGATGCTCGGTCGCAGCGATGAAGTCGATGAACGTGTTCCGTTTCTGCATCAACCGTCCGGCATCGTGCCAGGCCTTGCCCAGGTCGCCGCCCCCTCGCACGTGTGCGTACGCCAGCACCAGGCCGCGATCCAGCAGACTCAGCCGGCTGCTGCTGAATCCCATCGGCAGCGAATATCCATAGGCGCCGTACCCATAAACCCACAACGGATTTCTCGCCGCCTCACGTTTGTCCTTCCGCCACACCAGCGAAACCGGAATCCTGACTCCATCGGCCGCTGTCGCGAAGACTCTCTCCGACGCGTACTGCTCGCGATCGAAACCGCCCGGCACTTCCACCTGCTTCAATAACGCCGACTCGCCTGTCGTCACGTCATACTCGAACACGGACGCCGGCGTCACCAGTGACTGATAGGCATACCGGTACTTCCCCGCGTCGAAGACCCGATTTGCGTGCGGATGGGTGCTGTACACCGGCTCGGGAAACGCAATCTCCTGTCCTTCGTGCATCTCCGATCCAGGCCCGCGAAAACCGGCCACGCGGATGTGCTGCAATCCTTCCCTGCGCTCCCACAACACCGCATGCCCGGCAAACAGTTCCACTTCTTCGAGCATGACCTCTTCGCGGGCCGGAATCGCTTCGCTCCAGTGTTCGTGATCTGACGTCTCTACCGGAACTGTCACCAGGCGGAAGTTCCTTCCCCCGTCATTCGTTCGAATGTAGAAAAGCCCATTTCGATGATCGGCGTAATACTCGATTTCATCACGCCGGGGCGACAGCAGACGCCATTTCCCCCGCGGATCGTCTGCACGCAGGAATTGTTCTTCCGTCGTCGTGTGGCTGGAGCTTTCCAGAAGGATGTATCTGTCATCGCGAGTCCGCCCCGCTCCAATGTTGAAGCGCTCATCCTTCTCCTCGTACACGAGCTCGTCTTCGGTAAAATCCATTCCCACTACGTGCCGAAAAAACCGGAACTGCCGCTTCTGTTCTTCGTCCTCCACGGTGTAGAACAAAGTCCGGTTGTCCGCCGCCCACACCACCGAGCCCACCCGGTCGGCGTGCTCTTTGAAGACTTCCTCCGTACGCAGATCCTTCACATACAGCTTGTATTGCCGGAACCCTCGGTTGTCGCACGTATAGGCCAGCAGGTTGCCATCGTCGGAGATCACCATCGTCCCCAGCGCCATGAAGGATTCGTTCTCGGCGAGATGATTCACATCCAGGAGAATCTCCTCATCGCCTGTCGGGCCCTGCGGTGTCCCAGGCTTCCGGCAATAGATTTCGTACTGCTTCCCCCCCTCTGTTCGCTGGTAATACCAGTAATCGCGATCGCGGAACGGCACCGAGACGTCCGTCTCTTTGATGTGACCCCGCATCTCGTCGTAGAGCTCTTTCTGCAGATCCTCGGTTCCGGCCATCACGTGCCCGCACCAGGCGTTCTCCGCCTCCAGATACGCGATCACCTCGGGATTCTCCTTCTCCCTGAGCCACGCATAGTCATCCACCAGCACGTGGCCGTGGACCGTTCTCTCCGTGTGTCTTCGCGCAGCCACGGGGGGCTGCGTGGCCACTTCACCGTTGCCCACGCTCATCGCTTCTCTCAATCGGGGAAAATCTCGAAACGCAACAAATAGATGCCGAAAAGGCTTAGGCTGAGCCGTTGGGGAACCACCCGCACGCAGCTTTGCACCAAGCCGCAAAGCAACCCTTCTCTACCAGTCAATCAGCGGCCGCGCAACCCTGAGTCCTAATGCCCCGCCTCCGCCTGGTCCAGCATCGAATACAGATCCTGGAAATTCGTGATTTGCTTGTACCCATGCTCGGTCACCACCCATGCAGTCGGCGTCTCGTGGATCCCCATGCGGTCCCCGAGTGCCTGATCCGCTTTGACTTCCGCGGTCAGCTTCCCCTGTGGATCCATGACGAAGGGGAGAGCGACGTCGTGCTCCTGGGCAAACTTCATGGTGAAATTCTGCAGATCGCTTTTCGTTTCGATGCTCGACTGGTTCGCGAATACCGCGTTGCGATAATCGTCGCCCAGCTTCTTCGATTTCGTATCGAACCACCGTGCATTCACCGCTGCCTGAAAACTCCAGTTGTGCTGGGGCAGCGGAAAATCGTGCCGCTCCCAGGCCACGTGATACTTTTCCACAGCCTGCATGATCACTGGATTTTCCATCGCGCAGCTCGGACACTCCAGGTCCGCGAACTCCACGATGGCAATCTTCGCACCCGGCGGAGGATGCAGCGCGGACGTGTCTTTCGGATGAAGAACATCCTGTTGCGCGGACGCCCCTATCGCAATCAGCGAGCCTGCTGCCAGAAAAACAACACCACGGATTCCGAACATAGTTCGAGTCTATCGAATCCCGGCGCGAAACGACGCGACGCGGGGTAAACCCGTCAATTTGGCCGGGAGGCTACTTTGCCGCTCTCTTGGCGGCTTGAAATTTCACCGCCACGTACCCCAGATACACCAGGTGAATGAGAATCGTCGCCGCGTATGCCAGCACCAGATGCCGATGTCCGATGTCTCCCATCGCTATCTTCCTCCCGCAATCTGCGCATGCCCCGGCGCGAAGTCCAGCGCCTTCAGCGCTTCGTTCTGCTCTGCCTTCTGCGCGCGATACTCCGACACATACCGGAGGCTCGCTACAAAAATCCCCCACATCAGCCACCCGGCCAGGTTCCACCACACCGCCGGCATCATGCTCGGATCGATCCCCGATCCTGGTGCCCCCCCGAATACCGGCGCCGGGTGCTGCGTCCGCCACCAGCGGGTCGAGAAATAAACCAACGGTACGTCGAGATAACCGAAGATCGCCATCACCGCTGCCAGCGTCCGCATCTGCGGCCCAGCCGCAAACCGCCGCAGCAGCAGGTAGGCCACATATATGAGCCACAGCACCAGAGTCGAAGTCAGCCGCGCATCCCACGTCCACCAGATCCCCCACACCGCGCGTCCCCACAGCGATCCCGTCACCAGCCCGATGAAGCAGAACACCACGCCCATCTCCGCCGATGCCACCGCCAGCGAGTCTGCCTTGATCGCCAGAGCCCGGTTCCCGTTGCGAACCGCCAGGTACACCAGCGAACAGCCCAGGTTAATCGCGAAGAACAAGCCCATCCCTGCCCATGAAGGAATGTGGTAGTAGAAGATCCTCTGGACATTGCCCTGCGCCGCGTCGGGAGGCACCACAAACAGCGCCACGCGGAATCCTTCCGCCAGGACTCCCAGCGTGGCCACCAGCCACAACCATCGCCAAAGTTTCATATCCGTCTCCTTCTGCTTCCCACGACTGCGCAGTTTTCCCTTCCGACCTTCATTTAGGTTTAGCTTTGTCGTTCGTTGGCTGGCCCTGGTTGTAATCAAACGTGAAACGCACCTTGACCTGGTTCACGGCGATCCCATAGGGAAAGGCGTCATAGGGCGCTGAGCCCGTGATCGCCACCCACGCCGCGCGGTCCAGTGCCGTGTTCCCCGATCCGCCTTGCAACGTCATACCTGTTACGCGCCCATCGGTGTGCACCCAGCACTCGATCTTCACCTCTCCCTGTGTCGACAATGGCGGTTTAGCTGCCGCGGGCAGTATCTGCATCCACCGTTCCCTCGTCTTGCCTTCCACTCCGGTCCAATAGCCCTTCAGGTTGTCCCGGTCCACCGGAGGAATCGGGTTCACAATTTCGACCTCCAGCGTCGCCGGTTCCGCCGCCTTCTCCTGCGCCCCCCTGGCCAGCGACGTCTGCGAGCCTCCCCACGCGATCCCGCTGCTCATCAGCAGGCCCAGCAGCACAGTTAACGCCATGGATTGCATGTGTTTCATCCCTTGCATCCCCCCGCGCCTTTGGAAATCTGCACGCCCATGATCCCGGGCCTGTACCAAAACCTTACTCCTGAACATCCCGCTCTTTCCTCTTCCCGCATGTACCTTGATTGGGGTAAAAAGGTTAGACCATGGTTTGGATCACCCTCATCCTCGGCCTCCTGCTGATGACCATCGGCATCGGCGGCCAGATTTTCGGCACTCGCAAATCCTCCACACTGGCACCTCAGGACCGTCATGCCCGCAACTGGATCTTCACGGTAGGCACGGTTGTCGTCGCCTTGTGGGTTGTGGCGTTTTCCGCTGCCCATTTCCTCCGTCACCACCACTAGTCCTCTTCGTATTGCGCTCCGTTCGGGCGCCTTTCTCTCGATTTTGCAAACCGCAGGCAGGCTTCCGCCTAGCCGTCGAGCCTCTCATTCGGCATGCAAAATCACTTCAAACAACATCACGCACGCAGTCGTGAAGATCACATCATAGGCGGCCAGTGACTGGATCGCAGCCACCGCATTGCCTTCTCCCGTCAGAATCGACGAAGCCGATGTCACCATCCACAGCAACGCCGGAATAAAAATCGGCAGCAGCAGCAGCGGCAACAGCAGTTCCCGGCTCTTCGTCCGTATCGAAAGCGCCGCAAAGAAAACGCCATTGACGATCAGCGCCCACGTTCCCAGCGGCAGGACGAGCAGGAGCAGCCAGCCGTTACCCAAAGCCTGCAGGTTGTAAAACATCACAAACACCGGCGCCAGCACCAGTTCCACGACGGTGACGAACAGAAAATTCGCCAGTGCCTTCCCCAAAAACAATGAGGCCCCCGGAGCCGGCGTCATACGCAGAGCATCCAGCACCTGATTGCGCAGTTCCCGCGCCCACGCCTGGTTCAGCGCGCTGACGGCGGCGAACATCGTCGCCACGCACAAAATGCCGCCTGCAATCTGCCGGCTCACCGACCGCGTAGGATCGAAGGCCAGGCTGAACAACACCACCACCAGCAACGCAAAAAAAAGCATGGAATTGATCGCGTCCTTCGACCGCCATTCCAGCTGCAGGTCTTTCTTCAAATGCATCAGGAAGTAAGCGCTCTTCATCGCGATTTCTCCCTGCGTTCCGGCTCCCCAGTGATCCGACTCCGGCGCTCTGAGCTCTCTTTGGTCAGGTCCGCTACCGTGGCCTTTGCTGCGCGCAGATAGTCGACGGGGCTCAGCACCACCTGCACGCCACGTGATCCCGCCGACACCGAAATCACATCGAAGAGCTCCGCTGTCTCGTTTATGTAGGCCGGAAAATCTCTCTTCGCACCGAACACGGTCACGCCGCCCCGAACGTATCCCGTCAGCGGCTGCACATCTTTAAGCGAAACCATCTCGGTCTTGCGCGTCCCCGCGGCCGCAGCCAGCTTCCTGAAATCCAGCTCCGCATCGCCGGGCACGATCGCAAAAACATGCTGACGGTCCGAAGTCACACACAGCAGCGTCTTGAAAACCTGCTCGGCCGGCAAACCTACTTTCTCCGCAACCGTCACCGCCGAAAACTCCTCCGGATCGACCTCGTATTCGCGAATCTCATAGTGGATCCCGAGCGAATCCAGGTACCGCGTTGCATTGGTTTTACGGCCGCTCATCGTCTCGACCCCGCAACCGATCCCGCCGTCGCCGCCTCCAGCCCCGCTGCGCCCCGCGTCGCGTAGGGCCCGTCTTCCAGGCTTGCGATCGCCCCCGCCTCCAGTGTCAGCACGTAATCCGCAAGCGGTTCAGCGAGTTCCCGCTGATGCGTGGTCAGCAGAATCGTCCTGTGTTCGGTCCTGAACATTTCCAGCAGACGCAGCATCTGGTGGGCGCTCACGATATCCATATTGGAGAATGGCTCATCCAGCAGCAGCAGTTCCGGCCGCGAAATCAGCACCCGGGCCAGCGATGCACGCTGCTTCATTCCCTGCGAATAAAGACCGACAGGGCGAGCAAGCGCCGGGTCGAGCCCGACACTCCGCAGCGCTTCCTCGGGCGCCACGCAATCCCTTCCTCGATACAGGCTGGCGAAATACCGCAGATTCTCCACCCCGGAAAACTCGTCATACAGCATCGTCGCGTGACTCATATAGCCGATCCGTTCCCGCGCATCCATCGGCTCTGTGGTTTCACCGGAGGAGCCGAAAACCCGCACCGTCCCATAACTCGGCTTCAGCAAACCCGCCAACGTGCGCAGCAGGGTCGACTTCCCCGCCCCGTTCGGCCCGAGCACGAGATAGCATCGTCCGCGCTCGAACCGTATCGATACTTTGCGCAAAGCCGCAAACGTGCCGTACAGCTTCGAAACCTCCTCGAACTCTGCGATGATGCCGTTCATGATCGCTTCCTGCGCAGTCTACTCCCGCCACCCGGATGCATACCTCAACCGGGCTGATTCCTGATACCGCATTGCTGAATACTGACCGCCGGCCGCTGTCTTATTGCCCGCGCGATGCCGGTGCTGTCACAGCCGCCGTCTGCGTTGCCGCCGGTTTGGCCTGCCCTGGCTGGGCCGGCGCATACTTCGAGGCGCATTTTGCCTGCAACTGTGTGGCATGGAAAACGCCATCCCGCCCAAAGGTCCCGATTGCCAGCGCCTGGCTGTTGTCCTTGAAAGTGTCCGGCGGCGGCTCATCGCCTGTGTAGGCAACCTTCAACTTCCGGTCCAGTTCCACCAGTGTGAACTGGGCATGCGCTCCGTCGCGCACGATACTACCGGGCTCCACGCTTCCGGCTACTCGCAGATTCCGTGTGTAGGCCTTGCTGCCCATCGACTGCAGCTCCTGGATCGTGACGTAGTAGCTTTTGTTCGCCTCAACGCCGGTCACTGCCAGATACGAAATCGCTCCGACGATTACCACTACCGCCAAGGCGATTCGAACCGTCTGCTGGTTGCCGCTTTTCATGATGACACTATTGTAAGCAGTCTCGCAGGAGCCGCGCATGTGACATATATCACTGCCCGGAATTCACGGTTCGCCGGGCAGCGCGCCGGACAAAGTCTTTGGTTTCAACTCTTTTTGATGCCTGATTGCGACATGCAGTCGCACCGTCTCTCGCGGTGGCACGTGTACCTCGAAAAGCGCGACGTCTCCTTCCATCCTCACTGGTTTCGGATCGGAGTTCACCCTCCATCCCCGCGGAACCCGCTCCAGAACGGCGAAGATCTCCGGCCTCATCGTGGTGTTTTCGAGGACATACTCCTGTTCTCGGATCTCCACGTCTCCCCGCTCCGACTCATTCCCGTTCGTCTCCTCCTCGCGACGCTCCGAGGTGTTCGCGCCCTCCACGTGGCACACCAACGAATTCCAATATGCATTCACTTCCTTCTTGTTTGTGATCGGAAGCGACAAGTCCGGAAAGATCGCACAGGCCCGGTTGACATAGATTTTGCCGTCCGTTCCCTCTAAGGAAGCTTCTGCGATTGTCATCTGCATCGCCGCGGGCCGCGCGGGCATGGTAGATGACCTGCCGGTCTGCGCCAATGCAGCGCTCGCCCAAAGCAACATCGCGAAAGTCGCCTCCATAGGCTCTGTGCCGAATCTCAGTACACCTGTAGATAGGTGCTGTAGGGCAAGTCTCCGATCGAAACAAACGGTGTCATTCCGAGCGGACCCCCTGCCGCGTCCAGTCGCCACAGTCTCTCGCTCACACGCTTCGCCAGGAGCAACTGAGTACGGTTGACGGTCGGCAACGCGGTTTCCCGTCCCGGCTTTATCGCCATCAGCACCAGCGGCCCGCGCACCAGCGCCACGGTATCCGCGTGTTGGTCATCGATGGCTTCCAGCCGCATCCTCAGCGGGAATTCCAGCTCCACCCGGTCGCCGTTCCTCCACTCCCGCCGCACCCCCGCGAAATCCCCCGGCGTCGCTACTCCCTTCTGTTCGGTGCCGTTCACCGCCAGCGTCGCTCCCTCCGCCCACCCCGGAATCCGAAAATACAGCGTCTGCTCCGCCGGCCCTGCAGTTGTCACGGTCACGGTTATGCGTTTTTCAAAGGGATACTCTCCTTCCTGCGTTAACGACCATGCAGTCCCTCTGTCCGTCCACCGCACCGTCGACGGAAGATAGAGATTCACATACACCGACTGCGGCCCGCGAAAATACGCGCAGATGCGGTAATCGGCCGCCACCTGGGGCAGCGTTCCCGAGCAGCACGGCCAGCGGTCGTGGTGGTACACGCGCTCGCCGTCAAAGTTGTAGTCCGAGTAGTAGAAGGCGTGCCCGTCTTCTTCCAGCGGCTTCGCGCCCAGCACCGTGTTGTACATCACCCGCTCCATGCTGTCGCCGTAGTGCGCCTCGCGCGTCACGCGCAACAAATATCGCGTCAGCTTGAAGTGCGCATACGACCCGCACGGTGTCTCAAAACTGTTGTGCGTCTCCGTCAGGCTGGCAAACAGGTCGCCGCTGCCCGGCGCCCGCAACTTCTCGTCCGGGCCCCACCCGCCCGTGGCATAGCTCTGCGCCTCCACCATCGCAAAACCATTGCGCGCCGCGCGCAGATGCTTCTCGCTGCCCGCTGCCAGATACGCCATCATCGCCGAGTTCAGCGAATTCACGTAGCTGTAGGCATGCCTCCCGGCCAGCACATTCTCGTTCCGTGCCAGCGGATCGAACCAGCTGCTGTCATCGAGATAGCGCAGACCCAGGTCGAAATACCTCTTCCCCGCTCCCCGTTCATACGCCAGAAACAGATTCTCCGGCATCGTGTACGACTCATCCCACGTCCACGACGGATCGTCGTGATCCATCCTCCACTGCGTATCGTGCTCCACCGCGTGCTCCGGCAGATGCGGCACCGCAATATTCGTCGTCTGCTCCAGAATCGCCAGCGCCTCCGGATCCTTCGCCAGACTGTGCGCGTCCAGCAGCCCCAGCACGATCTTGTCGTACGTATACGCCGGGAACCGATTCTTCACGAAGACATTCGCCGTCACCGCCCGCGCCCACAGCCGGTTCAGCCGCAGCACCTTCTCGCGCGCCGCTTCGTCGCCCGTGATCGCGTACCCGCGCGCCAGCGCCGACACCCACTGCCCGAATGTGCATCCCGGCGCGAATCCTGCCCAGTCGCTGCGATAATCCCAGTTCGGATCGTAGTGATACCACCCGCCCAGATCATCGCCCGGCGAAGGCTGCCCCGACATCTGCCGAAACGGCTTCAGCAGACTGTCGTCGCTCAACGCCATCAGCACCGCATGCGTTTCGCGCAGCTGCGTCTCGTGCAGATCGCTGGCCAGATCAACATCGCCGTAGCCAAACTCCGTCAGCGGCTCCGTTCTTCCCGCTGTCTCCGCGGCCAGCACGGCGCCGCGGCCCAGCCTTGCGGCGACCGCTGCTCCCAGACCCAGAGCGCCGGTCTCCAGAAAATCCCTGCGCGAAACCTGCCATCGTCCGCCTGACCCCATCGACAATTCCCGCCTCTCCACTCCAGGCATACGTCTCCCCGGCCGCGCCGTCAAACGCACCCAGACACAAAAACGCCCGGCACTGGGCCGGGCGCTCATCAAGACTCCATTTCGATTCCCTAGCGCGAAGCGCATCTGCCTCGACAGCCAGTCCTACGCCGTCACTGGCTGCTCCGCGGCCACCCGCACCGGCGTCAGCCACCCAAAACGATCCGGCTTCAGGCCATTGGCAATTCCGAAGAACTCATCCCGCAGCTGCTTCGTGATCGCTCCCGGCTCGCCATCGCCGATCTGGATCCGATCCACCGACCGGATCGGCGTCACCTCCGCCGCTGTGCCCGTAAAGAACACCTCGTCGGCGATGTAGATCATCTCCCGCGGCATCGCCTGTTCCACCACCGGAATCCCAAAGTGCCGCGCCAGTGTCAGCACCGAGTCGCGCGTGATCCCCGACAGCACCGAGTTCGCCAGCGGCGTCGTATACAGCACGCTGTTCCGCACCAGGAAGACGTTCTCTCCCGACCCCTCGGAAATGTATCCATTCACGTCGAGCGCAATGCCCTCCGCGTAGCCGTTGATGTCGGCTTCCATCCGGATCAGCTGCGAGTTCGCGTAGTTGGCGCCCGTCTTCGCCAGCGACGGCATCGTGTTCGGGGCCAGGCGGTTCCACGACGAGATGCAGACATCCGCCGCGTCTCCTGCCACGTATTTGCCCCACGGGAAATTCGCAATGAACACCTCGATCGGCGTCCCCTTCGGGTTCACGCCAATTTCGCCATATCCGCGCAGTGCGATCGGCCGGATGTAGCAGGGGGCAATGCCGTTCGCTTCCACCGTCTCCACCACCGCGGAGCACAGCTGATCCAGCGACCAGGGCAGCGCCATCCGGTAAATTCGCGCTGAATCGATCATTCGCTGCATGTGCTCAGGCAGACGGAACACCGCCGCTCCCTCCGGTTGCGTGTAGCAGCGAATCCCTTCAAACACCGACGACCCGTAGTGAACCACGTGGCTCATCACGTGGATCTGGGCCTTGTCCCAGGGGATCAGGTTGCCGTTGTGCCAGATTTTGGCGGTGGGATGGATGGGCATAGACTGCCGTCTCCTTTCAGCTCCAAAATATCGATTATATCTGCTGCGATTTCCCTTTTCATCGCCGGAACCAGACCGAAAACGGCGGTTAAGTACAACCCCACGGTGCTTCCCGGCGCGTTCGCGGCGCCCCGACGCTGCATGCCGTCTTCCGCTGTTGTACATCTGGTGACCTTGCGGGCGCCTCAGGAGTCCTTGTGCGCAACCGCCGTCGCGCCTCGTGGTATCCATCAGAAGAATGACTTGTGCCCTGCGAACCGGAGGATGCGATGCTCAACGGCATGAAGCGTATGTTCGGCTGGATCTTCGGCCCATTGCTGGCGCTGTTCATCGTCCTGGCGGTTCGTTTCTTCGAGCGCCGTCTCCGTTTTGACACGCGGCGTGATCCTGCCTGGCGCTCGCAGTGACGCCGCCTCGCCGCAGGAAACCTTGCAAGGCTGCCATCGATTGTCATTTCGCGCCGTCTCACTGGTAATTTGGTGGGTGCAGGACGCAATGAGCTTCCTGGGGAGGAGAAGGACTGTGAATCGTCGAATGAGAATCGGCGCATTGTCGCTGCTCGCGCTTTCACTGGCTGTCCCGGCTCTCGCTCAAAACAACGGAGCGGAGATTTTCAAATCCAAGTGTGCGCTATGCCATGGCGCAGACGGCCTAGCCACAACGACGACGGCCAAAATGATGAAGGTTCCCTCGTTCAGGTTGCCCGATCTGGTCAAGGCTCCCGAGTCCCAGCTGATCGAGGCGACGAAGGACGGCAAGGGGAAGATGCCGGCTTACAAAAACCAGCTGACCGACGCGCAGATTAAGCAAGTAGTCGCCTACATTCGCACGTTACAAAAATAAGAACCAGACAGGGAGATTCCCGTCTAGGGGAGCGGTGCCCTGCGTCCAACGCGGCGTCCTAACCGTGTGCGGAGCGACTCAAGGAAGCGCCAACCCACATGAGACCGGGGCGCTGCCCCGGCATCTAACTGAACCTGGAGTTTGCGATGACGAGTGTGCAATCCGACGCGGTGGTCTTCTTCGGCGCCACCGGCGATCTGGCTTATAAACAGATTTTCCCTGCCCTGCAGGGCCTCATCCGCGACGAAGGCTTTGCCCTGCCCATCATTGGCGTGGCCAAAGCCGGATGGACGCTGGACCAACTGAAAGCCCGCGCCAAAGACAGCCTCGAGAAGCACGGTGGGGTCGATCCGGCCGCCTTCGAAAAGCTCCTCGACCTCCTGCGCTATGTGGACGGCGACTACAACGATCCGAACACCTTTACTGAGCTGCGTCAGCAACTCGGGAACGCGCAGCGCCCGCTGCACTACCTCGCGATTCCGCCCAGCCTCTTCGCGACGGTTGCGGAAAATCTCGCCAAATCGAGCTGCGCAACCAATGCGCGCGTCGTCGTGGAGAAGCCCTTCGGCCGCGATTTGCAATCGGCCCAGGAGCTGGGCCGCACGTTGCACCAGTATTTCGCCGAAGAGAACATCTATCGCATCGATCACTACCTCGGCAAAGAACCGGTGCAGAACATCCTGTACACGCGCTTCGCCAACCCGGTATTCGAGCCCATCTGGGACCGCGATCATATTCGCAGCATTCAGATCACCATGGCAGAGGATTTCGGAGTCGAAGACCGCGGCGGATTCTACGACAGCGTCGGTGCGCTGCTCGACGTTGTGCAGAACCACATGCTGCAGGTGGTCGCCAACCTCACCATCGATCCGCCCACGGGCGAGGATCACGATGCAGTTCGCGATCGCAAAGCCGAGCTGATGAAGGCAGTGCGGCCGCTCACTCCGGATTCGGTGGTGCGCGGACAATACGAGGGCTATCGATCCATCGCGGGGGTCGCTCCCGGATCGAACGTCGAAACCTTTATTGCGGTTCGCCTGCACATCGACAGCTGGCGGTGGGCCGGCGTGCCCATTTATATCCGTGCAGGCAAAATGCTGCCCGTAACCTGCACAGAGGCGATCGTCCAATACAAGCGCCCGCCGCGGGAGACATTCGGAGAACTCGTGCCTGGCAGCTCGGCGCACATGCGCATCCGTGTCAGTCCTGATTTTGCAATCGGCCTTGGCGTGCGGGTCAAAATTCCGGGTGAGAGGATGGTGGGCCGCGATGTCGAACTCGATCTCCACCGTCAGGCAGCTGATGATATGCCGCCCTACGAGCGTCTTCTCGGCGACGCCAGCCGCGGAAATATCGAGCAATTCTCGCGCCAGGATCTGGTCGAAGCGCAGTGGCGCATCGTCGAACCCGTCCTGGGAAATGTCACCCCTGTCTATTCATATTTGCCGGGAACGTGGGGCCCTGAGGAGGCCGGCCAGCTTATAGGGAGCGATGGACCATGGATCGATCCCGTCGTTCAGGCGAGACCAAAACAGTCTTGCTGATTCATTCGCCGATTCCTTTCTCCCACTGCTTCGAATACTTCGGTGCTCAGGCGGTACCGCCAGCAGTGGCAGCTGCCTCCTCTCATCGCCGGCGGACAAGGCAGGGCTTCTTCGGATCGAAACGCCAGCCTGGGATGAGAAACTGCATGGCGGCAGCGTCGTCACGTGTCGAGATGCCAAGGCGCAGGAATAGCCGGTGGGCTTGCTCGACATGGTCCATATCAAGCTCAATGCCCAATCCGGGACGATCGGCCAGAGCAATGGAACCGCCGATGATGCGCGGGGGCTGGCGGGTCAGGCATTGGCCATCCTGCCAGATCCAGTGTGTATCAATGGCAGTAACGTTTCCGACAGCCGCAGCGGCTACATGGGCGAACATTGCAAGGGATACGTCAAAGTGGTTGTTGGAGTGCGAACCCCAGGTGAAATGGTGGTCCCGGCAAAAGGCAGAGGCCCGTACAGAGCCCTGCATCGTCCAGAAGTGAGGATCGGCGAGGAGGATGTCGATTGCGTCGAGTTGCGCGGCGTGCTGCAACTGGCGCCAGTCGGTGGCAACCATATTGGTGGCAGTCGGCATACCGGTGGCGCGGCGAAACTCGGCCATAATTTCGCGGCCGGAGAAGCCCTGTTCGGCCCCGCAGGGGTCTTCAGCGTAGGCGAGGACGTTGCGACGATCACGACAAAGCGCGATGGCCTCGTCAAGGGACCACGCACCGTTGGGATCGAGCGCGATGCGAGCCCCGGGGAAGTGCTCGGCGAGAGCGGCAGCGGCTTCTATCTCGAAAGCGCCGGAGAACACGCCGCCTTTCAGCTTGAAATCGCGGAAGCCATAGTGTTCGCGGGCGGATTCGGCAAGGCGATTCAACTCGGGAATCGTCAGCGTTTCTTCGTTGCGGACTCGGAACCAGGCGGCGGAGGCGGCACTCTCATCGCGGTAAGGTAAGTTCGTCTTCCTGCGGTCGCCGATGAAGAAGAGATAGCCCAGGACGTCGATCCCCGAGCGCTGCCTACCTTCCCCGAGGAGCGCAGTGACGGGAACCTGAAGAAACTGGCCGAGAAGATCCAGGAGGGCCGACTCGATCGCGGTGACGGCGTGAATGGCAATGCGCTGGTCGAAGGTCTGATCACCGCGGCCGGCAACATCGCGACCGGCAAAGCGCTCGCGCACAACATCGAGAATCGCACTGAAGTCGCCGATGGGGCGGCCGACCACGAACAATGTCGATTGTTCGAGAACCTCCCGGATTCCTTCTCCTCCGGGTACCTCACCTGCCCCGGTATGCCCGGCGCTGTCATCCAGCAGCACAAGGTTACGGGTAAACCACGGAGCGTGGGCGCCGGAGAGATTGAGGAGCATGCTGTCGTATCCGGCGACGGGAATGACACGCATGGAAGTAATACGCGGAGTGTCGCGCTGGGAAAATTCCGGGATCAAGCGTTGGCTCCGGGCACAAGCGGGGACGGGACTTCGAGCCGTTTGATTTCGCCGACAATGGGCAGGTAGGCGACGATGGCCATCAGCGCTGCGGCTGCTACAAAGAACAGGGCGCCATGGAAGGAGCCGGTTCGGTCGACAATGTACCCGATGACGATCGGTGTGGTGACGCCTGCGAGGTTGCCGATCAGGTTGAAAAGGCCGCCGTTAATGCCCACCAAAGCCTTTGGAGATGTATCGGAGACGACGGTCCAACCAAGCGCGCCGAAGCCTTTGCCGAAGAAAGCCAACGCCATAATGGCTACAACCGCGGTGCGAGTACCGACATAGTTACAGGCGATCATGGTCATAGCGAGCAGCATACCGACGACAATTGGCGCCTTGCGCGCAAAAGTCAGCGTGCGGCCCGCTCGCAGTAATTCGTCGGAAACGACGCCACCGAGGATGCCTCCGATGAAACCACAGAGAGCGGGAAGAGCAGCCAGGAAACCAACCTTAACGATGGGGATATGGCGTGCACGGCTGAGGTAAACGGGAAACCAGGTAAGGAAGAACCAGGTGAGCGTGGTGATGCAGTACTGGCCGATGTAGATGCCCACGAGCATACGTTTACTGAGCAGCCAGCGCACGGCGGACCAGGTGAGGGTGTTAACGTGCCGGCGACCCGCGGCGTCGAGCGAGGCGAGGCCGCCACCCCGTTCGATGAGATCGATCTCCGTCTGGCTGATCCGCGGGTGCGATTGTACGCCGTGGATGACGCGGTACCAGAATCCACCAAGAATAAGCCCAACGGCACCCGCAAACCAGAAGCATTGCTTCCAGCCCCAGAGATGAACGATCCAGCCCATGATGGGAGCAAAGAAAACCAGGGCGAAATACTGCGCTGCGTTAAAGAGCGCAGACGCGCGGCCACGCTCGGAGGTGGGGAACCAGGCCGCGACAATTCGCCCATTACCTGGAAAAACCGGCGACTGGGCGAGCCCATCGAGCAAACGCAACGCGAAAAGCGTATAGAACGCAGCGACAGCGGGCAGATATCCACTGCATCCGGCGAGCAACGCGCACACGGACCAGCAAAAGATGCTGACTCCGTAGATGTTCTTCGAGCCGAAGCGATCGAGCAGGCCGCCAGCCGGCAATTGCGCAAGAGCATAAGCCCAGCCGAATCCCGAGAAGAGGTAGCCCAGCCGGATGGCGTTAAGACCAAGGTCGTGGCTGAGAGCGACCGCGGCAATCGAGAGCACGACGCGGTCGCCGTAGCTGAAAGTGCTCGCGATGAACAGCATCAGCACTACGAGGTAGCGGACGTGCGTGGTTTGGCCGGATTGCATTCGCCTGATCAGCCGCGTCCTGCGACGAGTGTTTTCAGTTCTGCCAGCTCGTTCGCGTCGAGGTCAGTGAGTGGCGGGCGAACCGGTCCCGCATCCCGGCCGACGCATTTCATTCCGGCTTTAACGATGGACACGGCAAAGCCTTTGCGCCTCCGCCGAATGGCGATGTAGGGCAGAACAAACTCGTTCAGCTTCGCGAAGACAGCGGCGCGATCGCGGCGTCGCACGGCGGCATAGAACTCGAGTGCAAATCCGGGAAGGAAGTTGAAAATCGCCGAGGAATAGGTGGTGACACCGATTTCGAGATACGGGAGCGCGAAAGTTTCCGCGGTGGGCAGGCCGCCGATGTATACAACGCGCTCGCCGACACGCGTCCGTATACGGGTCATCAATTCGATGTCGCCGTATCCATCTTTGAAACCAACGAGATTAGGACAACTCTCGCAAAGCGTTTCCAGCGCGCCTTCGTCTAACACGGCGTTGTCGCGGTTGTAGAAAATCACACCGAGATGCGTAGCGTTGCAAACGTCCCTGGTGTGAGCGATAAGGCCGGCAGCTTCTGCGCTGACCAGATACGGCGGCAGCAGCAGAATGCCGTCCGCACCGGCCTGCTCTGCCGCGCGAGCGAACTGGATGGCCGTGCGGGTTCCGTATCCACAACCCGCTACGACAGGCACCTTGCCGGCGGTTTCAGATACAGCGCTGGATACCACGCGGGAGAACTCATCGAGCGCAAGCGAGAAATACTCGCCAGTACCGCCCGCGGCAAAAACGGCCGCGGGCCGATGCTCGAGCAGCCATGAGACATGCCGGCGGTACGCATGTTCGGCAAAATCGAATCGGTCGTCGAAGTGTGTTACGGGAAAAGTAAGAAGCCCTTCCCCGATCCGTTGGGCCATCTCCTGCGGTGTCATCGCTCCGATCGCCATGATGGTATGCATTCATGCCCGCAGACTGTCTGACTGGAAACCAGGGCGGGCCGCCCCCTAACTATAGAGGCTTGCGCCAGGCAAAGAGGAGGCTGGGGTCTGTGATTCTGTACCGCATCGCGGTAGCGGCGCGAGGATTTGCGCGAGGGCTCAATGGGTAGAACAATCAGAAGGAAAGCCTCGATGACTGCGCCTTTGTACATTCGCGCTCACCCCGGCGACAACGTCGCCATCGTCGTCAACGAGGGTGGGTTGTCGGCGGGCTGCCGGTTCGCATCGGGACTCGTTCTCCGGGAGGCTGTACCCGAAGCCCACAAGATTGCGTTGGTGGATCTGGCGCGGGGTGATTCGATTGTGCGCTACGGTGCGGTGATTGGAACCGCCGAGCAGTCTCTGCCCCGGGGTTCCTGGGTGCGCGACGAGCACGTGCGGATGCCCAGCCCACCCAGCCTCGATCGTTTGCCTGTCGCGACTGCGGTACCCGAGCCCGTCCTGCCGCTCGAGGGTTATTCCTTCGAAGGCTACGTGAACGAGGACGGCTCCGTTGGAACACGCAACATCCTGGGCATCACGACAACGGTGCAGTGCGTAGCAGCGACAGTGGACTATGCAGTTCGCCGTATCAGGACGGAACTGTTACCGCGCTATCCAAATGTCGACGACGTGATTTCCCTGACCCACGCATATGGGTGCGGGATCGCGATCGACGCGCCGGGAGCGGAGATTCCGATTCGGACGCTGCGCAACCTGAGCCTGAATCCGAACCTGGGCGGCCAGCCCATGCTGGTTAGCCTGGGATGCGAAAAACTGCAGCCGGCCACTTTGATGCCAGCGAGCGCTTTGCCCATTCTCGAGAAGACAACGTATGTTGTAAGGCTGCAGGACGAGAGACATCGCGGCTTCGAAGACATGATCGCGGCGATCACGCGCATGGCGGAAGAGCGGCTGGCGCGGTTGGATCAGAGACGGCGTGTGAGTCGGCCGGCGGCGGATCTCGTCGTGGGGTTGCAATGTGGCGGAAGCGACGCGTTTTCCGGCGTAACAGCCAATCCCGCGCTGGGTTATGCAGCAGACCTTCTGGTACGGGCGGGGGCGACGGTGATGTTCTCTGAAGTCACGGAGGTGCGCGATGCGATCCATCTGCTGACGGCGCGTGCCGCGAACGAAGACGTGGCGCACAGGCTGATCCGGGAGATGGCATGGTACGACGAGTACCTGCGCCGTGGCGCGACGGATCGGAGCGCCAATCCGAGTCCCGGCAACAAAACGGGCGGCATCTCCAACATTGTGGAGAAGGCTCTGGGCTCGATTGCCAAAGCAGGATCGACCGCACTGGTGGGAGCTTTCGGTCCGGGTGAGCGCGTTAACCGGAGAGGTTTGGTCTTTGCCGCGACGCCGGCAAGCGATTTTGTCTGTGGAACTCTGCAGTTAGCTGCGTCGATGAACATGCATGTCTTCACGACGGGACGTGGAACGCCCTATGGTCTCGCGATGGCGCCCGTGATCAAAGTGGCGACGCGAACCGCGCTGGCCACACGATGGTCGGACCTGATCGACGTGAATGCGGGAACCATCGCAACCGGCGAGGCGAGCATTCAGGAGGTCGGCGAGCAAATTTTTCGTATGATCCTGGAGGTCGCCAGCGGACGAAAGCAGACCCGCGCTGACCGCTGGCGTTTGCACAATGATCTGGTGCTGTTCAATCCTGCGCCGATCACCTAGCGCTGGCGACGCACAGGAATCCTGCATGCTGAACCGGCTTCTTTTCCTGAGGCAAACTGCAAACGCCGCCGGCGCTCGGCCGCTCTCTGTATCCGGGTGGATGGTAGGCTTCGCAGCGAGTGAAGAACCGGATCCTGATCGATGCGCAGATGCATGGGTTCGTGCACGACCCTGGCTTCCCCATCACGCTCGGTAGCACTTGTTCCTCGCATAGAACCGCAGGCAGCTTTCTTTCGGGAGGGGTACAACAGGTCTGGCGTTCGAACTCTGAAATCCCCTTAATTCCTCCCCGGGGCTATCATCACACGATCCCGCAGGTCGCAATGCAACCGCAACGAGGCCGAAATTTCGGAACAGGTGCGGCGGAGATGCTCCGCAATCGCCGGCACCTGATGGGGCTGGATCCGCGACGATACACAGGAAACGCTGAGCGCGGCAATAGGGTTGTGTTTCTCATCGAAGACTGGAACACCGATGCATCGAACACCCGTCTCCACTTCTTCGTCGTCAATACTATAGCCCCGGCGCCGCACGCGCTCCAGAGCCCGCATGAGCTCCTCGCGCGAACAGATCGTTTTCGCAGTTAATCGGACAAAGCTTATCTGATCGACGATGTCGTGCACTTCCGTTTGCGGCAACCACGCAAGCATAGCTTTACCCATAGCTGTACAGTAAGCAGGATTGGAGCTACCGGTCTTCGATCCCATACAGACGCGGTTGGTGGGACCGGCCTTGTCAAGATACACAACCGAGGTGCGCTGCAGAACCCCTAGGTGAACCGTTTCCCCGAGACGGCGGGAGAGGACACGCAGAGATGGCTGTATCTTGGCCCGAAGGTCCATCTGCTCGACGGCCCGATTGCCAAGGGTGTAGAGCTTGAGGCCCAGGCGGAAGCGGTCGTCGGGCGTACGCTCGAGAAGCATTCCGCGTTCGAGGACCATGAGCGCACGATGGGCCGTGCTCTTGTGCAGATTCATGCTGCGGCAGATCTCGGCGAGGCTCAGCGGCACGTTGCTTTCCCCGATGTACTCGAGAACTGCGAGAGCGCGATCAAGGCACTGCAGACGGTAGGGATCACGCGGCGTAGCGCTGGAATTGCGGCCGGAAGCGTTGAGGTTCGATGCTGGCTGCATGGGTCATTCCCTCAGTGATGCAACGAAGTGGTTGGCACCAGGCGGCAAGCCGCCGAGGTACATATAGCTCAGAGATGAAGCCTTCGCGAGAAGTGAAGCGAGCACCGGATCGGGGAAGCGCGATTCCCAGATCACTCCCCAGCTGATTTGTTCTGCAGCGGGCGGCCCCGGGCTCGGCGTATCCTGGGTAATGCCGGTCGCCTTCACGAAAAACCCGTTGTTCTTCATGCCGGCGATGCAAAGCTGCGCCAGCCGGACGAGAGCATGATTGCGCTTCGCGAACAGGTGAAAGCCGTTAGCCTCGCCGAAGGCGGCAATATAGACCAGCGGAGAAAGCGCATAAAGATGGTAATGGAGGGCACGCTGACCGCGGGCCATCTCGAGCGGCATCGAGCCGTCGGCCTGAATCTGATCAATACCGACGCGATACGCCACCAGCGCCCAGTCGAAGAGCTTGCGGTCGTTCGCGGCGATGCCCGCAGCGGCTGCTTCCACACCCGCCCAGTAGAGGTGGTTGTTGCGCGCGTGACTGGAGTCGTAGAAGTCGATTGTCTGCCGCGTTACGCCAACGACCCAGGGAACGACAAGATCGTGAAGATCTGGATCCTCCATTCCACTGTCGCGTACCTTGAGCCATGCGATCGCAATCGCACCGATCACCCAGCCCTGGACATAGTACGCCTGACGCGACGACATCGTACCGGTGAACACGCCATCGCGCGCGGCGGCTTGCATATGGCTCAGGGCGCAGGCGGCGGCTTCACGGCTGCCCGTGGAGCGCCATGCGTCAGCGGCGCTGACAATGTCCTGACCCAGCTTCTTGTAAGGCCCCGCAGATTCGCTGTAGGCCTTCCACTTCGCCGGATCGATGATGGAGGATTTCTTGTCCGAATAGAAGCCGTCGGTCGTAAGGTCGCGCGAGAGGTGCGCGATGGCCGGGCAGACGTAAGGAGCATCCGTGGCAGTTATCGGATCGTCATCCCAGGGGGAACGAAGTGAGGTAGCGCTGGCAGCGGTACCGCAAAACAGCATCAGCGCGACTCCAATGGTGGCTCGCGCCACGGTGGCACGGCTGAGCTTGCGCTTACGTCGCATAGTCCTCGCGATACGGAACGAAGAAGTCGAGCACTTCCGACTCCGCCAGAGCACTGGCCTCGTGCTCCATTCCGCCTGGAACGATGAAACTGTCTCCGGTTGCGGCCTCGAATGTTTCCCCGCCGCAAATGAACCGAATATGTCCGCGCACGACGTAAACCATTTGTTCATGGGGATGAGAGTGGCGAGCGCCACGCCAACCAGGCTGCATCTGATGGCGCACCAGCATCATGCCCGAATTCCAGGCAAGAACCTGACGTACAAGTCCGTCCTCCGGGCGACTGGAACGCACGCCGTCGGGAGTCACACGACCTTTGAATAGTTCGCTCATTGCGGAGTTCACAGCAGGACGCGATCCCTGGGAAGCGATCTCGCTCACTCCCGCCAATGGATGGAATTCTTCCCGCCCGTTAATTGGGTTGTCAACAAAACCGGGATGAATCGGCGCCACACGTACCGCATGCGGAGATGCGATGCTCATGAACCAAAGAATCGGGCGTCAATTCCTGTCAGTCCCGCGGGACGATACAAAGTCTGAGAATCTTGTTGACATGCGACCAGAATCCATCGCCTCGGAACAACGATGCTCGTCAGAATGTAAGACGCGCACCGACCTGGATGAGACGGGGACTCGCGGCGCCCGTGATCTGACCATCGATCGACGACGCCAGGTTGGCCGTAGGTGCGTTGAGGCTCACCATGTTAAACGCATTGGTTGCCTCGCCCCGCAACTGGAACACGAACCGTTCGAAATGGAAGTCACGAAAGACCCCCAGATCGATGTCGCGGTAACCTGGCGCGCGCAGATAATCTCGTGAAGTGTTGCCGTCTGCTCCCCCGGGTCCTATACCTCCAGCGACACCGGGACCATTAGGAGTGAAGGCAGCGGTGTCAAACCATGCGTAACGCGCAACCTCACGGCTGCGATGAGGATCGAGGAAAGCGTTCACGCCGGACACCAGATCAGGGCGATTGTGATTCTCACTGTCGAGGTTCTTATTGCTGCCAGTCACGATTTCCACAGGTGTCCCACTGTGCAGGCTCACAATCGGTGAGATCGTCCAGCCGTTCACGATCTGCTTCACCGCGGAATTGGGTCCCTGGTAGTAGCTGATGTTCCACAAACCCGAGACACTGGCAACGTGGCGCTGGTCGTCGTCCATCGGGCCGCGCTCTTCCCACAGATTGTCCCAGTCCTGGGCGGTGGCGAGCCCATCCGCGGACTCATTCGCGCTCTGGAAGGCATGGCTCCACACGTAGAAGCCGTTCAACATCAGGTTGTGCGTGATCGGCCGGTTTGCGGAGACCTGCAGCGAGTGGTAGGACCCGGTCTGACTTGAGGTGAGATAGATATTCTGCCCCAATACCCCCGGGTCGTACGGACGGCGGGCATTGATGCTCGTCTGTGAGGTGCTGGCACCCGCCGCATAGGGGGCATAATTGTCGTCAACCATGAGGGGAACGCGGTGCGACAATGTTCCAACGTAGGCCAGAGTTGCCGTAACGTGCTGCGCCAGTTCACGCTGGACAGATGTATTGATCTGATAGATATAGGGCCACTTATAGTTGGGTCCGATCGTTTCGATACTGGCCGCCGGAAGAAAGCGTGGATTCTGCGGATTGTAGGTATAGGGAAACGGGTCGCCAGAGGGGAAGGAGGCAGGGTTTCCATACACATTGCTCAGCGAAGTAATCGAACTAAAAGTCTGGCGGACGGCGAACGGCTGCGCGTTACCCGGCTGATTCCACTCATTACCGGCGATCGCGCCGTAGAAGACCCCCGCACCCGCGCGGACGGATGTTTTGCCATCCCCAAAGGGATCCCAAGCCAGACCGACGCGTGGAGAGAAATGATACAAAGGCGTACCCACGATGCCGCGATCGATTCCTTTGTCACCGGGAAAGAGCATTCCCAGCGGCGCCGAGGGAACGACGGTCGACTGCACACCGGGAACAAAGGTCGCGGTCAGATTGGAGGATTCAACCGGGGGAGTGTCGATGTCCCATCGCAGCCCCAGGTTCGCCGTAAGGCGCGGCGTGATCCGATAGTTGTCCTGTACAAACAGGGCCGTGTGCCAGGCGCTCATGAGTGTGTGATAAGGAGTATCCTGCTCCATTGAATTGACCTGACCGGTAACGAAATCTGCGAGGGCGTTACTGGTCGTCGTTGGAGCCGAGCTCTGGAAACTAAATACTCCAAAGTTATATAGATTACCGACGAACATACCTTTGTCGAGCGCCAGTTCTCCGCCGTAGTCAATGCTATGTTTGCCCTTTACCATGCTGACCATGTCACGGACGGAATAGAAATCCGTCGTGGTTACCGGGCCGGCCAGGGCTCCACCCACACTGAAATAGCCCGATACACTCAGTTCCGGCAATGCGGACGGCCCCTGAATCGTGAAGCTCGAGCCGAGTTGCCCAATATTGGTTGTAGGCAGGTTGACGCGTCCGCCTGCGGCCCGTACGTACGTGAGCCAGGCCTGATTAGCGGTGTTCGCACTGAAGGTGTGAACGTCGCTGACATTGGCATTAGTTTGTCCCGTGTATGACTGATTGATATCCCAGTTGAAGTTACCGTTGCCAAACGCGTTTTGCGTTGTTTTGACGTAGAAATAGGTGACTGACAGGTGGTCTTTGTCGCCGAGGACCTGATCGAACTTGCCGAGGTACTCGTTCTCGTTCGTTGGACCGGTGAAGAACCCAGTCCAGGTGTTTCCGGTGCTGTTAGGCAGTGGTATCAGCTTCTTCGTGTTCAGAATGTTGGCTGCGGTGCCATCGAGAAGGCTGATCGGAATGCAGTTCGGCCTGGCGGTCTGGCAGTTGGGTGAACTGTTGGTGCCGTCCACCTGGGTGCCGGATTTTGTCTTGGAGTTGTAGGTGCCGGGCACATAGACCGGGAATGAGTCGGCGGTGAAGTCGCCGATTCGCTCCGCGGCAGTGGGGACGACTCCGCCACTCAGGAATTGGCCAACGATCTGACGCAAGCCACCATAGCTGAAAAAGAAGAAGGCCCTGTCGGTCCGAATAGGACCGCCGATCACACCGCCAAAATTGTTGCGATGATATGGGGCGTTCAGCGTTGAGTTCCAGGGCGTCGCATTGAAGTCCGTATTGCGGTTGAACTCAAACAGGGAACCATGAAACTGATTGGTCCCTGACTTCGTGACGGCGGTTACCACGGCCGCCGACAAGCGGCCATACTGCGCGGAGAAGTTGCTGGTCTCCACGCGGAATTCTTCAAGGGCATCTGGGTTCGGAAGCTGGTTGCCGTAATTGCGAATACCGGACATGTTGATACCGCCGTCCAGATAGAAGCTGACCTCGGGATTGCCACCATCGATGGATCCGTTCACCTGCACGTCGGCTGAGGGCAGGCCAATCACGAAGTTCGGCGTGCCATTGGGATTGGAGCTCGGGCTGAAGCTGTTGGCCTGTACGCCGGGCGTGAGTGACAGTTCGGCATAGGCATTGCGATTGACCAGAGGCAGGCCCACGATTTCAGCGGGCTCAATCGTACGACCCAATTCTGCGCTCGTTGTATTCACGATGGGCGGCGCGGCGGTCACGGTAACGACCTGGGTCTGCGCACCGACGGTCAACGCAACGTCCACGACCTGCACCTGATCGACGGTAAGCGCAATGTTGGACTGCACGAATGTTTTGAACCCGGACGCCTTGACCTGGACCGTGTAGGTACCGACGGGGAGATAGTCGATCCGGAACTCACCATAGGGATTTGTCGCCCCCGAGCGCGAGAACCCGGTTGCGTTGTTGGTAGCTTTGATGATCGCCGCGCTCACCAGCGCGCCCGAAGAGTCCTTCACCGTGCCGGCGATCGAGCCGGTAATTTGCTGCGCCTGGCATGGTAAGACTGCCGACACTAAAGCCACGAACGCCACCAGGGCCGCGGCCAGGGTGCCATGCTGCGTGGGTCTCCTCAAACGATACTGAGACCTCCCAATGTTCGTCATGCTGTGCTCCTTCTCTTTTGGCCTCTTGCGGACCATCCGGGACGCGCCCGTTTTGTCCTCTTGCCCTGCATTCGACGGCTGGCCCCCTGCGGCGCAACTGCGGTCCGACACTCATAGGCCGTTTGGCGTCATCTCGAGAGATTTCGCCAATGTTGGAATGATCAGCCAGAAAGGCTAATTCGGTGGTCATTCTCGAAATCGCGAGAAAGGAGTGTCAACGGACATCGCGACAGACGTACCGCAGCATGGGACGGGTTGAACGATTCGACACGTCGTGACAACCCCGTTCTGCGGATCGACCACGAGGGTTACCAACCCCGGAGCCGCCTCCGAGGTTTATGCCATCCGCTTTTTCCAACACACGACCAAAAGCGGACCTACCTCTGGGATTCCTCATCGGCGATTCAGCGTGACTTGTCCCCGTTCTGCTCCTCGCACTGCGCCCATTACGAGGATGGATGGGTTCAGGGCCGTGACATCCAGCAGCAGCTCGTTTCCTTCCACTTTCGACACGCGGATGAACTG
This sequence comes from Acidobacteriaceae bacterium, assembly GCA_035508305.1. Taxonomy (GTDB): domain Bacteria; phylum Acidobacteriota; class Terriglobia; order Terriglobales; family Acidobacteriaceae; genus Palsa-343. The sequence goes on along the minus strand of DATJNE010000213.1, from coordinate 238 downwards.
CGGGCTGACGATGCCGCCAATTACAAGCCGCACGTCGTCGAAGCCCTGCACCGTTCCTGAAGTCGGTGTGAAGCGGAGCGCATACTGCGCTGCGGCAGTAATGATTTTGCCCAGATCCAGCGAGAATCGGCCCGCTTGCCAATTTCCGGCCAGATTGGGCGCCCACAACTCGGGCTCAGCATTCCAGTCCGCAGGCGGCTCTGTACCGGTGTCGAAGGCAGCGAGTCTGCGAATCGCC
>DATJNE010000212.1:0-76716 GCA_035508305.1 Acidobacteriaceae bacterium | reverse complement strand
TGCTGGCGATGGTGAGCGACGTGCGCGTGGTGCTGATTAAGCTGGCGGACCGGCTGCACAACATGCGGACGCTGGAACATCTGGCGCCGGAGCGGCAGCGCGCGATTGCACGGGAGACGCTGGACATCTACGCTCCGCTGGCACATCGGCTGGGCATGGGCAAACTGCGCGGCGAGCTGGAGGACCTGGCGTTTCGCTGGGTCGATCCCATCACGTGGGAGCAACTGCACGAGGCTGTGGAGGCGCGGCGGTCTGAGGGCGAGCAGTTTCTGGCCGGCGTGGACGGGCTGCTGACCGAGCGGCTGCATGAAAACGGGATCAAGGCGCGGGTGGAGTGGCGCATCAAGCGGCTGTACAGCATCCACAGCAAGCTGGTGAAGTCGCAGACGTCGATCGATCAGGTGTACGACCTGCTGGCGCTGCGGGTGATCACGTCCAGTGTGCAGGACTGTTATGCCGTATTCGGAATCATTCACAGTATCTGGCGGCCGGTGCCGGGGCGCATCAAGGACTTCATCGCCATGCCGCGTCCGAATTTGTATCAATCGCTGCACACAACGGTAATGGGCGAGGGCGGGCACCAGTTCGAGGTTCAGATCCGCACCGAGGAGATGCACCGCGTCGCGGAAGAAGGGATCGCGGCGCACTGGAAATACAAGGCGGGCGGATCGCCGGTCAGCGCCCGCGACGAGCAGCGCCTGGCATGGGTGCGGCAGCTGGTGGAATGGCAGCGCGACATGACCGACCCCAACGAGTTCCTGTCGACCCTGAAGATCGATCTGTACCCGGAGGAGGTTTACACCTTCACGCCGAAGGGTAAAGTTGTTGTGGTCCCGCGCGACGGCACCCCCATCGACTTCGCGTACACCATCCACACCGAGGTGGGGAACACTTGTGTCGGCGCGCGCGTGAACGGACGCATGGTGCCGCTGCGGACGAAGCTGCGCAACGGCGACATCGTCGAGGTGATCACGCAGAACGGGCACACGCCGAGCCGCGACTGGCTGACCTTTGTGAAAAGCCCGCGGGCACGCAACAAGATTCGCCACTGGCTCAACGAGCACCAGCGAGAGCGCGCGATCGAGATCGGACGCAAGCTGCTGGAGCGCGAAGCGCGAAAATACAAGGTTGGGCTGGCGCAGTTCGAGGAGTCGGACTACGCGCGAGTGGCGGCGGACTACAGCGTGGCAACGCCGAACGATCTGTGGGCGGCGATCGGGTTCGGCAAGTATTCGGCGCGCCAGGTGCTCAACCGGCTCGCGCCCGGGCTGGTGCACCAACAGCAGGAAGCCGAGGCCGCGACGGCTCCGGCAAGCCCGGGAGCGGCAGCGGTACAGCGCGCCGCGGCGGCGAGCGGAACGGATTCGCTGATCGTGGAAGGGCAGAACGAACTGCTGGTCTATCGCGCGCGATGTTGCAATCCGATTCGCGGCGAGGAGATTATCGGTTACGTCACACGCGGCAAGGGCGTGGCCGTGCATGCGCGCAGCTGCCCCAATGTGCAGAACCTGCTCTACGAGGCCGATCGGCGCATCGCGGTGGAGTGGGCGCGGTCATCGGAAGACAAGACGGGGCCGAAGCAGACCTACCCGGTGCGCTTTACCGTGCACTGCGACGATCGGGCCGGAATGCTGAAAGAGATCACGGCGATCATCAGCGATGAGAACGCGAACATTCGGACGATGGAGACGCACCTGGGCGATGCGGGCGACGCACAGATCCAGTTCGTGATCGACGCCGAAGACGTGAGGCACCTGACCCGGCTGGTGCAGGCGCTGCGCCGGCTGCCAGGCGTGCGCGATGTGCAGCGATCGCAGAAGCTGTAACCCTACACCTGCGCTACCGGCGGGATGATCTCCTCGATCTGCGGAATGTCGGCCCTCTCTCTGCGACCGACGATCCAGACACCGGCCAGGATCAGCACGCCGCCGGCGATGTCTGCCGGGCTCATGCGCTCGCCGAAGATCACCCAGGCAAAAACAGCCGTCAGCGGCGCAACGCCGAGGAACAAAATGGAGGTGACAGTGGTGGGCAAGTGGCCCAGAGCGTAGGTGAGGGCGAAATAGCCGCCCACTTGGCAGACGAGGCCGAGTCCGAGCAGGGCCCCGAGCGGACCGGCGCCCTGCACCACGAGCGATAAGTGCCCGGCCATCGCCCACAGCAAGAGCGTGACAGCGCTGGCGGTGGTCGAAAGCGCGAGGAGCAGACCCGTATCGTGTTGTTCGCGCAGGCGGCCGGTGATGACGAGATAGAGCGCGAAGCAGATCGCGGCCAGTACGGCGAGGCCATCGGCCGACGAGCGGGCGATCGTGAGATGCAGGTCAGCCGCGACAATCAGGCCGCTGCCCACCGCGCCGACGAGGAAGGCAACCCAGAAACGCCGCGAGGGGAGGCGCCCGGTGAGAGCCCACGTGAAAAGTCCCACGAACAGCGGCGCAATATTGCTGAGGAAGGTCGCGTTGCCAGCCGAGGTATGCATCACCGCGGTGTTCCAGAAGCCGATATCGCCGGCAAAGAAGACGCCGCCGGCGATCGCGATCCAGAAAGTCCGGCGCGCAAGGCGGCGGCCCGAAGAGCGCTGCAGCGGCAGCACGGCCCACAGTACCGGCACCGCGATGAGCGTGCGATAGAATGCCGAGCTGACCCCCGGCATCCTTGACCATCGAACGAAGATCGCCGACCAGGAGATGGCGATCACGCTGCCGGCCAGGGCGCAGAATGCGGCCAGCCTTCGTTCGGTGCGCATAACGCCATAGTACGCAAACGGGCGCGGCATGAAACCTGCAGCGTTCACAGATAGCGGCGTACATGGTGCCGGTATTGTGCGAAGGCGCTGCCATAGTGGCTCTGCAGGAAGTCTTCTTCGCGCAGGACCTGGCGGTGAAGAAGCCAGAAACCGGCGATCAGGTAGGCCAGCAGGACCCAGTGTGGAAAAATCAGAAACTCGCCGATGAGCACGAGCGCGAATGCCAGGTAGATGGGATTGCGGGTTACCGCAAAAATGCCGCCGGTGATGAGGCGGTCGGGACGGTCAGCGTCGATGCCGACGCGAAAGCTTCTGCCGAAAGAAATAAGAGCGGCAAGAAAGATCGCCAGGGCGATGAGGCAAAAGGCGACCCCGAGCCACGGTGCGAGCGCCAGACGGAAGAGCTGCCGGTGCACGGGCGTAGGCAGGTGCAGGGCTCGGGCCAGGACCAGGTAAAAGTAAAACAATACGAAGGGCGGGATGATGAAGTCCTTGCGATCGATGGCTCCGAATTTGAAGGCGCGGATCCCCTGGCGGCGCATGAGCAGCGCGCGGGTGAGGACCATCCCAACCAGAAGGACGAGGGTGAAGGCCGCGATCCAGGATGGGATCATGGATAGTCGAGCGCGCGCGCTTCACTTGCCGCCGTGCGCGGTGAGCTTCACTTCGATATTGCCACGGGTCGCGTTCGAATAGGGGCAGACGCGATGCGCGGCGGCAACCAGCTCTTCGGCGCCGGCCTGATCCTGCTCGGGGATGGTCACGTCGAGTTGAACCTGCAGGGTAAAGCCCTCGCCCTTGCCTTCGTCAAAGGGACCGACGCCAACCTGGGCTCGCACTTTCACGACGCCGGTCTTCTTGCCCGCCTGTTGCGCCATGTATTCGACGGCACCGCCAAAGCAGGCGGCATAGCCAGCGCCGAAGAGCTGCTCGGGGTTCGTCTTATCGCCCTTGCCGCCCATGCCCGGCGGCAAAGCGAGGTCGTGATCCAGCAGCCCGTCGGAACTGCGCACATGGCCGTGGCGCGCGCCTTCGGCCGTTACATCGGCGGTGTAGAGAACCTGCATCGACAAGAAACCTCCCGTGCGATCTCTGCTGATGATAACGGAGCAGATGTGAATTTTCGGGGTTCGGTGCAGGTGCGGGGTGGACCCCAGGTCACACCTCGAGCCGGCCCGACTCGATCGCGCGCAACAGATCCTGCAGCTCCCCGGGCAGCGGTGATTGCAGATGGATCGGCTTCCCGGTGCGGGGATGCGCGAACTCCAGCTCGGCGGCGTGGAGAAAATTGCGGTTCAGGGCGAGACTTTCCGGCGCAGGGTCCGCGGTTCGCCGGCCAGGGATGACCATGAGCCGCGCGGGCGCACCATAGAGCGTGTCGCCGACGACGGGGTGGCCGATGGACGCGAGGTGCACGCGGATCTGATGCGTGCGGCCTGTCTCAATGCGGACGGAAACGAGGGTGAAGGAGCCAAAGCGCGAGCTGATCCTGCGCAGCACGGTGTAGTGCGAGACGGCGGAGCGCGCTCCGGTCTGGCGGCGCGTGGTCATCCTGGTGCGACGCAGCAAATCGCGGGCGATGGGGGCATCGATGGTACCCCGATCCTGCTTCAGATGGCCATGAACGAGCGCCTTGTAGATTTTACGCATCTGCCTTTGGGCAAACATCTCGGCGAGGCGCGCGTGCGCAGCGTCGTTGCGGGCGATGACGATCAGGCCACTGGTTTGTTTGTCGAGGCGATGAACGATACCTGGGCGCTGCTCGCCGCCGACGGAAGAGAGCGAACGGTAGCGATGCAGCAGAGCGTTCACCAGCGTGCCGCCTTCGCCTTCAACCGCGCCGGCTCCGGTATGGACAGTCATGCCGGCGGGCTTGTCGATGATGGAGAGGTCGTCGTCTTCGTAAACGACCTGGAGAGGGATATCTTCGGCAAAGGCCTTCAGCGGAGGAGGAGCGGGATCGCCGAGGACCTCAACGACTTCGCCGCCACGCAGGCGGTACGAGACCCGCGGTAATTTGCGGTCCAGAAGAATTTTTTTCTGCTCGATGAGGAGCTGCACGCGTTCGCGGCTGATGCCGCTGAGCTGGGTGGTCAGCCAGGCGTCGAGGCGCTGCTGTGCCGCCTCGGCCGGCACCTTATGTGTGACGGTCATGGTGGCTTATGGCTTGCCCGGCCCGGTCAGCCCGGGAATCCAGGAGGGCAGGTTGGGCTGCGGAGGAGGCGGAGGGGGCGCAGTCGAAGGAATCCAGCCGCGCTGGACGAGCCAGTTGCGCAGCAGTTCCGGCCAGGTAGAGAGGGGAATGATGGAACCACAGAGCCCGCAGCCGTGGTTGGCAAAGTCGTAGATGTGGAGTTCGGCGGGAATGTGGTGTTCCTCGAGCGCGCGGTAAAAGTCCAGACTATTGGCAACGGGGACGGTGGGATCGTTGGTGGTGGCGAATAGGAAGGTTGCCGGAGTCTCATCGGTCACGGCGAATTGGTTCGAATAGCGGCGCTCCAGAGCGGAATCGACATGGGGGCCGAGTAGTTCCATGCGCGAACCGGCGTGTGCCTCGGGCGGTGTCATGCTGATGACGGGATAGGAGAGCACCATGAATGCTGGCTTGCAGCTTTGTGCATCGGCTGCATCGGGATGCTCAACAGGGACGACATCGCCGTCGCAGTGGGTGCCCAGGGTGGAGGCAAGGTGGCCGCCGGCGGAGAATCCCCACACCCCGAGACGTTGGGGATCGATGCCGTATTCGGCGGCGTGCGTACGGATGAGCCGCATGGCACGCTGGCCGTCCGCCACGGGGGCAGGAAAGTGGTACGGCGCGACGCGGTAGTCGAGCACAAAGGCGGGAATTCCCTGGGCGTTGAGCCACGCCGCGATCTGCACGCCCTCGTGACCAATAGCAACGTGCTCATAGCCCCCGCCAGGGATGACGAGGACGGCGGTGCTGGTAGAGCGTGTCTTCGGGAGGAAAGCATACATGCGGGGGATGTCGGCTTCGGCGTGTCCGAGAGCGCCGGGCACGCCGTTCGGCCAGAGATAGATGGGGTCCGGCATTCCCGGCGGGAGTGGTTGTGCTTGCGTGAGAGCGGTCACGAAGAACAGGAAAGCCAGAGGCAGTCGCCACTTCATTGCGAACAGTATAAGCAGTGGGCGATCAGGCCAGGGCTTTCTAAGCCGTGGGCTTCTCATCGGCGACCATCAGGGTGGGCTTCGGACTCCCGAGGAGCCAGGAGATTCCACCGAACAAAACAGCCACGATGCACAGCGTCTGGGCCAGGGTCAGCGCGCCTCCCAGGACCGGGATGCGCGTCGGATCGCCGCGCAGGAACTCAAGAAAGAAACGGATGAGGCCGTAGAGGAACAACCACGTGCCGGCGATTTCGCCGTCGCGACCCGATCCGCCGGGGCGGCCCATCCACAGCAACAGGAGGAAAAGCAGAAATGAAGTCCCGGCGTCGTAGACCTGAACCGGGTGGAGGCTTACTCCCAGGGGGACACGATACCAGAGGTAAGCGACGGGGCTGCGATAGACGACGCACCACGGCAGGTGGGTCGGAGTGCCAAACGCGGAGCCGCCCAGGAACGCACCGATGCGGTTACAGGCGAAAGCGATCGCTGCGGCAGGCGCCAGTGCATCGGCGGTCTTCAGGAGTGGCAGGCCAGCGGACATGGCGTAGAGAAGTGCGGCGAGCAGTCCGACGAAGGCTCCGCCGAGCGCCAGCCAGATATTGGGCGTCGTCAGGAGGCCGAGCAGCCAGAAGGGATGCTTGCGGTAGACGTTGGGATCGCCGAGAATCAGCACTATGCGCGAAGCAAAGAGCGCGGTGAGAATCGCAACAAGATCGAGGTTCCAGACTTTGTCAGCGTTCAGGCCCGCCCGTTTCGCCGCAAAGACTGAGACGGCGAGCACCAGAACCAGCGCGAGGGCCGTGCAGGCGCCATAGGTGGGAATCGCAACGTGGCCGAGATGGAGAAGAAGCGGATGCACGCGGGGATTGGCGTGAATGAAGGAGAAGGACCGACCCGCGGGGCCGTGGGGCGATGCGCCGGTGAACCCGTCCTAAGACGGTGGGAACTCTCCGCGGTTCTTTAGGCATTCCGGACTGGCGGACACTGCGCACCGAACCGATTTGTCGAGTCGAGCTCCCTGTTCAATGAATGTAGGTTCAACCAGCGTTGACCGCCCTCACCTGCTTTGCAGGCCGGTCTCTTGAGTGGATGCTAACGGCATTGCCGGGAAATTGGCAAGGGAAGGAGTTTCCCACCAATGGGTCAATGGCACACTTCCGTGCCATTTCGGCAAGAGCGCAGCGATGGCCCCAATCCGGGAATCAGGCGGCAACGGGCTGCAGCATCGGGCTGAAGGCGTTACTTCACCCCCTTGTTTGGATCCCAGACGCCTTCGAGCTTCCGCACGTACAGAATCTGCCCGATGTGGTAGGCGTTGTGCATGGCCACGTGCTCGACGAGCGAAGCATTCTCGGCGAGCTTCGTGTCACCGGCTGTTTCCACCGCCTGTTCCCAGGCGGACATCACCTGATCGAGCTTGTTCACCACGTCGTTCCATTCCGCCGGCGTGAAATTGTTGAAAGTTTCATCATTGTTGCCGTCGTAGGGGCCGGGCTTGATGCCGTTGAAGCGCTCGAGGGCGCGGCTATCCCAGAACCAGAGGTGGTAAGCGAGCTGCCCGACCGAATGCTGGCCTTTGCCCGGAGTCCAGTTGGCCTGGTCGGCAGTGAGTCCGGCGACTGCGACCTTCGCGGGCACAAACCAGTCTTCCTGGGTATGGGTGGTTTTCAGCTGCTCGAGCAGAATGCCGCGCAGCGTCGTGGGCGGTTTTTGGGTTTGCGCGAGCGCGGTCAGGGGAAGCGCGAAAAACAGAAAAAACGCAGTTCTGATCATCGGATCCTCAGGGTGCAGCAGTGGGCAGACGATACCACGCAGGCGGTCGGAGTGCCCATGACCAGTCATGACAGCTGTGACGAGTTGCGTCCCCCCGGTGGCGAATGGGCAAGGCCGCCAGCGCACGCCCGGGAAGCTGTTTCCGGAAAACGGTTCCTATCCCGCCTTGCGCTCTTCGCCGAGCACTTCGTCGAGCATGCCGCTGAGCGAGTGGGCGCGGCTGCGAATGGACGCGACACTGTCGCCGGCGCTGGTCACGGCCGCATAGCGTTGTTCGAGGCGGGCCAGTTCATCGGCGAGATTCAGCGCCGCGAGGACCGCAACCCGCAGCGAGTCCACCGTGCGCCCCTGCGAGGCAACGGCGCGCATCTTGGCATCCACCGTTGCCGCCAGGCGCTCGACGTACTCGCGGTCGTTGCCGTTCAGGCGGTAGGTCTGATCGTAGATGTCGACGGTGATTGCGTTGTCGTCGGACATATTGGCGAACCCTGTCAGGCGATCTCTTCGATCTGTTTCAGCAGCCGTTCCACGCGCTGGCGAACCTGCTCGCGTTCGCGCTCCAGCGTACGCAGCTGTTCTTTGGCCTGTTCCAGCAGGGAGGATTGCGCATCCAGCAGGCTCTGCAGCCGCGCCGCGCTCTGCTCGGCTTCAGCGCGGGCTGTGCGCTCGCGCTTCACCAGCTCCACGGCGCGCACGATGCGCCCTTCCAGAGCGCTGAAGTCGTCGGCAGGCGCGGGCGCCTCTGTTTCCTGCACGCTCAGCGTTGACATTCCGGGATCACCTCGATCATTCTTCGCGCAGTATAGCGCTCCGGACGCAGGAAAAGCCGGGGCAAATGAGCGACGCCGCTGGTGTCGAGGCCTTCTGCCGTCTCCTACTTCAGTTCCGTCTCTTTCGATCCCTGAAAAACCTCTTCGTTGGTGCCGGGCCGCCCCACGTCGCCCTTGTGCGGACGATTGGCGTGGGCGCGGATCTGTTGCCCCAGAGTCACCTCAGGCATGCGCTCCATGCCGTGCACGTCGCTCTCGCCCGGCCGGTCGCGCCGGGAATGCCTCGTGTCCCACTGGGTTGCCTTTGAATTGCCTGGAGAATCGGATTTGTTCCCGAGCTGGACCATCTCTCTCCTCCTTACCTGAGGAGAGGCCTCGACTGCCCTCGCCGTTGCCTGCACCCGGCAATGGCGGCGGCGTGGGCTCAGTGGACCATGGGCCTGAATCGGATGAAGAGGAAGACCGCCGAGCCGATCATCGTGAGTAACAGCAAGACGAGCACGGCGAGGGCCGCTTTGACCAGCGATCGCATCGAGCGCACATCTTCAGCCAGCTCCGTCACTTCGAGCGCGTTGCGCTCCGTGGCCTCGCGGGTCTTCGTCATCGTTTCTTCGATCCGCTTGATCTCAACAGTCTGATCCTGAACAGCCAGGCGCAGATCGCGGTGCGAACTCTCCAGCGCTCCGACGCTCTGCCGGACTTCGCTGCGCAACTCGGCCGACACTGCAGCGGAGGGCTGCGACGGGCTGCTCATTTCCAGCAGGCGCGCGACATAAGGCAGAAACGCCCGCAACTGTAGCAGCGCTTTCCACATAGGGTTGTGCTCCAGCTCTCTTGCTGAGGGGAGGCCGAGGGGGACGGTCTCCAGATCGGTTTCGTCATCGGAGACCGCGCCGCGGCGAACCGTCTTTTGCTGGGCCAGCGCGATCAGCCTGTCAACAGCCGATTCTCCTGCGTTCCGATCCATAGGTGTCCTTCGATCACTATAGTCAAAGCCCGAGGTTGGGCTCCATGGTTCTTTTTCGGGAGTTAACGAAGAGGTACCCGGGCGGCGCAGCAACAAAAACGTGCGTCCGCAGCCCAGATCCGCCCCGTTCCCAACGTACCGCGGTCTCGTGCCGGACTGCCCTCGGCTGGCGGCGGCACGTGGGTTTACTGGTGCATAATGGCAGCAGGGGCGCATTTCGCGTGAACCTCCCCAACTCCATCACGATGGGCAGGATTGTCTGCATTCCTGTCCTCATCTGGATGCTGTCGCCGCGCTTCCCGCACAGCAGCTGGCACGGCGAGCAGGAAGTCATCGCCTCCCTGTTTTTCATCCTGCTTTCGATCTCGGACGGCGTGGACGGCTATCTGGCGCGCAGCCGCGGCCAGATCACCACCATGGGCATGCTGCTCGATCCGCTGGCGGATAAGCTGCTGATCACCTCGGCCTACGTTGCGCTGGTCGAGTTCAACCCGCATGTCGTGAAGGCGTGGATCGTGGTCGTGGTCATCGGGCGTGAATTCCTGGTGAGCGGGCTGCGCTCCATCGCGTCGACCGAGGGCTTCACCATCGAAGCCAGCGACGTAGGCAAGCTGAAGACGGTCATCCAGATCGTATCTGTCGTCGCCGCGACCCTCGATCATGGCTGGTACGAGTGGCACTGGGGCTGGTTCATCATGCCCGTCGATCTCATCGCGGTTGTCGGTATCTACTACACGGCGGCCGTGTCGATCGTCTCGGCGATCGATTACTTTGTGGCCTTCTGGCGCAAAATCGATAAGGCTACCGCCAAACAGCGGAGCCGCGACAACGAGTTTGTTCTCAGCCGCAGGAAGAAAAACACGACCCCTGCGGCCCACAACGCAACGCAGCCGTAACCGCAGAAATCGTGAGGGCCCCCAGGCCCGTATCCCGCATCCTCGAACAGTCGATCCAGGGGAAGGCGTTTTCGCTCCTCCCGGAAATGTCATCCACAGCGAACTGAATCAGGAGCCAGAATGGATCAACCGAAGGATTCCCTCTTAGACCCCCGGACGCCCGGCGCCGACAAGAACGCGACACCAGACAGCAACACGCCAACAGAGATGGAACGAGAGCCGATCTTCGGCCGGTTCTCGCGGCGGTCTTTTCTCGTCCAGCTGGGCGCGGCCGGCGTGGTCGCGACGGCCTCGCCGCTGGCGCAGGCCGTGGCGACAGAGTCGGAAGAAACCGAAGCGCCGGCTGGCGTGCCGGGGGCGGTTCCGGTCACGCTGAATGTGAACGGTAAGGACTACAACGTGCGGCTGGAACCGCGCGTGACGCTGCTTGATGCTCTGCGCGAAAACCTGGAGCTATTCGGCACGAAAAAGGGCTGCGATCACGGGCAGTGCGGCGCCTGTACGGTGCACGTCAACGGACGGCGCGTGAATTCGTGCCTGAGCTTCGCGGTCATGCACCAGGGCGACAGGATCACCACCATCGAAGGCCTGGCGGAGAACGGACGGTTGCATCCTGTGCAGCAGGCGTTCCTCGATCACGATGGATTCCAGTGCGGCTACTGCACTTCGGGGCAGATCATGTCGGCTTCGGCGCTGCTGCATGAGCCCATCGGTCCGGGCGACAACGACGTTCGCGCAGCCATGAGCGGCAACATCTGCCGCTGCGGCGCATATACCAACATTGTTGCGGCCGTGCAGCAGGCCCGCAAAGCCGCGACGGTCTAAAGGAGGCGCCATGAAGGTCTTTCGCTACAGTCAGGCTCGCAGCATCGAGGGCGCTGTTCGTGCCGGCGCGACGGGCACATTTCTCGCCGGCGGCACGACCCTGGTCGATCTGATGAAGCTCGACGTGCTGCAGCCGCCCGCGGTGGTGGATATCAATGGCTTGCCGCTGGATCGCGTGGAGACGCTCCCCGGCGGGGGCGTGCGTATCGGAGCGCTGGTGCGCAACAGCGACCTGGCGAATCACGAAGCCGTGAAAACGAACTATGCGGTGCTGTCGGAGGCTCTGCTCTCGGGAGCCTCGCCGCAGCTGCGCAATATGGCCACGACCGGGGGCAATCTGCTGCAGAAGACGCGCTGCTATTACTACCGCGATACGAACTACGCCTGCAACAAGCGCCAGCCGGGCTCGGGATGCGCGGCTCTGGACGGGTTCAACCGCATTCACGCCGTGCTGGGCGGCAGCGACCGCTGTGTTGCGACGCATCCATCGGACATGGCCGTGGCCATGATGGCGCTGGAGGCGACGGTACACGTTCAGGGGCCGAAGGGCGAGCGAGCCATCGCGCTCGACCAGTTCTATCTGGTGCCGGGGAACACTCCGGACCGCGAAAACGTGCTGCTGCCGGGTGAACTGATCACGCACGTCACGCTGGCGGCGCTGGCCGGCGGCACGCGCTCGCGCTATATCAAGCTGCGCGACCGGGCGCAGTACGAGTTTGCACTGGCGTCGGCGGCGGTTGCGGTCAGCATGAGCGGCCGCCGGATCCAGCGCGTACGCATCGCGTTTGGCGGGGTGGGCACGAAACCGTGGCGCTCGCGCGAAGCGGAATATGCTCTCGAGGGACACGATGCCGGCACGGAGAATTTCCGACGTGCGGCCGATGCAGCGATGGCCGACGCGAAACCGCTGAAGTACAACGGCTTCAAAATTGAGCTGGCGAAGCGCGCCCTGGTGCGCACGCTGGAAGAAACCACGCAGGCGGCCTGAGGAGAAACGGCATGAGCACATCGATCATTGGCGCGGCGGTCACGCGTGTAGATGGACCACTGAAGGTGACGGGCAAGGCGGCGTATGCGCTGGACCATCCGCTGGAAAATGTGGCGTGGGGCGTTCCGGTCGCGAGCACGGTGGGCAACGCGAAAATCGTGGGCATCGACTTGAGCACGGCAGAAAGAATGCCGGGCGTGCTGGCGGTGCTGCATCATGGCAACACGGAACCGCTTTTTCGTCCCGCGGGCCAGTGGGAACACAGCCGCGCCAGTGAAGCGCGGCCTCCGTTTGAAGATGACAATGTTTATTACTACGGACAATATGTTGCCCTGGTGGTTGCGAATACCTTCGAGCAGGCGAAGGCTGCAGCCGATGCAGTGAAGGTGCAGTACAGCGCGCAGAAGCCGTCGGTGTCCTTCGACGACGGGCCCATCCCCGAGCGGCCGCGGGTTCACTACACACGCGGCGACGCGGACCAGGCATTTGAGAGCGCGCCCGTGAAAGTGGACGAAACCTACGAAATCCCGGTAGAGACGCACAACCCGATGGAGATGCACGCCACCATTGCGGTGTGGGACGGCGACAAGGTGACTCTCTACGAGACAACGCAGGGAGTGATGAACCACCAGCAGGTGATGTCGGAGATGCTTGGCATTCCGCTGGAGCGAATCCTGGTGATTTCGCCCTTCCAGGGTTCGGGCTTTGGCGGCAAGCTCTTTCCGTGGCCGCACTCGCTGCTGGCTGCGGTGGGCGCGAAGAAGGTGAACCGGCCGGTGAAGGTGCAGGTGCCGCGGAGCCTGATGTTCACGACCGTGGGACACCGCCCGATGACCCGGCAACACATGCGCATCGGCGCGACGCAGGACGGCAAACTTGTCTCGATCCAGCATGACGTGATCCAGCCGACATCGATGGTCGACACCTATGTGGAGGCCTGCACCGGTGTAACCACGATGCTGTACAGCTGCGATAACGTGGCGGCGCAGCAGACGCTGGTGGAGAGAAATCTCGGCACGCCAACTCCGATGCGCGGCCCCGGTATCGTCCCCGGCCTCTTTCCGCTCGAGTCGGCGATGGACGAGCTGGCGATCAGGCTCAACATGGATCCACTCGAACTGCGCCTGAAGAACTACGCCGAGCAGGACGAGAGCTTCAACCCGGCGCGGCCGTGGTCGAGCAAGCATCTGCGCGAGTGTTACGAGGTCGGCGCGGCTAAATTCGGATGGTCGAAGCGGACCCCGCAGGTCGGCTCAATGAAGAACGGCACCGAGATTCTAGGCTGGGGGATGGCCACGGCCACCTGGCATGCCGGGCGTGGAGCAGCCACTGTTCGCGTGCGCCTGAACGCGGACGGCACCGCGCGCGCCACGTGCGCCACGCAGGACATCGGCACGGGGACCTATACGGTTTTTGCGCAGATCGTTTCGGAGAAGACCGGAATTCCCATCGACAAAATCGACGTCGTGCTGGGCAGAAGCTCGCTGCCGCCGGGTCCAACCTCGGGCGGATCCACCGTGACCGCCACGGTCTCGCCGGCGATCTCCCAGGCGGCGCAGGGCGCGGTCGACCGCGTGATCGCGGCGGCGCAGTCGATCCCCGGTTCGCCCTTTCATCCCAATAACCTGCCGGAGGGCGATCCGGTGAAGCTGCTGATGACCGCGGGGCGGATTCACGCAGCAGGCAAGCCGCCGGAAAGCGGCGTGCCGTTTGGCGAGATCCTGACGGCAGGCAAGCTGGCCGCGCTCGAAAACGAGGCGCGCACGGCGCCCGATCCGGCCAAAGAGCACGACTTCTCGGCTCATTCTTTCGGAGCGCAGTTCATCGAGGTCGCGTGGGATCCGGGGATCGCACGGCTGCGCGTGAGCCGGGCGCTCACCGTGATCGACGCGGGCAGGATCATCAACCACCGTACCGGGCGTAATCAGATTCTCGGCGCCGTGGTGATGGGCATCGGCATGGCGATGTTTGAGGAGACGATCTACGATCCCCGCAACGCCAAACCGCTGAACAATAACTTTGCCGACTATCTCGTGGCGACCAACGCCGATATTCCGGAGCTGGACTGCATTTTTGTGGAGTATCCTGATCTTCAGCTGAACGAATACGGCGCGCGCGGGATCGGCGAGATCGGATTGGCCGGAGTCGCTCCAGCGCTTACCATGGCGGTTCATCACGCGACCGGCGTGCGGGTGCGCAGGCTGCCGGTGCGGATCGAGGAACTCATGGGCAGCACGCGCCTGACGGCCTGAGTATGTCCGAACTGCGGCGAATTCTCGAGTTGTGGAAGCACGCGGGCGCAGAGCGCCCGGGTGCGGGCTGGGACGAGATTTGCCTGGCAACGGTCATCGCCGTCGAAGGTTCGGCGTATCGCCGCCCCGGAGCGCGCATGCTGCTCACCGCGTCCGGCCAGCGCGCGGGAACGGTGAGCGGAGGCTGCCTCGAGGCGGAGATCGCAAAGAAAGCCTGGTGGCTCACCGCGCAGGGGCCGTCGCTGCAGCGCTACTCGAGTTTCTTCGACGACGACGGCGATATGCCGTACGGCCTGGGCTGCGGCGGTACGATCCTGGTTTTGCTGGAACGCGGCGAAGCGGCCGCACAGAGTCTGGAGGCGCTGCGCCGGAGTGTTGAGGAGCGTACCGTGTCGGTGATCGTGACGCGGCTGACTGCCGGCCCGACGGGGACGCAGGTCATTCTGGATCACGCCGGCGCCGTGGTCTTCGAACGCGATCCCGATTCCTCTGTGACGGCGATGGCACGCGAGGCGCTCCACAACGGGCAATCGCAGCAGGCGAACGGATTTTTCTTCGAGGTCATCGCGCCGCCGCCGGCACTGATCCTCTTCGGCGCGGGCGACGACGTGCAGCCCCTGGTGGAGTACACCGCGGTGCTCGGCTGGCACGTCATCGTCGCCGATGACCGGGCGAACCTGGCGCGCGGGGAACGCTTCCCGCGAGCGGCTGCGGTGGAGAACCTCGATGCGGCGCTCATGCAGGCTGCCGCGGAGACGGCCGCGGTCATCATGAGCCACAGCTACGAGCAGGATCGGAAAGTGCTCCGCGGTCTGCTCGCCAAAGAGCTGAAGTATATCGGCCTCCTCGGACCACGGCGGCGGACCGAGCGGCTGGTGGGCGAGATTGCACCGGAGCTCGGCCTCGGCACCGCCGAATGCATGGAGCGCCTGCATACCCCGGTCGGACTGGATCTGGGTGGGCACTCTCCGGCTTCGATTGCTCTGTCCATCGCGGCGGAACTCCAGGCTGTCTTCGCGGGACGCGAGGCGCGCAAGCTGTCGTCCGTGACAGCCGTTCATGCCTGACCTTCGCTGTGCCGCAATCGTCCTGGCGGCCGGGGCATCCACCAGGCTGGGCCGGCCCAAACAACTCCTCCGGATCGAGGGCGAACCGCTGCTGCGACGAACCGCCCGCCTGGCGGTCGAGGCTGGTTGCTCGCCCGCGTATGTTGTTCTCGGATTTGAGGCGGAACCGATGCGCCGGGAACTGGCGAATCTGGCGGGGGTTGCCGTCGTTCTGAACAAAGACTGGCAGGAGGGCATGGGCTCTTCGCTGCGCGCCGGGATGGAGGCGGTTCGGAACCTGGAACCGCATCCGGATGCGGTACTCCTGCTGGTTTGCGATCAGCCACGACTGACGGCCGACCACCTGCGCAGACTATTGGCGCAGCACAAAGAGGCGCAAACTGCTGATGGAGTTCGGATTACGGCTTCGGTGTATGCGCGCAGGGCCGGCGTTCCGGCGATTTTCTCAGGAAAACTTTTCGGGGATCTGGCGCACAGCTCCGGGGATCGGGGGGCGCGCAATCTGATCCGAGCGCACGCCGACGAGCTCGGTGGAATTCCGTGGCCCGAGGGCGAACTGGACGTCGACCGTCCGGAGGACCTTGCAACAATTGAGCCGTAATTCTAGCCCATCGAACCGCAAAAACGAGCAATTTAACGAGCGTGTGCGCATTGTGAAATTGTTTTGCGCCACACGAAATCGACTTTGAGTTAAGGCGCTAACCTCCGCTCTGATGCGGCATCGGCCTGTTGCCAGTCGTTTACATGCGGGACTAGCATACGTGGCAGTTCAGTTAAGTTGCACAGAAGTCGCGGCCATGTCCATCCCCACAACGCTGAAGTTCCCAACCCATTCCCAATCCAGCATGCGGAGCGATCCAATATGGCGTGGTATGCCTACTGCATAACCGAACGACAGGCCTTTCCCGAGCTGCTTCGTCACCGTAAGCCAATTCCAATGGAAACAGTTACGGGAATTCAGGGAAATCAAATCTTCCTTTACCCAGCCAGTGATTTAGCCGTTATCGTCAGCGAACATTCTCCCACTCAAAACTTCACTTCGCAGGCCGGCGTCGAGCACGCGCGGGTGATCTCGGACTGCTTCAAGACCTCGACCGTTCTTCCCTTTCGCTTCGGCACCGTCTTTGCGGACGATGAGGCGCTACGGCGCTCCATTCGCTCCAATCAGCGCCAGTTCCTCACCAATATCGAACGCCTGCGCGGCAAAGCCGAGATGCACCTGAAGGTGCTTCTCGACGACTGCTGCCGCGAGCAGATCCGCCGCTACTCGGCTGAACCCCTGCCGACGGTGGGGAAAGCGTATCTTTCCAATCTCCGCGAGAGCGCAGCCCTGCAGCGCGAGCGGCAAACCAAAGCCCGGGCCGTGTCCGTTCAGATGCATCGCATGTTCCTGCCGCTGGCCGAAGAAGTCAGCTGCAAGCGCGTGGAGTCGGGCAAGATGCTTCTGGATATCGCGCACCTGATCGACTCGAACGGAGTGGAGCGCTACCAAAACAAGTATTCGAGCGCCAGCCTGCTCATGAAGGACTGCCAGATGCAATTGTCGGGACCCTGGCCGCCATACCACTTCGTACACCGGCTTACGCATCACACTTCACCGGCGGTCGCCAGCAGTGCGGTGCGCCCTTCGGCTCACCTGGCGGTCTCCGCCTGACGCAGAAAGTCCGCAGAAAAAGAAAAGCCCCGGCGGACCCACGAACCACCGGGGCTTTCATGGAGGGCTGCAAGGGGCGTGAGCATTGGATGCGCCGCCCCGCGCGCCTCTGGCTAATAGACGCGCGAGACCATCAGAAAGTTAAATCGATCTTTTGAAATTGATATGATGCGCTACGACGGCGTATTTCCCCGCGCATTGCCCGCGCGGTCGATGCGCCGAAACAGCGTCTGCTGCCGATCTGCCGAAAGAGATGACCAGGCTCGCTTTTCTTTTTCCAGGACAAAACTCGCAATACGCCGGCATGGGCCGGGACCTCGCGGAGAAATTTGCCGTCGCTCGCCGGACTTTTGAAGAGGCCGACGAGGCACTGGGGTTTTCTCTCTCGAAGCTGTGTTTCGAGGGGCCGGAAGACCAACTGAAGCTGACGGAGTTTCAGCAGCCGGCCACCTGTACGGTCTCGGTGGCGGCGCTGCGGGTCCTGGCGGAAAAAAGCATCGTGCCGCAATGGGTCGCCGGGCATTCGCTGGGCGAGTATGCAGCGAACGTTGCCGCCGGATCGCTGAGCTTCGCCGATGCGGTGCGGACGGTGCGCAGCCGCGGCCGCTTCATGCAGGAAGCTGTGCCGGCAGGCCAAGGAGCTATGGCCGCCGTCCTGGGTCTCGGCGCCGAGGAGACAGCGCGCTCCTGCGCCCGCGCCGCAGCGGAAACGCAGAAGATCGTCTCTGCCGCCAATTTCAATTCTCCGGAGCAAACGGTGATCTCGGGTGAAGCACCGGCGGTCGAGCGCGCGGCCCAGCTCTGCAAAGAGGGCGGCGCCAGGCGTGTGGTGATGCTCCAGGTGAGCGCGCCGTTCCATTGTGCGCTGATGCAGCCGGCCCAGGACCGGCTGGCGGAGTTGCTGGGCGGGCTTGCGTTTGCGCAGCCCACCGTGCCGGTCGCCGTCAATGTCGACGCAGCGCTGGTCGGCGAGCCGCAGCGACTACGCGACGCCCTGATCCGCCAGGTCACCGGCGCGGTGCGCTGGGTCGAGTCGGTTCGGGTGCTGATTGCCGAGTTGCCGGGATTCTTCGTCGAGGTCGGGCCCGGGAAAGTGCTCACCGGGCTGATGCGGCAGATCGACCGGAGCCAGACCTGCGTGAACGTGGAAGACGAGGCGAGCCTGGAGCGGGTCATGCAGGGATCGATGCAAAGAGCCCAGGCCTGAACAACCCGCCATCGTTCCGCAAAAGCGAACAGCTCCCATCGTCTGCTGCGAGCAACGGGCTGCCGGCTGCCAGTTCCTTCTACGGCCCTGAATACAGTTCGACCGGCGAGAACCCGATCGTCTTTGTCGCGCTGTCGACGCGCAGGAAGAGTGGCTTGGCCGTGTTGCCGTTGACGTACAGCCCCACGATAACGCCGTTGCCGGCGCGATGCGAGACGAAGATGCGGTGGCTGGTAATCGTGCCGTAGTCGCTTGACGGTCCCCAGTCCTTCTGGAATTCAGTGAAGGTATAAGGCTGGTACTGCTGAGGGTGCTGCTGCCAGTTGGGGTCGTTGTTCCACAGGCCGTAAGCCTTGTTCAGGTCCCCGCTCTCGACGGTACTCATGAACTGGTTGATCCGGTGATCGGACGGCCAGTGCCAGAACTGCCATGGCACCTGCAGAAACCAGAGCAGGGTGCCGATGATCGCCACCACCAGCACGACAACTCCGGTGATGGAGAGAATACGCACTCGTTGAGCGCGGCGCGCGTTAAAGGCAGGAGCATCCATCAGGGTCATCGAGCGCGACTCCTTTTATCCGTCCAACCCGCGAACTTCATGCACACCTCTCCTTCTATTTTGACACCCCGCATACGGCCGCGGTTCCCGGCGGGGAACCTCACAGCGAATACCGGTTGCGATCCTTGTCCGCGCGGCGCTCGATGGCCAGCTCGATCAGCCGATCGATCAGCTTCGGATAGGGCAGCCCGGAGGCTGTCCACAGGCGAGGATACATGCTGATGGACGTAAAACCAGGCAGCGTGTTGATCTCGTTGACGTAGATGCGGCCGGCTTTTCCCCGTCCCGTGTCAGGTTCCATCAGGAAGTCGACGCGCGCCAGGCCGGCGCAATCGCAAGCCCGGAACGCCGCAATCGCCATCGCGCGCACCTGTTTCGTCTGCAGTTTCGTCAGCTTCGCTGGAACGATGAGGTCGGAGCCTTCGCTCAGATACTTGGCTTCGTAATCGTAGAACTCCTTGACGGGCACGACTTCGCCAACTACGGACGCCTTCGGAGCATCGTTGCCCAGCACCGCGACTTCCAGCTCGCGCGCCTTGCTGCTTTTGCCGCCGACACCCTGCTCGACCACAATTTTGCGATCGAACTGCGCGGCCGTTTCGATGGCTGCGCCGAGTTCCTTTGCGTTATGCGCCTTCGTGATGCCCACCGAGGATCCGAGATTCGCCGGCTTCACGAAGACCGGATACTTCGTCGCAGCTTCGATCTTCGCGCGGATCTTCTTCGGGTGCTTCTCCCATTCTCCGCGGAGAAACGTCACCCATTTCACGATGGGCAGCTTTGCCGACTGGAAGAGCCGCTTCATCGTGTCTTTGTCCATGCC
Source organism: Acidobacteriaceae bacterium (assembly GCA_035508305.1). Lineage (GTDB taxonomy): Bacteria > Acidobacteriota > Terriglobia > Terriglobales > Acidobacteriaceae > Palsa-343. The sequence continues at coordinate 57,063 of DATJNE010000212.1, read as the reverse complement.
AGCGGCCGAGCCGAGCACGCCCGAACCCACATACGCCATGCCGGCCAGTTCGAAGAGCCCCTGGATGGTGCCATCTTCCCCCAAAGTTCCATGCAGAACGGGAAAGATGACGTCGACACTCAGCACCTGCTCCGGTCCGCCATGCGCCACGGCCCGCGCGTCGCGCTCGAACGGGACGAGGGCCTCGCTGGGGACCGGGGGCACCAGCACCGACTCGCCCCTGCGAAGGACCGCCGCCGGCTGCGTTGTTTCCGGATCACCGGCGCGGAGATGCTTGCCGGACTCGCCGCCGCCCAGCAACCGCTCCGCATGCCCAGCTGTCACCCAGCGGCCTTCCTTGGTGATGCCGATCGGCACCACGTCGTACTTGCCGCGATCGATCGCCTGCAGGACCGACGCGGCGGAAAGCAGCGAAACCTCGTGCTCGCCGCTGCGCCCGCCGAAGAGAATGCCAACCCTGATTTTTTTCATGCGCCGGATGCCATTTTAAAGGTTGGCAAAAAGTTGAGCGCCTGGAACAGCCACCCGCCGGAGGCCGGTCAGCCCGGCCCACGTACACGAGCCATTCATTCCGCGAAGCAAGTCATTTACAGCCAATCACTTGCACAGAACTCGCAAGGCCGTCATCGGTGCGCAGTCCCAGAGTTATCTCCGCAAATCAGCCAGCACAAAGAAGGTTCTGGGGGCAGCAGGGCGCGAGTTCCGCATTAGGAGTTGCATCGCAGGGCAAACCTCTTTAATATGCGTCAATTACGGGTATGAAAGCAGGCACGGCAGTGCCGCGCGCCGCAGCCCCACGCGACGGCGGAAAATCGAACGGTATGAAAAGAAGTCAGGCCGCGCGGCCAACCGCGGCTGGCTCTGCGGGGAGTTCTGCGTCGGCCAATGGCAGCCCCGTTCGAGAAGCCCCAGCAGCTTTCTCTCCCCACTACATTCGCTCCCGCATCGGCAAGATCTGCGTGGCGATCACGGGCTCGACACCGGCGGATATGCTGCAGAACGCCGAGCAGATCGTCCGCGAGAATCATTTCGTGGAGTTCCGCCTCGACTACCTCGCAAGCCCAGCGGCGATTCTGCCCAAGCTCAGGCAGTTTCTCTACGAACGCGGCGAAGTGACCGCGATCGCGACCTGCCGGCGCGTGTCGACCGGCGGAAAATTCAAGGGGACGATTGGCGCAGAGCTGGAGATCCTGGAGAAAGCGGCGCAGGCCGGCATGCATCTGATCGACATCGAGGTGCAGACCGCCGAACACACCAAGCCGGCGCAGATGAAGAAGCTGCGCTCCTATGGTGCGGCGCTGATCATCAGCTATCACGACTTCGAGGCCACGAAGAATCTCGACGCGGTTTTTGACCGCATCCTGCCCTTCCAGCCGGAGTTCGTCAAGATTGTCTCGACCGCGAAAACGCTGTCGGACAACGTGACGATGATGCGCTTTCTCGACCGCCGCCGCGACGAGGCGAACCTGATCGGCATCTCCATGGGCGATCAGGGCACCATCAGCCGCGTGCTGGGCCTGCGCGCGGGCAGCGTCTTCACCTTTGCATCGGCGCAGGTGGGCGAAGAAACCGGAGCCGGCCAGATCGACGCGCGCACGCTGCGCGAAGCCTGGCGCATCGACCAGATTGACGCGTCGACGAAGGTCTACGGCGTCGCCGGCAATCCCGTGCGCCACTCGCTTTCGCCGCTCATGCACAATATGGCCTTCCGCCGCGAGACCGTGAACGCCGTTTTTCTGCCGCTGCAAACAAGCCGCCTGAGCGATCTGCTGACGCTTACACGCGAAGTGCCGCTGCACGGCCTGGCCATCACGATGCCGTTCAAGACGGAGATCCTCAGGCAGCTGGCGAAGACCGACACGCTCTCGGAAAAGATTGGCGCCTGCAACACGGTCGTGCGCGCTCAGGACGGCAATCTTTACGGCTTCAACACCGATGTCGCCGCCGTGGTTCGTCCGCTGGAGCGGCGCCTGCCGCTGCGAGGGGCGAAGATCCTCGTGCTCGGCGCGGGAGGTGCGGGGCGCGCGGCTGTCTTTGGACTCGTCGAGAAGGGCGCCGACGTTTTCATCTGGAACCGCACCGCGGAAACGTCGAAGAAGCTGGCGCGCCAGGCGAGGGCGAAGACGATCCGCAGGGAACAAATCGTCAAATCGAATTTCGACGTCATCATCAACACCACGCCCGTCGGGATGCGTGGCGTCAAGCCTGCTTCGATCCTCGAACCGAAAGAGTTGAATACGCGGCTCGTTTTCGACCTGGTTTACAACCCCATTGACACGCCGCTGATCCGCATGGCGCGCGAGAAGGGGCTCCCCGTCGTCACAGGTGTCGAGATGTTCGTCCACCAGGGCGCGCGCCAATTCGAGATCTGGACGGGCAAGCCTGCGCCGGAAGAAGAAATGCTGCGTGTCGTCGTGCACGCTCTGCGCCAGGAGAGCGCGAAGCAGGAACCGGCAAGAGAGCGCTGAAACCGACGTTCCTCTGCGAAGTCTCGGCCACCGATTACCAACCTGCTTACCATCGCAGCCGCGCGCTCACCTGCATCAACCGCGGGGACGCTGCCGACACGATCTGCCCGAAAGTCGCGCTGCCGACGTTGCCTTCGACCGAGGCCGGTCCGAAGAACTGCGCGTGATTGAAGACGTTGAACGCCTCGGCGCGCAGCTGCAATTCCCTGCCGTCGAGAATCGACGTCGACTTCGCCAGTGCGAAGTCGGTGTCGTCCGATCCGGGCCCGTGGAAGAACCGCCTGCGTGCATTGCCGAAGTCACCCAGCGATGGCACACTGAAGAGCGATGTGTTGAATCCCGCTCCCGCTGTTGGGCTGCCCTTCAGTTCCAGGGGTCCGGCTGCGACGTTCAGCTGGTCGGCGCCGACGTTGTTCACGCCGTTGGGCTGCGTGCCCAGCAGCGAGCTGTCGTTGTCGTTCACAAACGTGACCGGGAAGCCGGTGGTCAGGCGCGTCAGGCCGAAAACCTCCCAGCCTTCGGTCAGCGACTTCGGTCCGGTCCGGTGCAGCCACTCCGCCAGCGGCAACCGGTAGTGGTAATTCGCGACAAAGTTATTGGTGATGTCGAAAGCGGACAGCGCGCGGCTCAGACCGGGATCCGCCGGATTCACAGGATCGGACAGGCTCGAGCTCTGATCGATGGACTGGCTCCACGTGTAGGCAAGGTTGAAGCTGAGAGGGCCGGCGCTGCGCTTCAGGCTGACTTCGAGAGCGTTGTCGTGCGAGTTGCCAATGGTCTTCTGCCAGCTCACGCTGCCGAAGGCCGGAGAGAAGCCCGTCCGTGTTCCCTCCACCACTTCGCCGTTCGCTCGCGTGTACGTGCCGCTCTCGCCAAAGGGCCCGCAGGTCGCCGACCCGGGTGCGACCTCGCTCACCTGGCTCAGACTGAGGCACAGCGCCGGGTCGCCCGGATTGGCCTCGAGAAGCGTCAGCAGGTGATGGGCCTGCGTGCCGGCGTAACTCACATCGAGCAGCATGCCTTTGCCCAGGTCCCGCTCCAGGGAGAGCAGATAGTCCTCGGCATAGGGTGTGACGTTGCCCGGCGCCACCGCCGGGATGCCAGTGAACGGCTCAAATTGCGCCCAGTTCACAGTCGAGAGGGGATGCGAACGCGAGGCGCCGTAGGGCACCTTCGGCAGAGGAAAGCGCGGCTGACCGTTTGCCTCGAGACTCGATCCATCCGCGGCCGCCGTCCATGGCGTGTCGAAGAGAGTCGGCACCGCGCTGGTATAGGTATATCCGTAAGGCGGATTCGCGCTCATGATCGCCGGCGAAAGCCCCTCGATGGGAGTGTAGAACTGGCCCCAGCTGGCGCGCAGACTTGTCTTACCTGCGCCGAGCCATGCTGGACTCCACGCCAGACCGAGGCGGGGCGCAAAGTCCGCGTACTGTACGCCGGCCAGCGAACGAGGAACGCCGGGATCGCCCGGGAAGACGATTCCCGTGGGCGCATTGGGAAAGACGACGCTCTGCTCGCCGGGCACCAGGGTTTGCAGCTGGTTATACTTCTCGTGCCAGGGCGGCAGCATGTCCCAGCGCAGCCCGTAATTGAGCGTCAGGCCCCGCCGAACCTGCCAGGAATCCTGCGCGTACGCTCCTGCGAGCAGGTTTTGATTGTAGAAATGCTGCGCATCGCCCTGTGTGTAGTTCGAATCCACGCCCAGCAGGAAGTCGGCGAAGTCGATTCCCGTCTCGCTGCCCGTGAAAGCAAAGCTGCCGTTGAAATAGACATCGGGATGGTTGTTAATCTGGTCGCCGTGCATGTCCACGCCGAACTTCAGGTTGTGGCCGCCCATCACGTGGGAGAAATCGTCGCTCGCTTCGAGAATGTTCTCGGCCTGGAAGAGCGCCGTCACGTCCACGCCCATCGTGAAGTCGTTGAAGATGACGTTCTCGACGCCTTCGGTCTTTGGGTCGAGCACAGCAACGCCTGAGAATCCCTGGGACGTCAGCGAGGGGCCCACGCCGCCCTGCGGCACGCCCACATTGGCCGCGTTCCGCATGTAGCTCACGTGCGCCAGGTTCACTGTATTCGCGCCGAAGGTCTTCGTGTCACTCAGCGCCAGCAGCTGCGCCCGGCCGAAGTTGAGCGCGTCGAAGCCGGGAACGCTGGCTCCCCCTTCGCCGGTCGGGTAGGGATCGTCGACACGGTAATCGTCGAGGAAATAGTACCCCGCGACCGAACCGAACCCCGTGTTCCAGTCCATTCGCAGCGCACCTTTGTCATCGCGGATCGACTGTTCGGCGGCTGAGGTGGAGAACGTACCGGCGCCCGCATTGCCGGCTCCGTTCGCCTCAGGGACGTACGCCAGCAGATGCCGGGCCGCCTGCGACCACACCGACGTCGGAATCTTTGCGTTGGGGAAGACGCACAGGGAAGAATTGGTACAACCGGTCGTGTAGTACGCTTCACCCTGCGCGACTGCATAACCGAGTTTCTGCGAGAGCAGGCTCGCCAGGTACGGCCCGCTCACGGAGCCCGTCAGGGCGCTCGCGCTGCCGGAGAAATCCCCGCTGCGCTCCGCCGCCGTCGGCACTGAGATCAGCCCTGTATCGATGCCCTCCGCTACGCGCGTTCCCTGATAATCGGCGAAAAGGAACAGCTGGTCGCGGCGCACCGGGCCGCCCAGAGTGGCGCCGAACTGGTTCTGATGAAAGCCGGCCCGTTCCTGGGAAAAATAATTTCGCGCATCGAGATTCGTGTTGCGCAGAAATTCGAACGTCGAGCCGTGCCACTCATTCGTTCCGCTCTTCGTCACCACGGCGATTTGCCCGCCGCTCGCCGTGCCGTATTCCGGGGCGTCGTTGCCGGTCAGCACATTCAGCTCGGCAATGGAGTCGAGCGTGGGGACGATGGCGACGCCCATATTCACGTCTTCCTGCGCGTCGGCGCCGTTCACGCGGAAACTGTTGGCGGTCTCGCGCTGGCCGCCAATCGAGAGAGCACCGGAATCGAGCTCGCCCGAGGGCGGCGTGCTCGCCACGCCGCTCATCACGATGGCATTGGGCGGCGAAGAGGTCGACGGCGTGACCCCCGGCTGCACAGCAATGGCATCGGTGAAGCTGCGCCCGTTCAGCGGCACCGCCTGCATCTGCTTCGCGTCGAGCAGACCGCCGGTGGAAGTGTCGCTGGTCGCCAGCACCGCGCTGGTCGCATTCACAGCCACGGTCTGGCTCGCCTGTCCGATCCCCAGCGTCAGGATCACCGAGCCTGCCTGCGTGCCCAGCAGCACCGTCTTCTCTGCCGTTGCGAAGCCAGGCGCGCTGGCCTTCACGGTGTAATTCCCAGGGGCAAGGCCGGCAAAGCGGAAGGCGCCCTGCCCATCTGCAACAGCATCTGTCTTCTGCTGCTCGCTGCCCACCGGCGAGACGCTGACATGTGCGCCCGGAATCAAGGCGCCGGAGATATCCCTCACCGTGCCGCTCAGAGCTGAGGTCTGCTGAGCCCGGCCTGACGCGCATCCAGGCAGCAAAGTGATGAGCAGGACGCCCCAAAACGAAGTGCCGATTCCGAATTTCCTCAGGGTCCTCCGCACGATAAGACCTCGATATGCGACTGAATGAGTCCTATTTAAGATGGGCGCATGGTTTCCGACTGTGATCTCCATCACCAGAGGCCAGGAAGCGCCAGTCAATATACGACTAAATTGGTCCTTGTTAGGGACGTGCGACGGCCCAAAGCGGAGCAAACTCCGCACCGTCGCAACCGTCGTCTTTTCAAGGAGCCCATGAAAGATGAACGAATTGTCATCTCCCACGGAGCAATATACGACAACTTTAGTCCTGGTTGTCAAGGGCCCGAAGACCGAGGCTGATGTAAAGCTTTTGTCGCTGCGGTCGTCTACTTCCCCGGATCAACCAGCGCGCCGTACACCGCGGCGTGGCTCTTGTAGAGCAGGGTATGGTTGTCGTGACCGCCCATGCGCTGGATCATCCCCACGAACACAATGTCATTCGTGGGATCGACCCAGAACCATGTCCCAGCCGCACCGTCCCAGAAAAATGTTCCTTTGCCATCCGGCAGCCCAGCCTCCGGTGGATCGAAAACCACGGCGCAATTGAACCCGTAGCCGAACCCCGGCCGCATGATGTGCTGGCCGATTCCCCACTTCCCCGTCAACAGATCCGCCGGCAGATGATTCGAGGTCATCAGCTTTACCGTCTCGGGCGAGAGAATCCGCTTCCCGTCGAGTTCGCCGCCATTTGCCAGCATCTGCGCGAAGCGGTAGTAGTCCTCGGCCGTCGAGACCAGACCGCCGCCACCCGATGGCTTCGCAGGCTGCTCCGAGTAGTCCGTCGGCGGACCGCCCGACGCCTGCGTGGGTACCAGCATTCCTTTGTCATCCACCCTGTAATTCGCCGCAAACCGCGCCCGCTTGTCGGCCGGAACGTAAAAACCGGCATCTTTCATTCCCAGCGGTTCGAAAATGTGCGAACGCATGAAGTCGGGCAGCGACTGGCCGGAGAGCTGCTCGATGATGTAGCCCTCCACGTCCATCGAAACCGAATACATCCATGCCCTGCCCGGCTGGTAGTTCAGCGGGAGCCGGCCCAGCCGGTCGACGAACTCCCCAAGGTTCTCCGCCTGCATCAGGTGCGCCTGCTCATACATTGCATCGACGACGGTTTTGCCATTGCCGTAGGAGAACCCGGCGGTGTGCGTCATCAGCTCCGCCATAGTCGGGGGATGAATGGGTTCGACCAGGATCGGCTTACCCTCGTTATTCACGCCCTGAAAGACCTTGAGGTGCGCGAGTGCCGGCGCGTATTTGTCGATCGGGTCCGACGGCAGCCATTTGCCCTGCTCGTACAGGATCATCATGGAGACGCCTGTCATCGGCTTCGTCATTGAGTAATCGCGGAAGATGGTGTCCTTCGTCATGGGCGCGCCGGTCGCGAGATCCTTCACGCCGTAGGTCCTGTAATCGACGATCTTACCGTGGCGGGCGAGAATCGTCACCGCTCCGGCGAGCGCCTTCTCATCGATTTCGCCCTGGATCAGCCTGTGCAGGTTCTCGAGCCGCTCGCTGGAAAAGCCTTCGCTCTCGGGGCTGACTACGGCCATCTCGTCGGCCGGCGCGGCAGTCTTCGCATGCCTGGTCTTCGCTGCATCCACAGGAAAAGCCGCCGCCACGAACATCAGCAGGCCCGCCAGAACAACCATCCAACCGGGTCTCATGAAGCTTCTCGCAACCTCACTCAAAATTCCGCACCTTTATATCAGAGAGGACGGGCGCGGCTCGCAGACTGACTGCGCTCGCTTCCGGCGTCCGCGATTGCCCTACCGATCAGGTAGCGGATGGGCACGCGTCCGCCGGTTTGGTCGCCGATCTGCCACTCGTAGTCCGGAGCCGACAGATCTGCCGTTAGTTCGCGCAGGTCGTCGAGCGAATAGCTGCGCAGGCAAGAGAGGAGGCCGTCAATCCACAGCATCACCGGGACTACGGGAACCAGGCAGTTCCAGAAGAAGCGATCCCATCGGAACGGCCGTGCCTGCAGCGCGGCCCGAAATCCCAGGAAGGGGACCGCTGTGACCGCCAGCATCGTCCACCCCTCGCGGCGTGCGCTTTCGAAAACCGCGATGCCCTCCCGATCCTCGAAAGCATCGGCCAGGATGGCACGCGCAGCGTCCGGGTCGAAGTGGTGAAAGGAGGAGAAAATCGTCCGGAAACCGCGCAGCTCCGGCGGAACGTGGCGGGCATCCACGGACTCCGGACACAGCGTGAAGGAAGTGCCGGCTGCGGCCCGACGCAGCCGTGCGTTGGGATAGAAATCGGTGAGGCAAAGGGCAATCCGGGTTCCCGCCGCTACGTCATCGTACAGGCCGGCCCAGGGACCGCCGCTACCCGAGCAGAGATCGACAATGCGTTCCGCACCCGAGCGCCCCACCGCCTCACGCAGCCGCACCGCGATGGGGCGATACGTGTGGTTCTGGTTCCAGATCGCCTCCAGCGCCTCTGTCACCAGGTCGCGAAAGTACGCCGGAAACCAGGGTTGGTCGTGAATCTCGAACCATCGCTGCCGTTGCATGCGTGCCTTTCGCCCCAACCCATTCTCGCCGAATCGCAAAGGATCGGCCCTTTCTCTCACCGCCCGGGTAGCGCCGGGAAAACCCCTGAGCGAAAACGAGGTATCCTCCGTCTTTAGGGCAGACGTATGGATCTTCCCCGAACCCGGATCGAGCCCGGCGCGGGGATGCCAGGAAGAGTCGGGATGAGTTGTTTTGAAGGCCAGCTTGCCTCCTGGGTGGCGCCTGCTCCGATTGCGAAGCCCTTGGATAACGCCCGGACGATCGCACAGCTGGTGGCCGAATATTCGACCGCGCTCTATCGCGTGGCTTTCTCGGTCACGCGCAACGCTGCCGAAGCCGAGGATGCCGTGCAGGAAACCTTCCTGCGCGTGCTGCGCCACGAGTCGCGTCTGGGCGAGATTCGCGATTACCGCGTCTGGCTGGTGCGCATTGTGTGGAACATCGTGCTGGACCGGAAGCGACGCGCCAAAACGCGGCCCGAAGGGGAAGATATCGCCGATCACGCCCGCACCCTGCATTCGAGCGACCGTGCTGCCGACCAGACGGTCATCTCTTCGCAGGAACATGCGCGCATCCTGGCCCTGATCGACCGCCTGCCGGCCCGCGAACGGGAAGCCCTCCTCCTCTCGGCCGTCGAAGAGCTGACCACGGCCGAAATTGCCGCAGCGCTGGAAACGACGGAATCCTCGATTCGTTCGCGGATCTTTCGCGCCCGTCGCGAGCTGGCCGTTTTGCTCGAGAAAGAAGGGATCCCGCGATGAGCGGCGATATGCATTCCGGATCGGATTCTCGTATCGAAGCAGCCATTGACACCGCTCTGCGCGGCATGGGCTCCGCCCTGCCCGAGCCCGGCATCGAAGGCCGCATCCTCAACCGCGTGGCCGCCGAGCGCATGGCAATGGAAGCTGAACCCGCGCGAAATGGCTGGCTCGCCGCCCTGCGGCACACCCCGCGCTTCGCACGGCAGGCGCTCGGACTGGCAACCACTGGCCTGCTCGGATTCCTGATTGTCGCGGGCTCGGTAAACCACTCGCGCAGAGTTGGCCCCGGCCGGGTTGCGCCACCTGCGCTGGATTTGCCGGGCCATGGTATCGGCGCGGCGTCGGCCGAGCATCCGGCCGCGCCCGCGTCCACTCCGGCGCCGGAGGGTGAATCCGGACGCGCCTCGCGCCATCCGCAGCACGGTCGCGCGCGCATCGCGCCGCATGCGCGCAAAGCGCCCGGGGTTGCCCTTCCGGCTCCGTCTTCCCACAAATCCTCTTCCCCCGATTCTCAGGAGTAAGTGCCACGCGGTACTCTGGGTTCGTGCGCACGGTACTCACCGCCACTCGCCTCTTTACTCCCGATCGTCTTCTGGACCGGCCGGTTGTCGTTATCGACGACGGCGTCATCGTCGATGTTTTCTCGCAGTCGGCGGCGGAACTGCCGCCCGGGCGCCACGTCGAGCTGCCCGAGTCGACCCTCATCCCGGCGCTCTTCGACGTGCATATCCACGGTTCCGGCGGCCATGATGTGATGGAGGCAACGGATTCCGCGCTCAGCCACATCGGCACCTTCCTGGCGCGGCACGGTGTCGGCACGTATTGCGCGACAACGGTTACGGCGCCTCTCGATTCTCTCCTGCGCTCGCTGAACGGCATCGCGAAGCTGATCGACGAGCCCCTCGATGGCGCCCGTCCGGTCGGCATTCATCTCGAGGGTCCGTTTCTCTCGCCCCACAAACGCGGCGCGCATACGGAAAGCCAGCTGCTCACGCCCTCCATCGCTCTGTTCGACCGCATGTGGGAAGCCGCCGAAGGAAAGATCCGCGTGATGACCATCGCGCCGGAGTTGCCCAACGCCGAGGAAACCATCGCCCACGCCGCGCAATTGGGCGTCCGCGTCAGCCTTGGCCACAGCGATGCCGACGGTGTGGCGGCGCGCGCGGGCGTCATGGCCGGCGCCGTGACGGCGACGCATACCTTTAACGCGATGCGCCGCTTCGATCACCGCGCCCCGGGGCTGGTCGGCGAGGTTCTGGGCAACGACCAGCTCTTCGCGGAGATCATCTGCGACGGACTCCACGTCGATCCTGCCGTTGTGCGGCTGTTCTGGAAAACCAAGGGGTCGGAGCGCGCCATGCTGGTGACCGACGCGATGGCGGGCGCCGGGATGCCCGACGGCCCGTACCGTCTGGGCGAAATGGAAGTCCGTGTGGAGAACGGCCGTTGCGTCGTCGGCGACGATACCCTGGCCGGCAGCACGCTTACCCTGGATCGCGCTCTGCGCAACTTTTCGGAATTCAGCGGAGCCAGTTTGAGCGAAACCCTGCCGCTGGCGACGCGCAATCCGGCCCGCATGACGGGCCTCGACTCCGAGATCGGCGCTCTCGCTCCGGGCCGCTCCGCCGACATTGCTGTCCTCTCCGCCCGCGACGAGGTAATCGGCACGATCCTCCGCGGCATTCCGCAGATCGCACCGTCGAGCGGCGGCTATCTCGAAGGGTGAAGCCACCCCTCCGTCACGGCTCCGCCTGCTCCGTCAGCACACCCGACAACACGCCGAGGCTGCCATCGACCGGCGGTGCATCGAGCCCCAGTATTTTCGCCAGCAGCGGATACACATTCACGTTTTCGAAGGCCTTCAGCTTCACCCCCGCGCGAATATCCGGTCCCTCTGCGTAAAACACCGCCTTCATCTCAGGCATCATGAAGGGATCGAAGCCGTGATTGCCCGCGGTTGGAGCCCTGTCCTCGCGATCCGGAGGCGGCGCCTCGGCGCGAATGGCATACGGCCCGCGCGCCACAATCACCGGGTCGCCCTCGCGCGGATTGCTGTTGTAATGCAGCTCGGCAGGCACCTTGGCGCGGCGATACACCATGAAAGCCGCATCCGCCGCCTTCAGCTTCTGATACACCGCATTCGCCGCTGCCTCATTCGGCGCATACAGGTAGTCGCCCACCGCATTGACTCCGTCAAGCGACGCGTATTTGTCCAGGTCGATCCAGCCGCCCTGAATCTTCGTCATGCCGTGATCGGAGACGATCACCAGGTCGATGGGCAGAGGCAGCGCCTTCAGATCTTCTTCGAGCGTGCCCATCAACTCGTCGACGTGCTTTACGGCCTCGGCCGTTTGCGGACTGTCCGGACCATACTCATGCCCGGCGTGGTCGACGTTCGCGTAGTACAACGTGATGAAATGGGGGCGCTCTTCCGCCGGCAGTTTCAGCCACGCAATCACCTGGTCGATCCGCTTCTCGTCGGGAAATTTGTTGTCGAAGTGCAGATAGTAACTGGGACGCTCTCCCGCAATCTCAGCCTCCGATCCCGGCCAGAAAAAGCAGGCCGTCCGCATGCCCTGCTTTTCTGCCAGCGACCAAAGCGGCGTTCCCCCATACCAGGTGCCGTCGCTGTTCGTCTTCGGATCGGTGTATGAATACCGCGCTTTGCGCGCCGGGTCGTAGAACGAGTTGCCCACGATGCCGTGATGCTCCGGGTAGAGCCCGGTAACCAGCGTGTAATGGTTCGGGAAGGTCAGCGACGGATACGCCGGAATCATCCCCTCGGGGGCGCTGGCGCCGTGCGCCGCAATCGCCAGCAGGTGCCTGGCGCCATATTTCTTCGCGTAGTCGTAGCGGAAGCCGTCCAGCGAAACCAGCACGAGGTAGTGTTTGTTCTGTTGCGTGGCCGCATTCGGCCCGTGATCGACGACGATGACGTTGTCCTGGGCCCAGGCCCCGCACAACAGACAAAGAACAACCAGCGGCAACCACCACAATCTTCGTGCCATGCGCAGACCCTCGCCTTGTTCGCGATTCAGCTTACCTGATGGACGCGCGACCGGCGTCGGAGGTTATGCGCCGGCTGCGCTCGCCTGCTGGAATTCCTCGCCCACCCAGTTCGTGAAGGCATCGCTGGACTGGCTGCGCCCCAGGAACCGCTGCACGATCTCCCTGCCGGGCATGGATCCGCCGGGCTCCAGCACGGTTCTGCGATACCGCATCGATTCCGGAGAATCGAGCAGCGCCTGGCGCGGGAACTGGGAAAAGAAGTCCAGGGCAATCACCTTGTCGTAGAGATACGTGTAGTAGTTCGACGAGTAGCCGGTCAGGTGCGTGAAACTCGCATACATGCGGTTCCCGTCAATCCACTCGTACGGCAGGAAACGCGCGTAGAGGGTGCGGAACAAAGCATCGGGATCGAGCGCTGCCGGGTCCTGCCTGTGGGTTTCCAGCGAATACGTGGTGTACAGGAGCTGCGTCCGCACCCAGTCCGCACGGCCAAAGGCTCCGGCGCGATTCATGCGCAGGACGAGCTCCGCGGGGATCGGCTCATCCGTCTCGAAGTGGCGCGCGAAGCTGGCCAGCAACGGCGGATCGCGGAAAAATTCCTCCAGCATCTGCGAGGGAACCTCGACGAAATCTCCCTCCGTCGCGATGCCGCTGATGCCTGCCCACGCCTGGCGTCCGCCCAGCAGGGCGTGCATCAGATGCCCGAACTCGTGGAAGAACGTCACCACATCGGAGTACTGCATCAGCCCGGGATTGCCCTCCTTCGGCTCGGGGAAATTGCAGATCAGCGCCGCCTCCGGCAGTTGCCGACCGCGAATGCCGGGGATGAGCGGATGCGCGGAGAACCATTTGTCCTTGCCCTCGCGCGGATGCATGTCGAGATAGAAGCGACCGGCCAGTTCTTTCCCGTCCCAAACCTCCCAGGCGCTCACGGACTCGTGCCATACGTCGGGGTTTTCGATGCGCCGGAACTTCACCTGAAACAGCTTTTCTGCCGTGGCCAGCACGCCGGGCTCGACGCGTGCATAAGGGAAATACGGCCGCACCGACTGCGAATCGAACGCAAACGCCACGCGTCGGTACTGCTCGACCCAATAGGCGCGGCTTGCCGCATCGATGCCGACGAGCCCCGGCTGCCGCGCCTGCGCGAACTCGAGGATCATGGCGTATTCCTTCTCTGCCCCGTGTTTCGTTGCACGGTCCAGATCGTCGAGGAAGGCCTGCATGTTTGCGGCAGACTCCATCATCTGGTCCGCTGTCGCCAGATCCGCCCAGTGCGCGAAACCCAGAATCGACGCCATTTCCTGGCGGATTCTCAGCAGTTCAAGCAGCAGCTGATGGTTCGCCGGATACGCGCGCGTGTTGTAGGCAAGAAACATTCGGCGCCGCAGATCCGCGGATTTGGCGAACGTCATCACCGGCAGATAATCCGGGAAATCGGTCGTCAGCGTGATTTTTCCATCCGGGCCAGGTTTGCGGGTTTCCAGATAGTCGGGGGGCAGGCCGTCGAGTTCCTTTGCGTTTTCGACGACAACCGTGTTGCCGCCCTCCTGCACGTTGCGGCCAAAGCTCAGGCTGGTCAGCGTGGCCCGATCCTGCAGCTCTTTGATTTGCGTCCGGGTCGCATCGTCTTTGTCCACGCCGGCTAGGCGATACTGCAACAGCGTGCGGTCCAGGTAATGCTTCGTCGCCGCATCGGCCCGGCTCGCGTCGATTTCGTCCAGCGCCCGATACACATCGCGGTTCAACGCGAGCTCCACGCCCGCCTGCGAGATCTTCTGTAACAGCGCCTGTGCCATATCCCGCACCGGCCTCTCGGGATAGACGCTGTGCATCAGGCCGGTCAGCGATCCCACCGCTCCTAGGTCGGCCACCGCATCGTCATACGGGCGCAGAGTATTGTCCGTCGTGCGTTCGCCCTCTGCCGCCAGCAGGCGGTCGATCGCTTCCCGGTGTCGGCGCAAACCGTCCTCAACCCAGGCTTCCAGCGACGCGGCGTCCACCGTACCCGTCCCGGACGGATTCCACGGACGGAGGGTAGCGGAGGAAACTGCGTCGGACACGGGCACGCTCATGAAGAACACCTCTGTTGGCAGACTAACGCACCGTGGCTGAGGATCGCAGCCCGGTCAGGTGGAAAGGGGGGAAGGAATTCAACCGCTGACGGCTTCTTCGCTGCCGCGCAATGCGGCGCGCGCCAGCTCCCGTTCCTCGCGGGTTGGCGTGCGGCCCTTTTGCCGGTACAGACGGACCAGCAGCGCCACGTAATCGAGGGCAACGCGCAGGTTGGCCTTGCTGGCGCCCGCGTGGCGCCGGCCAAAGGTAAATGGCACCTCAACCACAGAGTGAATTTCCGCGCGTGCCAGAATCTCCAGGAGAATTTTGAATCCGGTCTTCTGTAGTTCGATCCGTTCGATACACGAGCGCCGAACCATAAAGAACCCCGACATCGGATCCCGCGCGCGCAGCCCGCTGCGCTGTACCGGCAGCGTCATCCAGATGGCTGCCCGCGAAATCAGCTGGCGCGCCAGCTTCCACCCCCGCATGCAGCCTCCGCACGCGTAGCGGCTGCCTACGACCAGGTCCGCGCCCGCGTTGAGTTCGGCCCAAAGTTCCGGCAGCAGTTCCGGCGGGTGCTGCAGATCGGCATCCATGACCGCCAGGGTGGAGGCGTCGGTCTCGTCCCATCCACGCAACACCGCCCCCGCGAGACCGCGCTCGCCCGTTCGTACCACCAGCCGGATGCGCGGATCCTGACGAGCCAGTTTTGCCACGATTTCCTCAATCCCGTCGCGGCTCTCGTCGTCCACTACAATCACTTCATAGGAGTGATCGTAGCGGTCCAGCGCGGCCCGCGCGCGTGTCAGCAGCGGCTCAATGTTTTTCGATTCGCGGAGGGTAGGAATAATGAGAGCGAGGGCCGGCGCGCATGGACATGCCTCGCACAACTTCGCGTTTTCCCCGCTCCGGTTGGCTGGAGAAGGTCCCATTTTGCGGGATTCCATGCTTTTTGGAAAAGACGCCAAAATACCTTGAAAAGTTGCGCTAGCTACAGGAACTTCATTTGTTTGTCATTACTGACGGTTGGGGCGCTTCTCCTGGAAGGGTACCACCCCGGGGTCGAAGACGACGCTGTTTATCTCTCCGCCATCCAGCGCAGGCTGCACTCCGGGCTTTATCCCCATGATTTCCCGCTCTTCACCCGGCAGATGCAGGCCAGCGTCTTCGACCGGCTCATTGCGTTTCTGGACCGGGTCACCCACGTGCCCGTTTCAGTCGTGGAACTCGCCGGCCAGTGCCTGGCTGCCTTCTTTCTGCTCTGGGCCGGCTGGGCGCTGGCGCGGCGTTGCTTTGCTTCGCCCGCCGCGCAGTGGACTGGAGTCGCCCTCGTCGGCGTCCTTTTCTCTCTGCCCGTCGCCGGCACGGCCCTCTACATCTTTGACCAGTATCTTCACCCCCGCGCGATCGCTACGGCCCTCATCCTCTGGGCGATCCTCGCCGTTCTCGATCGGCGTTTCGTCGTCGCCAGTCTTCTGCTGGTTACCGGAGTCGTCGTCCATCCCATCATGGGCGTCCTCGGCGTCTCGTATTGCGTGATGCAGTGGATCGCCGGCGCCCGCACAGGCCGACGCGTTGCGCGCCCCGGCGCGGCCCTCGCCGCCGCTTTCGGCATCCTGCCCTCGTGGATTTTCGAAGGCCCGTCAGCCGCCTGGAAGCAGGCTCTCAACACCCGCGACTACTACTTCATCAGCCGCTGGACCTGGTACGAGTGGCTCGGCGCCGTCGCGCCCATCTTCATCCTCTGGGCCATCGCCCGCTATGGTCGGCGTGCCAACCGCCCCGCGATGGGGATCCTCGCGGGTTGCGCCGCCTTCTACGCCGCCTTCCAGCTCGCCGTGGCCTGTATCGTCTTGCTCACGCCGGCGCTCATCCGCCTCACGCCGATGCAGCCGATGCGCTATCTGCATCTGGTGTACATCTTCATGGCCCTGCTCGGTGGGGGGCTGATTGGGGAGAAGGTGCTTCGCGGCCACGTCTGGCGCTGGATCGCACTGTTCCTGCCCCTGGCGGCCGGTATGTTTCTCGCGCAGCGCTCGCTCTTTGCAGGAACCGAACACATCGAACTGCCCGGAGTCGCCTCGCACAACCCCTGGCTGCGCGCCTTTGCCTGGGTGCGCGCCAACTCTCCCACGGACGCGTATTTCGCGCTCGATCCTTACTACATGCAGCTTCCCGGGGAGGATTATCACAGCTTCCGCGCCCTGGCCGAGCGCAGCGAGCTGGCCGACGCGGTCAAGGACGCAGCCGTCGCCACCCAGGTGCCCGATCTGGCCCCGCTCTGGCAGCAACAAACCCAGGCCGCCGCGGGCTGGCGCCACTTTCAGAAACAGGACTTCCTGCGCCTGCGGCAGGAATTCGGCGTGAACTGGGTGATCGTCCAGGGCTCCGGAGTCCCGGGCCTCACCTGTCCCTACCACAATGAAGCCGTCTCTGTGTGCCGCCTGCAATGAGGCACAGAAATCATTACAGAATCTTTTTCCCAAACCCGGACGAAATCAGCTCGACCGCCAGATCCGCCGTCCGGTTGTGCTCGTCGATCACCGGATTCACCTCGACCACTTCCAGCGACACCATGCGCCCGTGGTCGGCGATGATCTCCATCGCCAGATGCGCTTCGCGGTAGGTCGCTCCGCCCCGTACCGGCGTGCCCACGCCCGGCGCGTCCTCAGGATCGATCCAGTCCATGTCCAGCGAGACGTGATAGCCGGCCGTCCCGCGGCCCGCCGCGCGCAGCGCCTCTTCCATGACCGTCCGCATACCGCGTTCGTCGATGTCGCGCATCGTGTAAACCTCGCTGATGCCCGCTCGCCGGATATTCTCCTTCTCCGCGGGATCGATATCGCGTACCCCGATCAGTACGGCGTTCTCCGGCTGCACCTTCGGCGCCCAGCCCAGAATGTTGGCCAGCGGCTCCGGCTCCAGTCCCAGTAAGGAGGCCAGGGGCATCCCGTGCACATTGCCGCTGGGCGAGCTGGCCGGCGTATTCATATCCGCATGCGCATCGATCCAGATCAGCCCAATCTTCTGGTTCTGCCTGCGGTAGAACTCCGCCACACCAGAGACGCTGCCCGCCGCGACCGAGTGATCGCCGCCGAGAATCACCGGCGTCATGCCCTCATGCAGCGCCTTCAGCACCATCTCCGCCGCGCGCGTACAGGTCTCGGTGATCTCCTTCAGGTATCTTGCGCTCTGGTGCCCCGCCGATTTCGTCTCCGCGAGGGCCACGCTGATGTTGCCCCCGTCGCGCACCTCGTGTCCCAGCGCTTCCAGCCGCGCTTCGAGACCCGCGACCCGCACAGCCGACGGCCCCATGTCGACGCCGCGCCGCGATGCACCCAGGTCCAGCGGCACGCCGATGACTTTGATCCTGCGCGGAGGCAGCGTCTGCACGCCACCGTAGACCGGCGCAGGTGACAACACGCCGGCCGGCGACCCGGCCTGCTGGGGTTCCGCTGATCTTGGCATAAGGCTCTACGGGTAGATACGGTTCAGTGTTCGCGCAAAGGGGATGGTCTCCCGTACGTGATCGAGCCCGCAGATCCATGCCACCGCGCGCTCGATACCCATGCCGAAGCCCGAGTGCGGAACCGAACCGTACCGCCGCAAATCGAGATACCACCTGAACGCATCGGTTGGCAACTGGTGCTCCTCAATGCGCTTCTTCAGCAGCTCGTGGGAGTGGATACGCTGCGACCCGCCGATGACCTCGCCGTAACCCTCCGGTGCGAGCACGTCGACGCACAGCGCATACTTTGCATCGTTCGGGTCCGGTTCCATATAGAACGCCTTCACCGCCGCAGGATACCGGTGCACCATCACGGGGCGGTCAAACTGCGAAGAGAGGTACGTCTCATCCGGAGACCCAAAGTCGTTGCCGTACTCGAACGGCGCCTCCAGCAGTCCCTTCGCGTGGGCATCGTTCAGCATCTTCACCGCTTCGTCATACCTCAGCCGCGGGAACGGGGGCTTGATGGTTTCGAGTTTTGTGGTATCGCGCCCGATGGTGTTCAGCTCGGCGGCCCGCCTGACAAGAACCTGCTGGACGATCGCGCTGATAAAGTTCTCTGCCAGCCCCATCAGATCATCGAGAGTGGCAAAGGCCCACTCCGGTTCGACCATCCAGAACTCCGTCAGGTGCCGCCGCGTCTTCGACTTCTCGGCGCGAAAGGTGGGCCCGAACGAATACACCTTACCCAACGCCAGCGCCGTGCTCTCGATGTACAGCTGGCCGCTCTGCGTCAGGTACGCCTCCTCGCCGAAGTACTCGACCGGAAACAACGTGCTCGTTCCCTCGCAGGCCGCCGGCGTGAGGATCGGCGGATCGGTCAGCACAAAGCCGTTGTCGTCGAGGAAGTCGCGCGCCGCCTTGATAATCTCCGCGCGGATGCGCAGAATCGCCGCCTGGCGCGGCGTTCGCACCCATAGGTGCCGGTGCTCCATCAGGAATTCCGTGCCGTGTTCCTTGAGCGAAATCGGAAACGGATCGTCCTCCGGAACACGCTGCAGGACCTCGACATTCTCAACGTCCAGTTCGTAACCGCCCGGCGCACGTTTGTCCGCGCGCACCTTGCCGGTCACTACGACGGACGACTCCTGCGTGAGCCCCTTCACGGTTTCGAAGACTTCCGCCCGCACTGCGGCTTTGGGCACGATACCCTGGATCGTGCCCGTTCCATCGCGGAAGATAGGAAAGAGCAACTTGCCGCTCTCGCGCAGGTTATAGACCCACCCGTGCAGCGTTACCGTCTGCCCTTCATGTTCGCCGATGCGGGCGATCGTCGAAAGAGGTGCTTTTGTCGCTGTCCCCGTTACCAGTTCCGCAGTCTCGTCCGCCATAAACGCCTCTAACCGAGCTTCCTGGCCGCGTCCATCTCCGCAAAGACCTTCTTCGTCTTCTCGGTCACTGCTTCAATGGAATCGCCCAGCGTGTAGTGAATCTCCAGCACTCCGGCGGGGGTCTGCGGCGCCGCCTTCAGCCCGCCCAGCGCCTCGTCCCAGTCGATCGTCCCGTCGCCTGGCCACAGGTGCGTATCCTTGTCTCCCTTGTTGTCGTGCAGATGAGAGGAGCGAATATGCGCACTCAGCTCAGACAGCGCCGCCGCCACGCCATCCCCGAGGTGCGCATGGCCGACGTCGAGACACACCCCGATGTCCTGAAAGTGCCCGGTCGTAAGGATCTCGACCAGATGCAGCGGGCGCGCCACATCCCCCTGCAGGTTCTCCACCAGGATCTTCACGCCGAGAGGATTGGCGAAGGCGCGCAGATGTTCGAGAGCCGTGATCGAGTGCTCCAGCGCCCGCGGGCCCCATGTGTCCTCCCGTTCTCCGAGATGCAGGATCAGGAAGCGGAAAGGCAGCGTTTCGGCAACCTCCAGGGCGCGCTTGATTTCATCCATCGCGTCGATACGGCGGCTCTTCTCAGGGTGAATCACATTCACTGCCGGCGCGCCTCCTCGCCCCATCTCCTGATCGGAGTACAGCGGCGCGTGGGTGGAGAACGCCTCGGTGGAGTTCGCCCTGAACCACTCCGCCAGCTCACGCACGTGCGGCCGGCTGGTGTAGTCGAAGTGCTGCCGCGCCGCGAATAGCTCGATGCCCTGCGCACCGGCGCGGGCGAAAACGTCGAGCAGTCCTGGATGCAGCCGGTGATTCAGGAATACGTGGGAAGAAATGGCCTTCAACATGGATGAGAACCG
Source organism: Acidobacteriaceae bacterium (assembly GCA_035508305.1). GTDB lineage: Bacteria > Acidobacteriota > Terriglobia > Terriglobales > Acidobacteriaceae > Palsa-343. The sequence goes on along the minus strand of DATJNE010000212.1, from coordinate 36,996 downwards.
GGAACGGCGTTGTTTCTATCTTCTCATCCCGCGCGCAACCGCGGATGAAAGGGCCTCGGAGCGGCCTCCGAGACCCGAAACGCTACTCTGCCGCGGCTTCTTCGCCCTTCACGGTCACGCTGATGTGCGCCGTGACCTCGCGGTGCAGCTTCACGGGTACATGGAACTCCCCGGTCGACTTGAGCGGCTCATCGAGCTGGACCTTGCGCCGGTCGATGTTGAAGCCCTTGCCGGCGAGCTCCTGCGCGATGTCGGACGACGTCACCGACCCGAACAGGTGATCGCCCTCGCCGACCTTGCGCTGGAAGACCAACGCCACGGTGTTCAGCTGCGTGACCAGCTGCTCGGCTTCCGCCTTTTCCTTCGCCGAGCGGCGCACCGCGGCAGCTTTCATCTGCTCGATGACGGCCTTGTTCGCCGCGGTCGCCTCCATGGCCAGGTTCTTCGGCAACAGGTAATTGCGCCCGTAGCCGTCGGCGACCTTCACCACATCGCCGCGGTGGCCCAGATTCGAAACATCTTCTCTGAGAATCACTTCCATTGCAGATCTCCTCTGGCGCCCATCCGGCCGCCAGCGCTGAAGCGGTCAGCCTCTTCGGCGCCGCGCTTAGAACTTCGCCGCAAACGGCAGCAGGGCAATGTTGCGCGCCTGCTTGATCGCCTTCGTCAGCCGCCGCTGATGCGTGGTGCAGACGCCCGTCAGCCGGCGCGGCACAATCTTGCCGCGTTCGGCCACAAATCCCTGCAGCAGCCGCACATCCCGATACGAGATCGCGTCGATCTTTTCCGTGCAGAACTTGCAGACCTTCTTGCGCCGGAAAAACTTCCGCCCGCCCGGTCCACCGGGACCAGACCGCCCCCCCGGACCGGACGGCCTTCCCCCGCCCGGTCCTTCGCTCCTTGCTGGTGCTGCTGGTGTCGTTGCTTCGTCAGCCATTGTTGATTCCTCCGGCAGGCGGCCACTCCGGCGCCCGCCAATATCTTGAGATTTCGGTCGTAGCCGGCTCTGTTACGCGCTGGCCTGAGTCGCGGTCTCCGTTGCTGCCGGAGCAGCAGGCGCAGCGGCCGGCTCTGCCGGCGGAGCTTCAGCCGGAATCGCGCTCACCTTCTTCTTCGTCGCACGGATCGCCCGGATCTTCGCGAGGCGTTTCTCTTCCTCGTCCATGCGCACCGTAATGAATTTGATCACCGGCTCGGAGACGCGCAGCCGGCGCTCCAGTTCCGCGATCAGCGAGCCGTCGGCGTCGATGGTCAGCAGAATGTAATTGCCGTCGTTGAATTTCCGCACCAGATAGGCAAGTTTCCGCTTGCCCAGCTTCTCGGTCGAGCGAACCGTGCCGCCGCCGCCCGTCACTGTCTGCTCCAGGCTGGCAATCAGCTTGTCCACCTCTTCGTCGGCCACGTCGGGCCGCACGATAAACATCACCTCATAGAGTCGTTGCATGCTTTGCTTCTCTTCCTTCCGGACCAACCGCTCCGGAACAAATTCGCTTCCTCTACTTCTCCGCCGCCCCGTTTCCCGGTTCCTCCGGGTCGCGGCGGTTGAACTCGTTCATGGCCGCGCCGATTCCCTTCGCGACCACGGCCTCCACGGCGCGTGCCACCCGATCCAGCACCGGATCGATCGCCGCCAGGTCCCGTTTGCTCATCGGCGTCAGCAGATAGTCCTTCCCACGCCGAAAAGCTTCTTGTTTCACTCCCGGTTCCGGCCCAACTCCAATCCGGATCCGCCGCCACTCGTCCGTTCCCAGTGATCCCGAGACCGAACGCGCTCCGTTATGTCCCGCCGGGCTGCCACGCTCCCGAATTCGTAACTTCCCCAGTGGCAAATCCAGCTCGTCGTACAGCACCAGCAGGTTTTCCGGCAGATCCGTATCCAGTTCCAGCTCGTCCACCAGATCCCCGACGGCATGCCCGCTGAGGTTCATCCAGGTCTCCGGCTTGGCCAGGATCACATCCCGCCCCGCCATCTGTACCCTGGCCGTGAGCGCGCGGCAGCGGCGATTCGCCACATTCGCGTTGTGCTCACCGGCGATGCGGTCGATCGCCAGAAAACCCGCATTGTGGGGCGTGAACTGGTACTCGATGCCCGGATTCCCCAGCCCGACCACCAGAAACACGCCCAGGTCCACTTACTTCTTGCCGCCCTTATCGCTCTTCTCGGCGGCCGGTGCAGCGGCTTCTCCTTCTCCGGTCTCCTGCTTGCCTTTCTTCATCACTTCGGGTTCGGCAGGCGCCGCGGTCGCCGCCGCCGCCTCGGCCTCCGGCGTCGGAGCCGCCTCTTCCTTCACCGACGTGATATGCGCAATCGGCGTATCTTCCGACGTCAGGAACTTCAGCTTGCCGGCATGCGGCAGGTCGGAAACACGCAATACCATCCCGAACACCAGGCTCGTGATGTCCAGATCGATATGCGCGGGAATGTCCGTTGGCAGGCATTCGATCTCCACCTCGCGCAGCGTCTGATCGAGAATGCCGCCCTGCGTTTTCACGCCTTCGGCCACGCCCACCAGCTGGATCGGCACTTCCACGCGGATCGGCTTGTCCAGCGCGATGCGTTTGAAGTCGATGTGGATCAGCTTGCCCTTGATGGGCTCATACTGCCAGTCGACGATCATCACCTTCGCCGTCGATCCCGAAACCGCGAGATCGAAAATCGTATTGTGTCCGGTTTCCGAATGCAGGATCTTCTGAATCTGCTTGGGATCCACTTCGACGGCCACAGCCGGTTCGGCCGCCCCATACACAACGGCGGGCACTTTGCCCCGTGCGCGCACCCGGCGCGCCGCATTTTTATTGAACTTGCCCTCGCGGGGCACCGCATTGACGATTTCTTCTGTGATCATCTTTGTCTCCTCGGGCACGGAACAGCAGCTTTGCATTGTTAGCCGCTCGCGATTAGCCCGCCTTCAGGCTTCCCGCTACCGGCTTCCCGCCGCCTTCCACTCCCTTCTGTACGGATCGCTTTCAGCGGCCCGCCAATTGCTTTTGGCTAGTAGCAAACAGCTAATAGCTGCTTCAGTTGAACAGCGTGCTGACGCTGGTTTCCATGTGAATGTTCTGAATGGTGGCGGCCAGCAGCCCCGCCACGGACAGCACTTTGATCTTTTCAACCCCCCGCGCCTCCTCGCGCAGCGGGATCGAATCCGTTACCACTACCTGTTCAATTCGTGAGTTGACGATCCGTTCAATCGCCGGTCCCGACAGCACCGGGTGAGAAGCGCAGGCATAGACCGCCAGTGCACCCTGATCCAGCAGCGCGTCCGCGGTCTTGACCAGCGTTCCCGCCGTGTCCACAATATCGTCGACAATGAGGCAGGTCTGACCTTTGACCTCGCCGATGATGTGCATCACCTCGGTCACGTTGATGTCAGTGCGGCGCTTGTCGACGATTGCCATCGGCGCGCCCAGCTTGGTCGCGACGTGACGCGCACGCTCCACGCCGCCGGCATCGGGCGAAACCACCGTGAGATTGGGCAGATTGAGATCGCGAAAATAGCTCACTAGCACCGGGCTGGCGAACATGTGATCCACCGGAATATTGAAAAAACCCTGAATTTGGGCGGCGTGCAGGTCCATGAAAAGCGCACGATGCGCGCCCGCCGTCGTGATCAGATCCGCGACCAGACGCGATGAAATCGCGACCCGCGGCCGATCCTTGCGATCCTGGCGGGCGTAGCCGTAATACGGAACCACCACCGTGATCCGTCCCGCGGAAGCGCGTTTGAGAGCATCGACCATAATCAGCAGCTCCACCAGGTGCTGGTCCACCGGATAGCATGTGGGCTGCACCACGAAGACATCGGCGCCACGCACATTTTCCAGCAGCTGGAAATAAACCTCGCCGTCGGCGAAGCGCTGCAGCTTCGTCTCGCCCAGCCTGACCCCGATGTGCTCGCAGATCGCCTCTGCCAGCTCGCGATTGGCCGTGCCCGAGAAGATTTTGAAACGCCTGTCCTCATTCGATACCCGCGAACGCCGCGCCTGCGGTTTCGCCTTTGCTCCGTCGCCCTGAGCCGCCGCCGGGTTGGGCGCGGCGACTCCCACTGCTTCGATCGTGTCCGTCTTCACAAGATCCTCCAGCTGGTTTGCATGGGTTCCTGCTCAACTGCGGCGATACACCGCCGGGCCCGTTCCACATTCTGGCTGGGCGACCAGGATTCGAACCTGGACAAAGTGCTCCAAAGGCACTTGACCTACCATTAGTCGATCGCCCAGTTACGAAACCTCAAACTGCATCGTGCGCTCGACCTTGGCCCCCAAACTGGCCCGCTTTTGGCCGGTTTGGGCAGAAAGGCACTTAACCTACCATGAGTCGATTGCCCGGTAATGACCCCCGAATCGATCCCGCCGCCTACCGCTCCACCATCGTCCGCCAGTATTCTTCGCGCGGCAAGGTTCCTGTCCGCAGCGATCGAATACCTTCTCCCCTGAGCCGCGCGTCTGCCGCCTCCGCCGCTGCCGCCGTTGCGTACAGCCCAAACAGGGCCGATCCGGAACCCGACAGTGCTGCGTACACGGCTGAATCCTCCAGGTGACCGGAGCCCGCAAGGATGCGCTTGATGTTTCCGAGAGAGGGATACTGCCGGAAGACGACCTCTTCGAAGTCGTTTTCGATCCCGGTTCGGACAAGCGCGAGAAGCGGATTCCCGTTCCCTGCAAGGCCTCCGCGCACGGCGGAGACACCGGAGGAGTGCGCGCCAACCCCGGCGAAAGTTTCCTCCGGAGGCCTCGACCCAAACGCCGAGGCGAGAGCTCGACTCAACGTGAGTAGTTTATCGGAGGCTTCGAGAGCGGTCAATTGTTGATCTTTTCCTGAGCTCGGCGCTCTGTGCCCGGATCCCCGCAGTTCGTCCCAGTCCCGATACGCCTGGGGCGTCGAAACCCCGACGTCCGGCAGCGCCAGCACGCATTCGGTCGGCGGAATGTCGGACAGTGGCGACACCTCCTCGCCGCGCCCCACGCCCAGCACCGTGCCACCAATCAGGAACAACGGCACGTCGGACCCCACCTGCGCCGCGATCCGCAGCTTTTCCGGCTCTGCCAGCGCGGCTACCCCGGCCCGCGCCAGCTCCCGCTCCAGCCCAATCAGCGCCGCCACCGCATTCGCCGATCCCGCGCCGATCCCGCCCTGCACCGGCAGTCGCTTCTCGATATGGATGTGAACCTCGCAGCGGAGGTTCAGTGCCGCCAGAGTGCGCTCAGCCATCTTCCAGGCGGTATTGCGATCATCTGCCGGAACGCGCTCGTCGTTGCTGGTCAGGCACAGGCTGCCCTCCGCCGACGGCCGCGCGGCCACCGTCACCAGATCGTGCGCCGCCAGCGTCTGGTAACACGTGGTCAGTGCATGAAAGCCGTCGGCGCGCATCGGCCCAATCGCCAGACCCAGATTGATTTTCGAAAAGGAGCGGACCGTCGTCGCCATTGTGCTACAGAATGTACCGCGACAGGTCCTGGTTCTTCACGATGCTCGAAACCATCTGGCGCACGTACTCCGGATCGATGACCACCACCTTCTCCGTTCCGTTCGCGGTCGTACGCTCGATTACCGGCAGCGGCGCCGTGGTTCCTTCGCCGACAGCGGCCAGCTCCACGACCGTGCTGTGGTCTTTCGTATCGCTCTTCTGCTGGGCGCGTGTCAGATCCGGCGCCAGGAAGCTGATCTCATCCAGCACCCTCTCCATGATCGTGTGCAGGCGCCGCGCTCCGATATTCTCGGTGCCCTCATTCACCTTGAAGGCAAACTGCGCCATCTCCTCGATCGCTTCCGGCGTGAACTCCAGCTTCAGCCCTTCGGTTTCGAGCAGCGCCGTGTACTGCCGCACCAGCGACGACTTCGGCTCGGTGAGAATCTTCACGAAGTCCTCGACCGTCAGCGACTGCAGCTCCACGCGAATCGGAAACCGCCCCTGCAACTCGGGGATCAGATCGCTCGGCTTCGAAACATGGAACGCGCCCGCTGCGATGAACAGGATGAAATCCGTTCGCACCATCCCGTAGCGCGTGTTCACCGTCGTGCCTTCCACGATGGGCAAAATGTCACGCTGCACGCCCTCGCGCGAGACGTCGGGACCATGTCCGCCCTCGCGCCCGGCGATCTTGTCGATCTCATCGAGGAAAACGATGCCCGAGCTTTCCACGCGCTCCACCGCCAGGCGCGTCACCTGATCCATATCGATCAGCCGGCTCTCCTCTTCCTGCACCAGGTACTCGAAGGCATCCGCAAGCTTCATCTTCCGCTTACGCGTCCGCTGCCCAAAGATGTTCGGCAGCATGTCCTTGAGGTTGACGTCCATCTCCTCCACGCCCTGGTTGGAGATGATCTCGAAGGACGGCGTGTTCCGCTCCCGCACGTCAATCTCCACCATGCGATCGTCCAGCTTGCCTTCGCGAAACTGCTGGCGCAGCTTTTCACGGGTGCGGTGGTGCGAGTCACCGCCCGGCGGGGGCAGCGTGATCGTGTTCCCCTCGACGTGCGCGGCAAACCCTGGCGCGCCGCTGGTCTGGCCCCCGGCCGCGGGAGGCGCCTGCGCCGGAGGCGGCAGCAGCACGTCCAGCAGCCGCTCCTCGGCATTCATCTCGGCGCGATCCTCCACCTCTTCGAGCTTTTCCTCGCGCACCATGTCGATGGCGATCTCCACCAGATCGCGCACAATGGAGTCGACGTCGCGTCCGACGTAACCCACTTCGGTGAATTTCGAGGCCTCGATCTTCAGGAACGGCGAATTGGTCAGCTTCGCCAGCCGCCGCGCAATCTCCGTCTTGCCCACGCCCGTCGGCCCGATCATGATGATGTTCTTGGGCATGATCTCGTCGGCCAGGTCCGGCGTCAGCTTCTGGCGCCGCATGCGATTGCGCAGCGCGATCGCCACAGCGCGCTTCGCCGCTTTCTGCCCGACCACGTACTTGTCCAGCTCCGCCACGATCTCGCGCGGCGTCAGCTCTTCCAGCGACAGCTCCTGATCTTCCGCCGTTCCGGGTAAATAAATCGCCATCTCAAATCACCGCTTCCTGCCCTGAGCCGAACTTCCGGCTTCCCGCTTTATCCGTTCAGTTCTTCCACCGTGATCCGGTCGTTCGTGTAAATACAGATTTGCCCGGCAATCTTCAGGGCCTTCTCCGCGATATCACGCGCGCTCAGTTCCGTGTTCTCCATCAGCGCCCTCGCCGCGGCCAGAGCGTACGATCCGCCGCTTCCGATGGCCGAAATGCCGTCGTCGGGCTCGATCACGTCGCCCGATCCGCCGATCAAAAACGTCTGGTGCAGATCGCACACCACCAGAAGCGCTTCGAGGCTGCGCAGCATCTTGTCCGTGCGCCAGTCCTTCGCCAGCTCCACGGCAGCCCGCCCCAGATTGCCCGCATACTGCTCCAGCTTGCTTTCGAAGCGGCTGAAGAGCGAGAAGGCGTCCGCGGTCGATCCGGCAAAACCGGCCAGAATCTTGTCCTGATAAAGCCGCCGAATCTTGCGCGCGGAATGCTTGAACACGGCGTCACCCATCGTGACCTGCCCATCGGCGGCCATCACCACGCTGTTGCCGCGGCGAACGCAGATCACTGTGGTCGAGCGCACCCGAACTCTGCCCCCGCTGCCTTCGCCGGCGGCTCCCGCCTTGCCTTGTGTACTGACGGAAAAACGACCGCCCGAAGCGGCCGTTTCTGAAAATCTGCCTCTTGCCATCTCTTTCGTGAGTATAACGCAGCCTCCCGTTACCAGCCGGCGGCAACTCCTCTTCCGGGGCATCACAAACCCCTGCAATCTGAGCTATCCTGCAACTGTCGGCGCTTTCACCTCCCTGGTCCTCGGAGCCCACCGGATGTTCGGCCAGTCACTGCACGATCCCCGCGTGATAGGCACGATCGCGGGCGTGGTTGTATGCATCGGCGGCGTGACCGCCTGGCTTCTTCTGCGCCGCCGCCCCACTGCCGAAGAAATCGAGCGCGAGCGTCGCGCCCAGCTCGTCCGCTCCGGCCGCATCATCGACGGCACCATCCTCGACCTTTCCGAGCTCGAGCACCTGGCCGGCGACGATCAGCCCCGCGAGATTCACTTCATCCTCTACAAATACGAGATTGGCGGCGTTGCCTACGAATGCTCGCAGGAGGTCACCACCCTGCGCGACTACGTGAACCCGGCCGACCTGCGCCTCGGCTTTCCCTGCTCGGTCCGCTACGACATTCACCGCCCGGAAAACAGCATCGTCATCGCGGAGAACTGGAGTGGGCTGCGCACCACCGCCGAATCCGTGCCGGCTCGTCCCATGCCACAGCGCAGCAATCCCCACGCATCAGCGCCTGTGCAATGAAGATCGCGACCGGCACGATAGACTGATCCTGTATGCATGTTCATGGCGCCGGCACTGCGGCCATGCAGCGGGTGCTGCGACTCTCTCTCCTCGCGACCATCGCGTACGTCGTTCTGACCCTCCTTGCCGGACTCCGCGCTCACTCCCTGGCCCTGGTCTCCGAGGCCGGCCACAATGCCTCCGACGCCCTCGCCATCGTGCTCTCCTTCGTGGCCGTCTGGTTCCAGACCCGTCCCGCTACCGACCGCAAGACCTTTGGCTACCAGCGCGCCGGGGTGCTCGCTGCTTTTCTCAATGCCCTCACCCTCATCCTTATAGCCGTCTGGATCGCCGTCGAAGCCGTTCACCGCCTGAACACTCCCACGCGGGTGCAGCCCCGCATCATGATGTATGTCGCCGCCACCGGCGTCCTGATGAACGGCCTCATTGCCGCCATGCTGTGGCGGGTCAGCCATGACGTCAACATTCGCAGTGTCTTCATCCATATGCTGGGCGACACCCTTTCTACGGCCGCTGTCATCGCCGGCGGTCTGGCCATCCTCCTCACGAGCGCTACCTGGATCGACCCCTCCCTCTCTCTCGCCATCGCCGCCCTCATCCTCTGGTCGTCGCTGGCTATCGTCCGCGAGACGCTGAATATCCTGCTCGAAGGCACACCCCGCGGCATTTCGCTGATCGACATCCGCACGACGCTCTCCGCCATTGAAGGCGTCGAGGACGTCCACGACCTCCATGTCTGGAGCCTCGCTTCGAATTCGCACGCGCTCTCCAGTCACGTCACTATTGCCGATATCCCGCCGTCGGAAAGCAACCTCATCCTCGACCGCATCAACGGCGTGCTGCGCGAGCGATTCCGCATTTACCACACCACCCTGCAGTTTGAGCATGTGGTCTGTGAGACCGCCCACGGCTGTCTGGTTTCCGTCGAAGAGGCCGAGGCGCATCACGATCATCACCACGGCCACGTGCACTAAAGAGCCGGCCCCCGGATACGATCCCCTGCCTACTCCGCACCCCGCAGCGTCTCCGGCGTGGGCGCATCGGATCCCGGCTCCTTCGCCCCAGGCGGCGAGGATCCCGCCATGGCCATCACTTTCTTCAGCAGATCGGCCGGCCCGGCCGAAACGCACTCATCGTCCTGCGGGCCCAGCAGGAGGCTGTCGCGCCCCTCGCTGAGCGCGAGGATCCTGATCGGCGACGGAAGACGGTGCACGAACTCCACAACTTCCCGGCTTTCACTCTCGGAAAGCGAGTGGCAGAGCAGCGCCAGATCGAAGCGCTGGCCGGACAGGAGTGCCAGCGCCTCCCCCACGTTTTGCGCCACTTTCACCTCGAAGCTCTTTTCCAGAATGAGACGACGCGTGCGATTCAGAACCACATCGCGCCCCACACACAGAACCTGGGGTTTTCCCTTCATGCGCTCGCGTTGCCTCGCCCGTACAAAAATCTGCTCCTGTTCGCCGTCCGCCAAATTGCGCCGGCAGGCATCCCGCCCTTGCCCCGCTTTTTTAGCCCGCCGCGGACAGGAAGATGTCCCGCGCGACGCATCCCAAAAGCATGGACGGGGACTCGCGAACGATAAATCGCTTCGCTCATCGGAGTCGGTCTAATACCGAACATATCTGTCCGATAGCGAGCATAAAAATACGGCATGAATTGCTGTCATTCGCAATCTGAGGTTCCCGTTTTTTCTTCAGCGACAATGACTTTTTGCCGGACTTCGGCACCGATTGTCTTTGCTCCTGAAGCACAACGGAGCACCATGGGCCACTGCAGCGAAAATCTGCTTCTCGAGAGTCTTCCTCAGCCTTACCGGACCGCCTTCTGTTCCCGCCTCGAGGAGGTCTCACTTCCGCCGGGCACCGTCCTCTACGAGGCCGAACAGGTTCCCCGCTCCGCCTTCTTCATCACCTCCGGTCTCGCTTCCCGGATGCTCTCCATGTCCGACGGCCGCACCGCGGAGATCGGCCTGACCGGAAATGAAGGGGTCGTGCCCTGTTATCACCTGCTGGGTGGCGAACCCATCAGTCCCGCCCGTTGCATTGTTCAAACCCGCGTCCGCGCCTGGCGCATTTCCTTCCCCGAACTCCTCCGGGAAGTCGAGCACAACGAGACTCTGCGCCGTCTGGTGATGAAATGCGCCCAGCGCCGGAATATGATTCTGTCCCAGCTCACGGCCTGCAACCGCCTGCACGACGCCGAGGAGCGGCTGGCGCGCTGGCTGCTCACGGCCCACGACCTCACCGGGACCGACAACCTTCTGCTCAATCAGGGCCTGCTCGCCGACATCCTCGGTGCGCGGCGCACCACCGTCACTCTCGCCGCCGGATCCCTGCGGCGCGGCAAGCTCATCTCCTACCGGCGCGGCCACATCCGCATCGTGGACCGGTCGCGGCTGAAGAACGCCGCCTGCGAGTGCTACGGAACCGTGCGAAATCTGTTCCGGAATTACTACGGCTGAGTCCGCTCAGGCCGCCGGCTGCCCGGCCTGCCGCGCCATGGTGCGCGCGGGCAGGAACACCCGGATGCAGGCGCCGGACAGCTCCCGGTTCAGATCCTCGGCAATATTGATCGAACCGCCGTGCTTCTGCACGATGCCCATGCTCACCCACAACCCCAGACCCGTCCCCTCCGCGCCCTTGGTGGTAAAGAAGGGCTGAAAGAGCTTCTTCGCCACCTCGGGAGGAATCCCCGGTCCGCTGTCCGCGATATCGATCATCGCCCCGGCTCCGTTCAGCTCGCCCGGATCCGCACGCTGCATGGTGATGCGCACCCGTCCCCTCTGCCCCGCGGCCTCGATCGCATTCACGATCAGGTTCGTGAACACCTGACGCAGCTCGGCCGGAAATCCTTCCACCGCCAGTTCGCCGGAGATCTTCCTTTCCAGACGAATCCCCAGGTGCTGGATGCGGCGGTCCAGCAGCAGCAGAACGCCTTCGATCAGTTCCCGCAGATCGATCTGGATCGGCGCTTTTGGTTCCCGATACAGGCTCAGCATGGTGCGGCTGATCTGCATCGTGCGCCCCAGTTCCTGCTGCGCCAGCCGCAGGTACTCAACTCGCTTTTCCGGATCGCTCTCCTGGTCCAGCAGGAAATGCAGGTTCGCCACAGAGTCCAGCGGATTGTGGATCTCGTGCGCGATGCTCGCCGCCAGCCTCCCGGCCACGGCCAGTTTCTCTGAGGCCACCAGCGCCCTCTGCACCCGCCGCTCCTCGGTCACGTCGCGAAACACCAGCACCACGCCGATCATCCGGCCGCCGCCGCTCATGATCGGCGCCGCGCTGTCGTCAATGACATATTCATGCCCGCCGCGCGCCACCAGAACCGTGTGGTTGGCCAGCCCCACCACCTGCTTCAGACGCCGCACCTTCTCCACCGGGTTTTCGGCCGCTTCCCGCGTCTGCTCATTGATGATGTGGAAGACCTTCGCCAGCGGCTTGCCCTGCGCTTCGGCCAGCGGCCAGCCCGTCAGTTTCTCCGACACCTCGTTCATGAAGGTCACCGCGCCGCGATGATTGCAGGCGATGACCGCATCGCCGATCGATTCCAGCGTGGTCTTGAACCACTGCTGGCTTTCGTAGAGATCGTTCGACCGCTCCGTGATCTCGGCGATCCTGCGCTGATAATTCGCGGAAATGGCGTGTACGTGGTGCCGCGTAAACAGCGCCAGAAAGATGCCTACCACCACCGCGGAGACCAGCAGCGAAATCATTTCCCGGCCCAGCAGCCAGCGCGCGTAGCGATAGCGCTGCGCGCGAGTGTTGTGCTCTTGCTGCAACATCTTCGAGGTTGCCGCGCGAATCCCGTCCATCATCGCTTTGCCGCGCTGGTTCATTCCCGCAGCCGCAACCACCTTCGGATCCTGCTTCAGTACCGCATTCGCGTAACCCAGCCACGCGTTGTAGCGAACCTCCAGATCGTCCACCGCCTTAATCTGGCCCGGATCGCCGGCCAGCATCGCGCGCAGATTGCCGAAGTGAATCTGAATCGGACCGGCTGCCGCTTTCCAGGGGTCGAGCATGACCGGGTCTCCGGTCAGCTGGAAGCCCCGCAGTCCCGTCTCCTGATCGACGAACAGATTTTCCAGTTCCTGCAGCTGCGCCGTCACTCGATCGCTGTGGTCCAGCGCTGTCTGCGCCGCCGTTGCCGCGGCGATCTGCCACACCAGAAACCCGGCCATCAGGATCAGCAGCAGGATGGGCAGCGCCACCAGCTGTCGCAGAGTCCGATTGAATTCCGGAGCCTTCACGCAACTCCTCCGCGAAGCTGCCCCTCGCCGCCCCGCGATCGCGACGCCTGCAGCATCGCGTGCAGCTTTTCCAGCAGCTCCAGCGGTCCTTCGCCCTTCAGCAGCGTTACATCCACCAGGTCCACTACCTCGGCGGGGAGATTGATGTATGCGGAAAGCAGCAGGATGGGAACTTCCGGCCGCTCGCGCCGCATGGCTTCCGCCACCGCGCCTCCGTCCATCTCCGGCATATAGTAGTCCAGCACGACCCCGTCGATCGTGTGCCTGCGAAACACCGCCAGTCCCGTCGCACCATCCACTGCCGTCAGAACGTGATATCCGGCTCGCTCCAGCACCGCTTTGCGGATCTCAAGCCCCAGCGCTTCGTCGTCAATGCACAGAATAGTTGTAGCGGACACGGATCCTGCTTTACCCGACAAACCCGGCGCGGGAATCCGCCCCAACGCTCCGGATCCTGAGAAATCGGGACACAAGGTTAACCGAAGTATAACACCCGGTACAACTCGCAAATCTCACAATCCGAAGGGACAAGCAATCGAAAATGCGGTATTTCGACCCCCGCGCGCACCGCTCCACCTCAGCGACCCTTGTCCTCTTTTCGGTCTCCCGAATTAACACAACGTTTGCAATCTCTTTGCCCCTCCCGGTTTAGGCTGGGGGCGGAACGCGCCGCCCACAGGGGACCGCGGGAAAGGAACCCTTCGCTTGAGCCAGACGGTTTTTGTGCTTGAGGATGACACCGATATTGCCCGCCTCATCCAGCACCACCTTGAAGCCGCCGGCTTTCCGGCTCGCATTTATTCCACCCCCTCGAGTCTGATCCCCGACGCCGAGCGCCAGGCGCCTGCGCTGTTCCTGCTCGACATCATGGTTCCCGGGGGCGATGGCCTCGACGTCTGTCGCCGCCTGCGCAATCATCCCGCGCTCAGCGCCATCCCCATCATTTTTGTCACCGCGCGCGCCGCGGAAAACGACCGCGTCCTCGGGCTTGAGTTGGGCGCCGACGACTACATCACCAAGCCATTTGCCCCGCGCGAACTGCTGGCCCGCGTCAAGGCTGTGCTGCGCCGCTTCGAGCGCCCCTCCACACCCTCGACCATCGCCTTCGAGGAAGTCGAGATCGACGCCAGCGCCATGCAGCTTCGCGTCCGCGGCAGCCTCACGACCACCACCGCCACGGAGTTCCGGCTCCTCGACTACCTCGCCCGCCATCCCGGCCGCGTCTTCAGCCGCGACCATCTCCTCGACGCCGTCTGGGGCGACGCCCGCTTCGTCACGCCGCGCTCGGTCGATGTCTACGTTCGCCGCATCCGCGAGAAAATCGAAACCGACCCGGAGAACCCGCGCTATCTCAAGACCGTCCGCGGAGCAGGCTATCGCTTCGAGATTCCCCGCGCCAACGAGCGCGCTGCCGGCTAGCCCGTCGCTCCAGGTAGAGAATGGACCCATGACCATCCCGGAGTTGTTCCTGCAGGAATTCGATCTGGAAATGCCTGGCACCCGCAAGCTGCTCGAGCGCGTGCCGGAGGCGAGCTTTGCCTGGAAACCCCACGAGAAGTCCATGACTCTCGGTCGGCTCGCCTCCCACGTAGCCGATTTGCCGGCGCGTTGCCCCTCGATCATTACCACGGAAGAGCTGGTGCGCCCCGTCGGATTTACTCCGTGGACCGCTTCTTCGAGCGCCGATCTCCTCGAGCACTTCGACAAAGCCGCCGCCGATGCCCGCACCGCCTTGTCGAGCCTTCGCGAAGATCAGCTTTCGCTGACGTGGACGATCAGGTCGGGCGATCGCACTGTCGGCGCCTTCCCTCGCGTCATGGCGCTACGGCGCGTTTTTATGGATCACATGATCCACCACCGCGGCCAGCTCGGGGTCTTCCTTCGCCTCCTCGATGTTCCGATCCCAGGTCTCTACGGGGCCTCCGCCGACGAGAAGTAAGCTGACGGCCGCGCGGGCAGCCCGCCGGCTGCCCGCTGAACGACAGGCCCGGGACGAACGCTGTACGCTGAACGCTGTACCTGGTTTGCACCGTGACCGGCAGAGTCTTCTCCAAGCTGCTCTTCTCCTTTCTCCTGGTGCTGTGCATTGCCACGGCCATCCTCGACGTGTCGTTCCGCAACATCGTTGAGCACTCCCTGCACGAAGAAGCGCGCGTCGCATCCCTCAGCCCCATGCAGCGCGCCGCCGCGCTCCACGTCCTCCGCCGCGACCTCTTTTCCGCTTCGCTCATTGCTCTCGTACTGGCTGCCCTCGCCTCCGCGTGGCTGGCGCATCGCATCGCCGCGCGCCTGCGCCGCATCGTTGTATTCTCCAGCCGCATCGCCGCCGGCGATTTCTCCGCGCGCATCAGGGAGCACGACGACGACGAAATCGGCGAGGTCGCCCGCGCCCTGGACGCAACCGCCGATCGCCTCGAGCGTTCCTTCCATGCGCTGGAAGCGAAGCAGCGTGAGCTGGCCGCCCTGCTCGACTCCATGCAGGAAGCCGTTATCGCCGTCGACGCATCCGGCCAGGTCAGCTGGTCGAACGCGGTCATGCAGCGCATCGCGCCCAGCGCCGTGCGTCCCGGCAAGGCCCTGGTTCTCAGCATGCGCGATCCCGAAATCCTCAAGTGCGTCGAGGTGGCCTTGCGCGAGCGGCGTATCGGCGCAGGCCGCGCACTCACCGTCGTGCCGGGCCGCGCGTTCGAGGTCAGCGCCGCGCCCACTCCCGACGGCGGAGCTGTCGCGGTGCTCCACGACGTTACTGAAATCGAGCGCGCCGAGAAAACGCGCCGCGACTTCATCGCCAACGTCTCCCACGAACTGCGCACCCCGCTCACCTCCATCTCCGGCTACGTCGAAACGCTCCTCGAAGACGAGATGGAGCTGCCCGACCATGCCCGCGAATTCATGGCCATCATCCTCAAGAACGCCCGCCGGGTGAACCGCCTCACCGAAGATCTTCTTGCTCTCGCTCAGGTCGAGTCCGGCGAGCACAAGCCCCGCGTGCAGCCGGTGCGCGCCTCCGCGCTGGTGATCGACGCCATCGAATCGCTCGCCGGCATGGTCGTCGAATCGGGGATCGCTCTCGAAGCCGGCGAAGCCACGGATGCCCTGGTCCTTGCCGACGTCGATGCGATGACCCAGGTTTTCGGCAACCTCATTGAGAACGCCATGAAATATGGCGCTGCCGGCCGCCGCGTTGTCGTCGGCGCGCGGCCCATCGAGAACGCCGTCGAGTTCTATGTCCAGGATTTCGGACAGGGCATGGCCGAAGAGCACCTCAGCCGCATCTTCGAGCGCTTCTACCGCGTCGACAAGGCCCGTTCCCGCGAATCCGGCGGCACCGGCCTCGGCCTCGCCATCGTCAAGCACATCGTCATCGCCCACGGAGGCGCCATTCGCGTCGAAAGCGAGCTCGGCAACGGCGCCACTTTCCTCTTTACTCTGCCCCTCGCCCCTGTCGTTTCACTGCCCACGTCAGCCACGACGCCCGAGGAAATGCCCACAGCCAAAACCAGCCGCTGATCTCGGCCGCTTCCAGCATCCCAGCCCGCTGTTCTCTGTTCTCTGATCGCTGTTCTCTGGTCCCTGCTCTCTTGTCCCTGATCCCTGATCGCTCTTCGCTGATTCCTCCTGTCTCCTCGTTCCTGACTCTTGTACCCTGTTTCTATGCCCCGCACCGTTCATGCCGTCTGCTCGCATGACTGCCCCGACTCCTGCGGGGTGCTGGTCACGATCGACGACTCCGGGCGCGCCACCAAACTCCGCGGGGACCCGAACCACCCTGTCACGCGCGGCTTCCTGTGCGGCAAAGTCGCCAAATACCTCGACCGCGTCTACTCGGCCGACCGTCTGCTCTACCCGATGCGCCGGCGCGCCGGCGTCCCCAAAGCCGCGCTGCCTCATGGCCGCGAATCGGAATCATTCGAACGCATCTCCTGGGACCAGGCCCTCGACACCATTGCCGCCCGTCTCGCCGCCATCGCCCGCGAACACGGCCCCGAATCGATCCTGCCCTATTCCTACGCCGGCACCATCGGCCAGCTCGGCTACGGATCCATGGATCGCCGCTTCTTCCACCGTCTCGGCGCCTCGCAGCTCGACCGCACCATTTGCTCGGAGACGGGCGGCCAAGCCCTCCTGTCCGTTTACGGCCGCAAGCTCGGCACCGACACCGAAGCCTTTTCGCACGCGAAGCTCATCCTCGCCTGGGCCGCGAACATTCACGGCAACAACATCCATCTCTGGCCCTTCGTGGAAGAGGCCCGCCGCAACGGCGCAAAGCTGATTGTCATTGATCCCTACGCCACGCGTACTGCGCGCGCCGCCGACTGGCACATCCCCATCAACCCCGGCACCGACTCCGCGCTCGCGCTCGGCATGATGCATATCATCGTCCGTGATCGTCTCTTCGACCAGGACTACATCTCCCGCTGGACGTGCGGCTTCGATCAGCTCTCCGAACGCGCCGCGGAATACCCGCCCGATCGCGTTTCTTCGCTCACCGGCATCGCGGCCGCCGATATCGAGCGCCTCGCACGCGATTACGCCACCACCACACCCGCAGTGATCCGCCTCAACTATGGCGTGCAGCGCTGCGACAACGGCGGCGCCGCGACCCGCGCTATCGCCATGCTGCCCGCCCTTACGGGCGCATGGAAGCACTACGGCGGCGGTCTCCAGCTCTCCACCAGTGGCGCCTTCCGGTGGGACAGCGCCGCCCTGCAACGCCCCGACCTGATGCTGTCCAGTCCCCTCGGCCGCGCAGCGCGCACCGTCAACATGTCCGTCCTCGGCCACGCCCTGAACGAACTCGGCACGGACCCCGGCGACGGCCCTCGCGTCCACGCGCTCTTCGTCTACAACTCCAATCCCGCAGCAGTTGCACCCGACCAGACCGCCGTCCTCCGTGGCCTCGCCCGCCCCGGCCTCTTCACCGTGGTCCATGAACAGTTCTTCACCGATACCGCCGACTACGCCGACATTCTTCTGCCCGCGACGACGTTCCTGGAGCACAAGGACATTCAGGGCGCCTACGGTCATTACTATGTCCAGCTCTCCGAACCGGCCATCGCGCCCCTCGGCGAAGCACGCTCCAATGTCTGGCTCTTTTCCCGGCTCGCTCAGCGCATGGGATTCCCGGAGCCGTGCTTCCGCGACACCCCCGACGATCTGATCGCCCAGGCCCTCCGCGTCGATGATCCGGAGCATCAGCATCCCTGGCTCGCCGGTATCACCGCGGATACCCTGCACGACGCCGGCGGCGCGCAGCGTCTCCGCTTTGCCGACAACCCGAACGCCACTCGCGGATTCCTGCCCTACGCCGAAGGACCTTTCGACACGCCCAGCGGACGCATCGAGTTTTACTCCGCTGCGCTTGCCGCCGAGGGTATCGACCCTCTGCCCGCCTTCCGCCCTGCGGCAGAATCGCGCCACGCCGCCGGGCGCGGCCGTTACCCCCTCGAATTCCTGCCGCGCAAGGCCGACAACTATATGAACTCCACCTTCCCCAACCTTGAGGGTCACCGGAAGATGGAATCCGGCTTCAACGGAGTGCTGGAGATCCACAATGACGATGCTGCGCCGCGTGGCATCGCCGACGGCGACATGGTGGAGATCTTCAACGATCGCGGCGCCCTCGCGCTGCGCGCGCATGTCAACGGCAGCGTGCGTCCCGGCGTCGTTGCCGCCCGGCTCAACTGGAACAAGCTCTCCGCCGGCGGCCACAACGTCAATCTGCTCACCTCGCAGCGCCTCAACGATCTCGGCGGCGGACCCGTTTTCTATTCCGTGCTCGTTGACGTTCGCAGGTCTCCCGCGTCCCACCAAAATCGAAGCGATCTTCGATAAACTGAACGCACTTTCTCCCCGATTTGCATCCTCAGCAGGCACAGTTCTGCGGGATGGGAGATGAGGATCATGCAGTTGGTGTCAGTTCCGCCGGAATGCACGATTCAAACTGCCGCCTGCGTTGGCTTTCTGCCCCCGACCGGCGCGTCCGCGCGCGTGATTCGCGCTGATATAATCGCCTTTTCCCAAAGAACGGCCCGATTTTGAGCAGTGAGGGTGTGCCTATTTTTTCCGTGAGCTTCTGGAGCGCTGGCTCCCCGCACGTATCATGCAGGAATCTGCGCCGGCTCCTGAGGCGCTCCCTGATTCTGATTCTCCTCCTGGCCCCGCTTCTGCCGGTCGCGCCGCTGTTCGCCCAGGCCTCTGCTCCCTCCAGCGATGTCGGCGAAAAGATCGTCGAGATTCGTGTCATCGGCAGCCGCCGCATTCCCAAGGAAACCATCCTGGCCAGGATGTTCAGCCACGTGAACGATTCCTACGATCCTCTCACCGTGGAGCGCGACTTCAACTCTCTCTGGAACACCGGCTACTTCGAAGATGTTCGCATCGAAAAAGAGGACACCCCCCAGGGCGTTATTCTCGACGTCTATGTCCGCGAGAAACCGGTCATCCGCGACATTACCTACAAGGGCAACAACTCCATCACCGAGTCCGATATCCTCGACCGTTTCAAAAAAGAGAAGGTCGGCCTCTCCCAGGAAAGTCAGTATGACCCGGCGCGCATTGCTCATGCCGTCACCGTCATCAAGGAGATGCTCGCCGAGCACGGCCACCAGTTTGCCACCGTGCGTCCCGAGGTCAAGACCATACCGCCGGCTTCGGTCCAGATCGTCTTCCAGATCAAGGAAGGACCTACCGTCAAGGTCGGCAAGATCTCGTTCTCCGGCAATCGTCGCGTCAGTTCGCGCGTCCTCCGCGAGTCCATGCGCAATCTCCGCCCCATCGGCATCCCGCATTCCATCTTTCTGGAGAACCTCTTCGCCCGCACCTACGACGCCAGCAAGCTCGACGAGGATACCGAGCGCGTGCGCCAGGCGTATCGCGATCGCGGCTACCTGCGCGGCGGCCCCGTCGGCTCTCCGACCACTAAAATCCGCAATGAGTCCGGGCTGTCCCTGTTCACCTTCCGTCCCAGGAGGGGCAAGCGCATCGACATCCATATGAATATCGAGGAAGGCGAGCGCTATCGCCTGGCCGCTATCAAATTCACGGGCTACAAGCCCGGAACGAACGTCAAAGCTCTGCGCGCCATCTTCAGCCAGAAAGACGGCACCATCTTCAACCTCACGACGTTCCAGAAAGACCTCCAGAACCTGCAGAAGGCGTACAGCCAGAACGGCTATATCAACTTCAGCCCCCTGCCTGTCCCCACGTTCGACGATGCGAAGCACACCGTCACCTGGAACATCGACATCGACGAAGGCAAACAGTTCACCGTTTCGCGCATCGAGTTCCAGGGCAACACCGTTACCCGCGACTTCGTCATCCGCCGCGAGCTCCTCCTGCAGGAAGGCCAGGTTTACAACAGCCATCTGTGGGAGCTCAGCCTTCTCCGCCTCAATCAGCTCGACTACTTCAATCCGCTGCGCGTCGATCAGGACTCGGAGACGCACCAGAACACCGAAAATGCAACCGTCGATCTTCTCCTGAAGGTTCAGGAGAAGGGCAAGAACTCCATCGGCCTCAACGGCGGCGTCAGCGGCCTTTCCGGAGCCTTCCTCGGCCTCAACTACCAGACCAACAACTTCCTCGGCCTCGGCGAAACCCTCAGCGTCCAGGCCAACGCCGGCAGCCTGGCGCGCAACCTGCTCTTCGCTTTCAACGAGCCCTATTTCCGCAATAAGCCGCTCAACATCGGCTTCCAGGTTTTCGATCGTAAGACCGACTACAACGCCTCCAAGAGCTACTCTCTCTCCGGCACCGCCACCGGCAATCAGAATTCCGCGATCAGCTCGCTGCTGCAGAATTACAACCAGGGTGAGAAAGGCTTTAATCTCTCCGTCAGCTACCCCATCCGCCACTTCAGCCTCTTCGGGTTCTCGCGCGTCGGCGCGACCTACGCATGGGACAGTTCGTCGGTGCGCGCCTTCAGCCAGGCCTCCAGCAACCTCTTCCAGACTCTCGCTTTCCGCAGCGGCATTCAGGGCCAGAACGCGCTCGAAGGCATCATCACCAGCTCGGCAATGTTCAGCTATAACTCCAGCAACATCTCCAGCAACTATCTGCCGCACACCGGCCAGTCGCTGGCCGCCACCGTTCAGTTTGCCGGCATCTGGGGCAGCGTCCGCTACGTCCGTCCCGTCGTCGAATACAAGCGCTACCAGCCCATGAAGGGCCTGTGGTTCAACCCCGCCGGGCGCAACACTCTGGGCATGCGCCTCCAGGCCATCTACATCACCGGCTTCAGCGGCGACGTGGCTCCGCCCTTCGACCGTCCCTCGGCTGGCGGCGAAGCGGACATCCGCGGCTTTGACGTCCGCACCGTCACTCCTTACGGCTTTGTGCCCACGCGCGTCCTCTTCGATCTCACCAATCCTGACGGGTCCACGGTCCCGCGCGATCCCACCAATCCGAGCCTCGGACCCATCCAGGTGCCTTTGCCTGTATACGGCATTGCCACCATCGGCGGCGACACCAACTTCACGGCCAACCTGCAGTACATGATCCCCATTTACGGCCATACCGTTGGCTTCAACTTTTTCAACGACTTCGGCATGGACATGGCTCTTCGCAACAGTCAGCTGCGCCAGAGTCCTGAGGGAATCGACGCCCTCGATTCGCCGCTTTACGGCTGCCCCAACTACATCAACGGAACCTGCCAGGGCGGCCAGCAGATCACCTTCAGCAAGACCATCGATCCCATTCCCGGCACCAATTACGTCCCGCGCGACTCAGCCGGCGGCGAACTGGACGTCATGATGCCCATCATCAACGCCCCCTTCCGCATCTACTACGCGGTCAACCCGCTCAAGCTCTTCACCGTCTTCTCGCGGCAAAACCTGATCACCCGCAGCATGTTCCCCGCCGGCGGTGCGGGTGACTACTCGTATGCCGAAGCCGAGCAACTCTACAACGGCCTCTACGTCCTGCGCGAACCCAGCAAGACCTTCCGCCTGACCGTCGCCACGACGTTCTGAGCAGTGCGGGGAACGGGGGGACGGGTTTCCGATTACGGGTCTACGTGGGCTCAACCGACGCGGCACAACGCCACCGGCGATGAGATGCGCGACCCGGCTCAAAGACGTACCCCGTCACCCGCAACCCGTCACCCGCAACCCACCCTCCTTAACCCCTGTTTCGCGTTGACTGCCCCTGCCCCCGGCCCTATAATTTGCCCAGGTTCCTGAGAAATCTTCTCTGTCCGCGTCTCTGCATCACCGGGCGAGATTTGAGCCCGGTCCCCGCTCCAGCAGTTCGAGGAACCGGATTTTTCAGAGCGAGGAGTGCGGGCCAAGCCACCCAGGAAACCGAAGGAGTTTTTCAATTCCATGAAGCGTTCGTTGTCACTCGTTTGTGTGCTCGCGTCCGGAATGGGCGTCGCAGCCATTGCCCAGGCCGCCCCCGCGAAACCCGATCCCGCCCCGGTCGCGCTTACCGGCGCAACCAAAATCGCCATCATCCAGTTCTCCGGCGCCGTGACCCAGACCAATGAGTTCCAGCGCGACATCGCCGATCTCCGCAAGAAGTACCAGCCCCAGGAATCCAGGCTGCAGAGCGAGAATCAGGAAATCGAAACCCTGAAGAAGCAGCTCCAGGATTCCGGTTCCACCCTGAGCGACGTCGATCGTGAGAGCCGCATGCGCACCATCGACGACAAGACCAAACAGCTGCAGCGCGACGCCCAGGATCTCCAGGGCAATGAGCAGCAGGATGGACAGGAGACCTTCAATCAGGTGGCCAACAAGGTCGGCGAAGTCATGATCTCCTACGCCCAGCAGCAGGGGTTCAACCTCATTCTCGACGCCAGCCAGCAGGGCAGCGGTGTCATGTGGGCTACTCCATCCACCGACATCACCAAAGCTGTGATCGAAGCGTATAACGCCAAGTCCGGAGTTCCGGCTCCGCCTCCGACTGTCCCCTCGGCTCCCGCTCCGCGGTCCACGCCGGGCGCTGCTCACCCGCAGCACTAACTGCCCTCCTGGCCAGGCGGCTTTTCCCATCGCGGAAAAGCCGCCTCTGTCTCTGTTGCGGACTTACTGGAGCGATTGCCGTCAGCTGTGGAAATCTCTGTGGAAGATTCCCGGCCGCCCCGCCGTTGCCCGAGCCCCAACCGCCCGTTCCCCTTCAGGGAACCGCTCTGAGCAGGCGAACCCACGCTCTTTCAATGTTTTAACCGGCCCTACCGAAGTCACATCTGACCGTAACTCCAGTTTGTGCGACCTTTCGGGTTTTCCACAAAACCAGGTAAATTCCTGGTAAACACCCCGGGGCCCGCAGCTCCCTGACAGTACTCGCTTCTACTGAACAATTCCCCGCTTCGACCCCTCGACAAACTCCAGCAGATAGCGCACGTCTTCCGACTCCAGCCCCTCCGCGCGGAGTTTCTCCACCGCCTGGGCGGTATTGAGTTTCGAGGCCACCAGCAGCCGGAACGCGTGATGCAGCGCCCGCAGCCGCGTTCGATCGAACCCCCTCCGCTCCAGACCCACCTTATTCATCCCGAACGCACGCGCCTCCCGCGTTGCCGAGGTCAGCGAATACGGCAGCACATCCTGTGTTACGACCGTCCCGCCCCCGATGTACGCGTACTTCCCCACGCGGCAGAACTGGTGGATCGGCGAAAGCGCTCCGACCGTTACATAATCTTCCACCGTGACGTGCCCAGCCAGCGTCGCATTGTTGGCCAGGATGCAGTGATCGCCGATCATGCTGTCGTGCCCCACATGCACATACGCCATCAGCAGGCAGCCGCTGCCGATCCGCGTCATCCCGCCGCCGCCCACCGTCCCGCGCGAAATCGTTACGCATTCGCGAATCGCATTGTCATCGCCGAGCGTGACTCCGGTCGCCTCGCCCTTGTACTTCAGATCCTGCGGCGCCACGCCGACGCAGGCGAACGGCGAAAACCGGTTCCTCGCCCCAGCGGTCAGCCGCCCATCCAGCACCACATGCGATATCAGCTCGCACTCCTCGCCCAGCACCACATCTTCGCCGACGGTGCACCACGGCCCCACCGAGCACGATTCCGGAATGACCGCGCCAGGCGCGACAATCGCCGTCGAGTGAATGCTCACTCCCCGTTCCTCACTACCCCGAGCTTCACTGGCCGTTCACCGATCCGCTCAACGGGGACGGAGTCGGTGGCGTTCCAGAAGCCGGTGAACCCGCTTCGGGGTCGCTCCCGCCCGCTGACTCCGGGCTGCGCTCCACCAGCGCGCACATCACCACCGCTTCGCAGGCCAGCTTTCCATCCACCGTCGCCCGGCCTTCCATCTTCGCCACGCGCGGTTTCCACACCAGCACGCTCACCTCAATCCGCAGCTGATCCCCAGGCACCACCGGCTTGCGAAATTTCGCCCGCTCGATGCTCGTGAACACCATCAGCTTCTTGTCCCGGTCCGGAACCTCCGGCATCAGCAGCACGCCGCCGGCCTGCGCAATCGCCTCCACCACCAGCGCCCCGGGCATGATCGGAAATCCGGGGAAATGCCCCTGGAAAAACGGCTCGTTGATGGTGACGTTTTTGAGCGCCACAATCCGCTTCTTCCGCTCGATCTCGATCACCCGGTCGATCAGCAGAAACGGGTAGCGATGCGGCAAAATGCCCATGATCTCGCCGATCTCGACCACCTGCCGCCCTTCCAGAATGCAGTCGGTATTTTGCATGAGTGACAGCGCCGATTATAAATCGGGGGTACCAGGCTCGCGCCGTGCGTCCCGGCCCCCCTCTGCCGCTGCCTAGCGCAGCGCCAGCAGCGCCAGACCCAGCGCCACCGGCATCGCCACTACGCCGATTTTCAGAAACTCCCAGCTCGTGATCTCCGCCTTCTCCCGGCGCAACGCGATCAGCCACAGAATCGTCGCCAGCGATCCCGTCACCGACAAATTCGGCCCCAGGTCCACCCCGATCATCACCGCGTGCGCCAGCAACCCGTGCTGGCCCGTCTGCCGCAGCGCCGTCCCCGCGGCCAGCCCCGCCGGCAGATTGTTCATGGCATTCGACAGCAGTGCAATCCCAAACCCGCCGCAGAATTTCCCCGCCCCATCCGGAGCCGTCGCCAGCCAGGCCAGCCCGGCGCGCGTGAGCCGCAGCATCCCGGCACGGTTGAGCGCCTCCACCACCATGAAAAGTCCCGCCACCAGCGGCAGCACGCTCCAGGCCACGTTCCGCAACGCATTCCACGGCGCCCGGCGATCCCGCATCGCGACCAGCGCCAGCGCTACGACGCCAGCGCCAAGCGTCGGCGCACCCAGTGGCACACCCATCGCCGAGGCCACCAACAGCCCCGCTGCGGCAAACCCGATCCCCGCCAGCGCCAGCCAGCCCGCCGCCTTCAGCCGATATGCCTCTGCTACCGCCACCGCTGGGCCTGCCAGCGCCTTCCGCCTCAGCAGCCGCAGGCACACAAACGTCGCAGCCACCGCCGCCACCGACGGCAGCAGGAACATTCGCAGCCACACCTCGAGAGGCGGCAGCCGCGCCCCATACACGACCAGGTTGGCTGGATTCGAAATTGGCAGCAAGAAGCTCGCGGCATTCGCGATCAGCGCACAGGCCAGCAGATGCGGCGTCGGTTCCACCTTTGCCCGGCGCACCGCCGCCAGCACAGCGGGCGTCAACACCACCGCCGTCGCATCATTCGACAGCAAAGCCGTCACCCCGATACCCACCAGATAAACCCACAGGAACAAACGGCTTGCCGAACCCCTGGCGTGGCGCACAGCGATGTCGGCCACCCAGTCAAAAACGCCTTCCTCACGCGCCAGCTCCGCCAGAAGCATCATCCCGGTCAGAAACAGTGCCACATCCTCGGCCTCGCGGATTGCATGCAGCGCGCCCCCAGGCGGCAGCAGCCGCGTTGCCACCAGGAGCAGGGCTCCCCCCCCGATCCAGACCCACTCCGGAAGCCCCCAGGGGCGCGTCAGCATCAGCACAATGCTGGCCAGGGCAATCGCCCAGATCAGGAAGGTTAAGAACATGGAAGAAGATAGGCTCCGATTCCTGGATACAGTTCAACGCCCTCGCATTACACTAAATCCGGCTTACCCCAGACGTGCCCGGTTTTTGATCCGGCGCGCAAGACGCCGGACATGGAGTTCAGGAATGCCCGCACCCGAGCGGCTCTATTACGCCGATTCGTTCCTTCGATCGTTTCCCGCCGCCGTTGCTGACGTCCGCGAGCTCTCCCGCTCCGACGGCGCGTCGCTCTGGCAGATTGCCCTCGATCGCACCGCCTTCTATCCCGCCAGCGGCGGCCAACCCTTCGATACCGGTCTCCTCCGCGCCATCTCACCCGGCGGGGCCTCCATGGATGTCCCCATCGACTCCGTCGAAGAGGACGATCACGGCCAGGTTTGGCACTTCGTCCGCAAGCCCCTCGCTGTCGGCGCCCGCGTCGAAGGCCACGTCGACTGGCGGCGCCGCTTCGACCACATGCAGCAGCACACCGGCCAGCACCTGCTCTCGGCCGTTTTCCTCCGTGAACTGAATGCGCCTACCGTCTCCTTTCACCTCGGCGAAACCGTCTCCACCATCGATCTCGCCGGCGGGCCCTTTGCCGCTCACAGCCCCGAGCGCATCGAACGCCTCTGTAATGAAATCGTTGCCGAGGATCGCCCTGTCGCGATCCGTCTTGTCTCCCGTGCCGAAGCCGAGTCCATGCTCGCAGCCGGGGAGCTGCGCAAGCTGCCCGAGCGCGCCGGTGACATACGCCTGATCGAAATCGACGGCATCGACCGCAACGCCTGCGGGGGAACCCACCTTCGCTCCACCGGCCAGATCGGCGCGCTGCTGCTGCGCGGCACCGAGAAGGTCAGCCGCGGGGTGCGCGTCCAGTTCGTCTGCGGCCTGCGCGCCGTCGCCGCCGCCCGCGCCGATGCCGCCATCCTCGGCCAGCTCACCGCAAGCCTCTCCGCAACGCCGCCGGAGATTCCGGCCGCCGTCGAGCGCCTCCGATCCGATGCCAAAGCAGGGGCAAAGGAGCGCCAGCGCCTCCGCGAAGAACTGGCCGACTACCATGCCGCGCGTCTTGCCGTCGAAGTTCCCATCGAGAACAGATTGCGTGTCGTCGATCGCTCCTGGAAGGATCGCGACCCCGAGTATTGCCGCCTTCTCGCCTCGCGTCTTACCGCCGCCGCACCCTCGACCATTGTCCTCTTCTGCTCCGAGGTATCGAATTCCGTCTCCCTCGTTCTGGCGCGCAGCCTCGACTTTACCTTCGACTGCGGCCAACTTCTGAAAGATGCGCTCTCACAGTTCGGCCTTCGCGGCGGAGGCTCCCCCGACTTCGCTCAGGGCGAAGTCCCCGCCCAGCAGATCCCGGCTCTGCGCGCGTCCCTTCTGTCCGCAGTCCAGGCGGCAGCCGCCGCGGAACGGCGCTGATCGGTTCTGCGCGCCCCTGCCATTGGTCACGTCCCGGCGCTCCTCCGACGCTGGCGCGGCGAGCCCTGCTACCGTAAAATCAAAGAAGTCTTTTCCCGCCGTGGGGCTATAGCTCAGCCTGGGAGAGCGCCTCGTTCGCAACGAGGAGGTCGTCGGTTCGAGCCCGACTAGCTCCACCAAAATCACCCTCCGATCCCGTACTTCTCCTGCAGGAACCGCTGCACGCGCGCCGGCAGCGCCCAAGCCAGTTCCTGCCACGTCAGCAGACCCAATCGCGTCCGCAGCGCAACCTCCCGCACCGCCTGCATGACCTCAAACCAGCGTTCGGTCAGGTCCGGCCGGCGCCCATCGCAAATCACCGCAAATGCGGCTCCGCCGGCGTGCGCCGCCAGCACACACCGGATCAGCTGATAGGACCGCACGACTCCGTCCACCACGGGCAGCCGCGCCATGTCGAACACGGCCTCGAGATCGCGGTAACGCTCGACGAGCCGCACCGGGGCTCGCTGGAAATCGCCCTCCGTCAGCTTCGCCTCCACCAGCAGCGCGCCCAGCCGCATGTCCATCTCCGTTCGATCGGCACGCCCATTCCTGAGCGGAATCTCCGGTCGAAAACCGAATTCCGGACGCAACCCCGGCTCGATTCCGAGCTGCCCGCACATCCGCGCGTTACGCAGTACGCCGGGATAGCAGAACACGTTCATCAGCAATGCATCGGAGCTGCTCGCGCAGTCCAGTTCATAGCGCCGGCGATCCGATACACGCGGCACAAATCGGCTCGCGGTGTAGCTCTTCCTCAGACGTTGCTTCCACGTCGGGTTGGCGAGGATCCGCGCGTACGATGCCGGCAGGAAGTTGCCATGCCCAGCGTCGCTCTCGCGAAAGATCACGCTCTGCGACGCGCCATACGAGACTTCGTGGTCAGGAGTCTCGCTGCGTGCGGCACTCCGTGCGTTCACCTCGCGCCGCAGTTGCGTCGCACTCAGAATCCGCTGGCCGGTTTTGATCACTGCGCCCGTCTGCTCCCCGTCCTCAGAGTACGCATTCCCGCGTTGCGGCGGACTAGAATTGACCTCAGTGCCTGATTCGCCTTCGGACCGTTCCGCTTGATCATCGCCGCTCCCACCGCCGTTCCCGTTCGCCCCTCGGCCGCGCTGCGCCGCTTCGCCTGGGCGGTCGTCGCGTACAACGTCGCCGTCATCGTCTGGGGATCGGCGGTGCGCGCCACCGGCTCCGGAGGCGGTTGCGGCGAACACTGGCCCCTCTGCGACGGCACCCTTATCGTGCATCACCCCGGCATCGCCACGCTGATCGAGCTTTCCCACCGTATCACCAGCGGCATCGACACGCTCTGCGTCCTGGCGCTGGTCCTGTGGACCTTTCTTTCCACCCCAAAGCGGCACTTTGCCCGCGCGTTCGTGATCGGGGTGCTCGTCTTCACGTTCATTGAAGCGCTGCTCGGCGCGCTGCTGGTCGAGCTTGGCCTGGTCGCCGGCAATGCTTCCCCCATTCGCGCCATCTACCTCGGGCTGCACTTCACCAACACGCTGCTGCTGCTTGCCTCGCTGGCTCTCACGGCGCACTTTCTCTCCCGCCGCTCGGGCGTTGCGCGCGGAGGCCTCGGAGTGTGCGCCCCGGGCCTCGCGCTCACCGGCCTTATCGCTACGCTCGTCGTCGGCGTGACCGGCTCGCTGGCCGCGCTGGGCGACACGCTATACCCTGCGCATGATCTGGCCCGCGCCATCGCCGCGGATTTTTCCGTCAACAGCTCGTGGCTCCTCCGTATCCGCTGGCTGCATCCCGCGTTTGCTGGCCTCGCCGGAGTTTTCATCGTGTGGCTCGTCCTTCGCAGTCTGCGCCGCCCCGCGGATCGCGCGCTCGCGCTTGCGCTTGTTCTGCTGCTCTGCCTCCAGTACCTGCTCGGGGTCGCCGACATCGCGTTCCTTACTCCCACCTGGCTGCAAATGACCCACCTGCTCGGCGCCGACCTGCTCTGGATCGCGCTCGTCGTCCTCTGCGCACGCATTTGCCTCATTCCGGCGGAGGCTGCGCCCAGCCGCTGACCTGCCCGCGTAGTATCCGTCCTTGCGTCCAGCCCATCCGGCGATTAGATTGCTGTGTTGGCGTCTTTGGCGTCCCGCCACCGCGACTGCGATTCACCAGCCTCATTTGAAACCGAGGAGATTCGTCCCGATGTCTTCTTCCTGCCGCCGCCCTGCAAACGTTTTCATTGGCCTCGCTGCTCTCGCTCTCTCCGCCGCTCCTCTGCTTCGCGCGCAGGCCACGCAGTATCCCAACCAGCCGCCGCTGCTGGTGGGCGCTGCCTGGTATCCGGAGCAGTGGCCGGAATCGCAATGGGATCAGGACCTCGACCGGATGGAAGCCGCGCATATCGACCTTGTGCGCGTCGGTGAGTTTGCCTGGAGCACGATGGAGCCTTCCGAGGGCCATTACGACTTCGGCTGGCTGGATCGCGCGATCGCCGCCGCCGCCCACCACCACATCTGCGTCGTCCTCGGTACGCCGACCGCCGCTCCACCCGCCTGGCTCACCACGAAATACCCTCAGACGCTCCGCGTCGACGAGAACGGCCGCCGCGCCGAGCACGGCAACCGCCAGCAGTTCTCCTTCACCGATCCCAAATACCGCCAGTTCGCGCACGACATCGCCGAGCAGATGGCTATTCACTTCGGACACAACCCCGACGTGGTTGGCTGGCAACTGGACAACGAATATGCCGAGCCAGACTTCGGCCCCTCGGCCCGCGAGCAGTTCCACGCCTGGCTCCAGAAGAAATACGGCACCATCGCCAGCCTGAATCGGCACTGGGCCACCGCCTACTGGTCGCAGACGTACGACAATTTCGACGAGATCCCGGTCCGCCAGGATCGCGAGAACCCCGCCCTGCTGCTGGAGTGGAAGCGCTTTGTCTCCGATACCTGGAAGAGCTACTCGGAAAACCAGATCGCGGCGATCCGTCCCCATGCCGACCCGCGCCAGTTCATCACCACCAACACCATGGGCTGGTTCGACGGCTTCAACGAATACACCGTTCACTCTGTGCTCGATATCGCCGCGTGGGACGATTACATCTCCACCGACCAGTACGACTACATCGACAACGGCGCGCGCCACGATCTGGCGCGCGGCTTCAAGATGAAGAACTTCTGGGTGATGGAGACGGAGCCCGCCTTCGTGAACTGGCGCCCGACGAACAATCCGCTCCTCAAGGGTCAGGTGCGCGACATGGCCTGGCAGGCCATTGGCCACGGCGCCGACGCCGTCGAGTACTGGCAATGGCGCAGTGCGCCCAACGGTCAGGAAGAATATCACGGCGTCCTGGTGGGAGCCGACGGCACGCCCGTTCCCGTCTACGCCGAAGTGCAGCAGGTTGGCGAGGAGTTCGCCAAAGCCGGACCCGCCATCGCCGGCACCTCGCCGCATTCCGAAGTCGCGCTGGTCAACGACTACGACTCGCGCTGGGCGATTGATTTCCAGCGGCACAGCGCGGCCTTCGATCCGGTCAACGAGATCGTCGCCTTCTATCGCCCCCTGCGCGAGCAGTCCCAGGCCGTCGACATCATTTCCATCGACACGCCCTTCGATCGTTACAAGGTTCTCGAGCTCCCCGCGCTCAACGTGATCTCGCAACAGACCGCCGATCGTCTCATGGAGTACGTGCGCAACGGCGGGCATTTGCTGCTTGGGCCTCGCACCGGCATGAAGGATGAGTACAACGCGCTGCAGCCCGAGCGCCAGCCCGGCCCGCTCGTGTCGTTCCTTGGCGGCCGCGTCGATCAGTTCTACGCCCTCGACTCCAGCGTTCCGGTCAGCGGCGATTTCGGCTCCGGCACGGCGTCGATCTGGGCCGAACAGCTCAGCGTACAGTCCCCCGACACCAAAGTGGAGATGCGCTACGGCAGGAGCAACGGCTGGCTCGACGATCAGCCCGCCGTTATCACGCGCAATGTTGGCAGGGGAAGTATCACGTACGTCGGCGCCTGGCTCGATCCCGCGACGCTCAGCAAGCTGACCGCTCATCTGCTCGACGAAGCGGGTGTGCAACCGATTCTGTCCGGCGTGCCCGAGGGGGTAGAAGTCTGCCGCCGCTCCGGGAACGGCAAGTCGGTGCTGATCCTGATCAATCACAAATCGGATCCGGCGCAGGTCGCGCTGCCTAAGCCCATGCGCGATCTGATCGGCAGCCAGGCCTCGGTGACTTCTGTTGATTTGCCCGGGTTCGGTGTCGCGGTGCTGGCGCCGGAGCGATAAGGCCCGCCAGGCTTCGTCCTCGCGTTGGTTCCCGTCTCGCCCTGCGAGGGGAAACCACGGGGGGCGTGCGGCGCGCTTTCAGGTCACGAATCTGCACCGTTCACGCATCAGACATCTCCGTTTTCTCTTCGTCTACTCTGATGGCAGAGAGGTATTTCCCCATGAAGCTCGTGCGCCTGGTCTTCCTCCTGGTGCTGGCCGCTCCGCTCATGGCGCAGAACGCCATCCCCTCCGGCACCATCCTTCCCGTCGAACTCGACACCGGATTGAGAACGGCAAAACTCGCCCCGGGCCACGTGGTCCGTGGCACGGTCATGCAGAATGTGCCCGGCACCCTGATTCGCAGAGGCGCTCACGTGCTCGGACACGTGGTGAGCGTGACACCGACGACTCTCACGCTCCGCTTCGATACTGTCGTCGAGCACGGACGGCGGTATGCCATCGCCACCAATCTGCGCGCTCTGGCTTCCCTGCTTGCAGTCGATGAGGCTCAGATTCCGGAAGGCGGGGCCGATCGTGCGCTCCGCCCGGAGGATCGAAACCACATTCAGATTGGGGGCGACGTCGTTTATCCGGACGGCGGTCCTGTGGCCCGGGGCCTGGACATCGTCGGTGAGCCGACGCCGAACGGAGTCCTTGACCACCCGAGGGCCAACGCTCCCTGCCGCGGAGCGATCGCTGACAACGCTGCGCCGCAGGCGCTGTGGCTTTTCTCGAGC
Organism: Acidobacteriaceae bacterium; assembly: GCA_035508305.1. Classification (GTDB taxonomy): domain Bacteria; phylum Acidobacteriota; class Terriglobia; order Terriglobales; family Acidobacteriaceae; genus Palsa-343. The sequence goes on along the minus strand of DATJNE010000212.1, from coordinate 5,073 downwards.
AACGCCTGTGGTCTGTATGGCTATGACAACTTGTCCATCGATCACTTCGGACGAACGCATCCGGCCGGCGCGATCCGAATCTCGGCGAAAACCGGCAAGCTGAACATCCGCAGCGGCAGCGGCCTGTTGCTGCGCGTCGAGGGCTCGTGAAGGCGCACGCGCCGGCGCCGCCTCGGGGCGATTAATTTTGTTTCGGTGAGGCTGATTCCTGGCCGTGTGCAGAGGCTGCCTCCGGGCCCTGCGCTCCGGCCCCCGCGCTCTGTTTCACCCACGTGCGCGAGATCGCCCGCAGGACTGCCTTCGCCGGAGTCTTTCCGTCCTCTCCCGCCAGGACGATCTCGCCCACGCGCTTCGTCTGCGGTCGGTAATACCAACGGCTGAAGAGGCAGAGATAATCCGCGAGGTCGCCGGTGCGTTGCTTCGCGCGTCCCCGCGTTGGTGCGGGCGTCAGCTGCGCCAGAGCCGCTTCGAGTCTCTGTTCCAGCTCGTCCCGCGTTGGCAGGGTCACCGCGGAACCGTCCAGCGGCACGGCCTCCGTCCATGACACCGGCTGCGGGTACAGCGACGAGGAGCCGGCCGTTTCATTCGGGTGGCGCATCCCCGCAACGGAAAACAGTGCCGGCCCGCGCAGAGAGCCATGCTGAAGCACGAAGAGCGCCACGTGGTCTGCCTCCGCCGCACGCTGCACGATCACGCCGTCCAGATGCGCCAGGCCGCGGACGACTTCCGGCGTTGCTGCGGCGACGGCCTCGGCTTTGGCTAACTTCGCATGAATCTCGGCCGCGCGCTCGAACTCCATCAGGCCCGACGCCTCGTCGCGCTGCTTCTGTAACGCGTCGACCAGGCTTGCGCCGCGCGTGCGCAGGAAGGCCCGCACCCCGTCTGCCTCGGCCGCATAGCGCTCATCGCTGCAGCCCTGGAAGCAGGGCGCCAGGCACTTCTTCATCTCCGAGTAGACGCACCCGGGAAACGCGGGATCCGGGTCGAGATCGTCGACGCACCGCCGCAGTTTGAAAAGGTCCAGCATGTCCTCGAGAAAGCGCTCGGCCATCAGCCGCGAAGGAAACGGTCCGTACAGATCTTCCATCGCTGCTTTTGTAACTCGATTGGTTACATAAACACGGGGATAGGCATTTTCCACCGTCATGCGCAGCAGGGCGGGGGGTCGCAGGTGCAAACGCCTGCGCGCCCGTTCGCCAAACACCGACCACGATGCTTCATACAGCCGCAGCAGCGCTTCAAAGTCCGATCCGGTCAGAGCATATTCAATGCGCGCCACGCGCCCGGCCAGTTGCAGCCGCTTTGTCTGATCCGGCCGCGCGTCGACACCCGGGGTCCCCGGCACGCCCGCCTTTGGCGCGCGGGGGTAGTCGAGCAAACGGCGCATCCGCCGCCGCAGATTCGGCGTCCGGCTCACGTAGGGCTGCGCGCGAGCGTCTTCACCGAACAGCGCAAACACGCCCGCCGCCGCGGGAATCTCCTCCCACCTCGGCTCCGCGGCGCTGAACGGGATTTGGTTTGGAAACATTGGATAGCTTCACCGCGCAGCGATCTTGCCGAGATCGAAGTCCAGCACGTGTAGGTTGATCGGCGTCAGCTGCGAGCCTCCCGCTCTCTGATCGCTGATCGCTGACAACGGATCACTGCTTCTCACGCACCCGCAATCGTCATGGCGTCGATGCGCAGCGTCGGCGCCGCCGTCGATCCGCGAAAAACCAGGTCGCTCCCGATGGCGGCGATGTTTCGCAGCATCTCCTGCAGATTCCCGGCGATCGTGATCTCGTGCACCGGAAAGGCCAGTTCGCCGTTCTCGATCCATAATCCGGCCGCGCCCCGCGAATAATCGCCGGTTACAAGATTCACGCCCTGGCCCAGCATTCGCGTCACGTAGAGCCCGCGCTCCACGCCGCGCAGGATCTCCTCCGCCGGCTGTGCTCCCGCTTCGAGATACAGGTTACCGGCGTCGAGATACGGATTTCCCGCCAGACCGCGACCCGCGTTGCCCGTGCTTTTCATGCCCAGCTTGCGTCCGGCATAGGTGTTGAGGATGTAGTTCTTCAGCACGCCCCGCTCGACGATCACCGTCCGCCGGCTCGGCAACCCCTCCGCGTCGAAGGGCGACGTCCCGAACCCGCCCGGCATCGTTCCGTCGTCCACGACAGTCACCGTCTCGGCCGCTACCGTCGCGCCGAGTTTGCCCGCAAAGATCGAAGCGCCGCGATAGATGGCGTCGCCGGCGGCCGCATCGAAGACCGCTCCCACGAGGCCGCGCGCGACTTCCGGCGCAAAGACCACCGGTGCCTGCTGCGTCGGCACCCGACGGGCGTCGAGCATGCGCAGGGTCCGTCGTGCCGCCTCGCGTCCGATCTCCTCCGGCTGTTCCAGGCTGCGAAACGAACGCGCCTGCGAATACCAGTAGTCGCGCTGCATCTCGCCGTTCGCGCCCTGGGCGATCGGGCTGGCCGCAATCGAACAATACGACCACTGATATTCGCCGATGAATCCGCGCGAGTTGGCAAAGATCCGGCGCCCCGTCGTCGCATCGAAGCTCGCGCCATCGCTGTTCACGATGCGGGTGTCGGCGCCCATGGCCGCCGCCTCGGCGCGCCGCGCCCACCCAATGCGTTCCTCGATGGGCAGCGCGTAGACATCCTCGTGGTACAGCCCCAGGTCGCCGCCGAGTTTGCCGAACTCGCTCGCCTCCGCCAGACCGGCGAATGGATCCACCGATGTCACCTGCGCCAGCCCCACGGCTCCCTGCACCAGATGTTCAATCCCCTCCGGCGTGAAGTCGCTCGACGAAGTGCTGGCCACGCGATAGCCGTTGTCAGCCTTCACGAGAACACGCAGCCCCACCCCGCGCGATCCCGACTCCTTCAGCGTCTCCACCTCGCCCATCCGCACGGTCGTCGAGAACTCGTCGCCCTGGCGAATGGTGGCCTCGGCGTCGGAGGCGCCGCTCACCAGCGCCCGGCCCACGACAAATTCAGCCAGTTCCTGCAGATTGGTCTTCGTTTCAGTAGCCGTTGCCATTTTCTTTGCCTGGTTGCGAAAAGCGCGTCCGCCTGCCCAGTCCGCCCTACCTTCCTCCCGTTCCTCCCACCGTCATCCGGTCCAGCTTCACCGTCGGCATGCCCACGCCCACCGGCACGCTTTGCCCGTCCTTGCCGCAGGTTCCGATTCCCTCGTCGAGCGCCAGGTCGTTCCCCACCATCGACACGTGCTTCAGAGCCTCCGGTCCGTTGCCGATCAGGGTCGCATCCCGCACCGGCGCTGTCACCTTCCCGTCTTCGATCAGGTACGCCTCCGACGCCGAGAACACAAACTTCCCGCTCGTGATGTCCACCTGGCCGCCGCCGAAATTCACTGCATAGAGGCCGCGCTTCACGCTGCGAAGAATGTCCTCCGGCGCATCCTCGCCCGCCAACATATAGGTATTGGTCATGCGCGGCATGGGAATCTGCTGGTAGCTCTCGCGCCTCCCATTGCCGGTGCTCGGAATCCCCATCAGCCGCGCGCTCAGCTTGTCGCTCAGATAACCCTTCAGCACGCCGTTTTCAATCAGCACCGTCTCCTGCGTCGCCGACCCCTCGTCGTCGACGTTCAGCGACCCACGCCGCGACGGCATCCGCCCATTGTCGACCACGGTGACTTTGCTGCTCGCCACCGGCCGGCCGATCAGTCCCGCAAACGCCGACGTCTTTTTCCGGTTGAAGTCCGCCTCCAGCCCGTGCCCCACCGCCTCATGCAGCAGAACTCCGGGCCATCCCGGCCCCAGCACCACTTCCATCTCGCCGGCCGGCGCCGCCACCGCGCCCAGTTGCAGGATCGCCGTCCGCGCCGCCTCCTCGGAGAAGTGCTCCGGCCCTTTTGTGCCGGTGAAATACCCAATCTCCACGCGGCCTCCGCCCCCCGAGCTGCCTTTCGCGGTTCGCTCTCCGTGCTTTGCGATGACGAAGACGCTCATCCGCGCCAGGGGCTGCGTGTCGCTTGCCAAGGTCCCGTCTGACGCGGCAATCAGAATCCGCCGCAGCTCATCGGCGTAGCTCGCCCGTACCTGCGTGATCCGCGAGTCGTATTGGCGCGCCGCACGATCCGCCCGCCGCACCAGCTCCAGCTTCACCGCCAGATCCGTGTCCAGTTCCGCCGCCAGCGCCGGATACAAACTCGGCGTCACCGTCTCCGTGAAGCCCTGCACGGGCTGCTTCGCCGGACCGCTGGCGATCAGCGCCGCCGTCCGCGCCGCGCGCAGCAGGCGCTCCGCGCTCAAATCGTCGGTATACGCATAGCCGGTGCGCTCGCCGCTGACCACCCGCACGCCGCAACCCGCGCTCACGCCCTGGCTGGCCGACTTCACGATCTGTTCATCGAGCCCCAGCGATGTCGCGGCCACCGACTCGAAATACAGATCCGCGTAATCCCCCCCCGCCGAGAGGGCTTCGCCCAGGCAACGCTCGAGCAGGCGTTCCGTAACGCCGAACTTCTCAAAGAAATACTGCTTGTGTTCCACGCTCAACCTCTCCTGCTGGCCGGCCCGCGGCCCCTGTCCCTACAGTAACCCGTTCGTTGTATGCCTTCCCTGATTCTTCATCAGAATTCACGCGACAGTCGAGCCCCACTCGTGCCATCCTCATCACCATGAAGAAGCTCCTCCTCCTCACCTGCATGCTCGCCTTCACTGCTTCGGCTTTTGCCGCGACGCATCACCACCATCACCATCATCACCGCACCCATAACGGCACCCCGAACCACAAGCCCGCCTGATCCCAACCGACCCAGGCAGCCAATGTGTCGCGGGCCTCTGCAGTTCTGGCGGACTGCGCCTGCCTGCCGGTCGTCAACAGCCCCCGCCTTGTCCGCCTTTTCGACGCCGGTGTACCTTGCGGGTATGAGCACCGCTACCGCCGCACCCGCCACCCCAGTGACTGAGTTCGACCCGCGCTACCCGGTCGGCCGATTCCGCCGCGCTGAAGCCAATCTCACCGATCACCCCACGCACATCGCCACCATCGCCGCGCTGCCGGAAAACCTGCGCGCCGCCATCGACCGCCTGAGCGACGCTCAGCTCGATAC